>DATHQH010000204.1:0-32558 GCA_035482895.1 Alloacidobacterium sp. | reverse complement strand
GACAGGGCATTCTTCCCCGAGAAAATCGGCTTTCGGTTCAGGTAGACCACGATGTCGTCGCTGTAGCCGATTTTGAGAATTTTTTCACTCCCCTTCACAGATGAGATTTGAGTGCGAGCGAATACGACTTTAGCGCCTTTGACCCGTCCTTTTTGCATGTCTTCGCGGGAGGGCATAGGAAACATCGCAGGACTGGTTCGGTACCGATTTACCAAAACGAATCCTGGATCCTCCGCATGCACCTTTTCCCATTGATTGATGGAAGCCGGGTACGTACTGGCGTCAACGTCGCCCGCGTCAAATGCGGGCGACAGCTCCCAATCGGACAGGAGGCCTGCCTGTTTGAATGGCGGTAGGTCTGGCAATGGCTTCCGGTCGGGAAGAGGCTGGTAGCTCAGGTTAGTGAAATATCCGCCGCCCAAAGACCATAAGCCAATTCCCCCTTCACTGTCTCCCCTCCGCAAATTGGTCACAGTCAACGTAGGAACCTTGCTTTCGTTCAGAAAGACCTCGCACGTTCGACCGGTGACAAGGAGCTTCATATGCATCCACTGGTTTCCGGGGATATGTGCGCTGGCTTTCTCGTGGCTCGAATTGAGCAGTTGCCAAATGGCGTCCCCCTTCAGTCGCGGGGTGTACTGCATGGCTTCGATGGTGTCCGAAGCGCCCGGCCTCAGGTAGATCATTTCCAAATTTGCTTCTGATTCCATCCTGAAGGCAATTCCTATAAACAAGCCGCCTGGCTTGCTTGCCAAATCCGCTTCCACAACGCCGTCGCGGAAGCTTGCCCCTTTCACTGTCAGCAGCCCAGAGGGAAGGAAGACCGCGCGCCGGCCAAGAAATTCTCCGAATTGGATCGTCTCCGCAGAGGCGCCCGTTTTGGAGATACCGGTGTCGAAACGCTCGGGTGACATGGGAACCTGAATCTGTTGAGCCTGCGATGCCGAGAGCCCGCATCCAGCTAGAGCAGCGATGGCGAAAAAGCAGAATTTGAACATATTACAAACTCAAATTGGTCGTACGTGCAGGATCATGTGTTTCTTATCCTTGACAATCGAAATTTGCGGAAGATAAACGACACCAGGAATTAAAAAAAAGTAGACGACAGCTCTGTCACTGATTTGCTGACTCTCCTGCGGGAACCGGAGAGCTGAGACCGCAGCACTACATGTGCCTTCCATCCGCATTCGCTAGACTAAGCCCGTGACATCTTCCTATCGCGGCCGTCTTGCGCCTTCCCCAACTGGCTATCTGCATCTGGGCCATGCGCGAACCTTTTGGACGGCATATCAGCGGGCACGCGAGGCCGACGGTGTGCTCGTCATGCGCAACGAAGATCTGGATCCGCAGCGGTCGAAGCCGGAGTATGCCGTGGCCATGCTCGACGACCTGCGCTGGCTGGGGATTCGCTGGCAGGAAGGCCCGGACGTGACTGGTTCAGGTGGCGGCCTTTATGCTCCGTACGAGCAGAGCCGGCGGCGGCAATTTTATCTGGAAGCATGGAGCAGGCTGGTTCAGACACAATTCGTCTATCCCTGCCGCTGTTCGCGCAAGGATCTGGCGCGCAGCGCACAGGCTCCGCACGATGAGGAAGACGAGCCCCTGTATCCGGGGACCTGCCGCCCGATCGGCGGTGACATCGTCGTGCCAGAATCGCCGGCGGGCGTGAACTGGCGCTTTCGGGTTCCCGACGGTCAGGTGATTTCATTCCATGACGGGCATTTTGGCCCACAACAGTTCATCGCGGGACGCGACTTCGGCGATTTTCTGGTCTGGCGGCGGGATGACGTTCCCGCCTATCAACTCGCTGTCGTGGTCGATGATGCAGCGATGCGCATCACGGAAGTCGTGCGTGGCGCCGATCTCCTTCGTTCGACTGCGAGGCAAATTCTGGTCCATCGTGCGCTCGGCCTTGAGCCGCCCCTGTGGTATCACTGTCCGCTGATGCACGATGCTCGCGGCCTGCGTCTGGCGAAGCGGCATGATGCGCTTTCGTTGCGCGCCCTGCGCGAGCGGGGGATGACGCCGGATCAGGTTGTCGCCATCTTCGATTCAGCCGAAGCCGCATCCTCCCGGTCAAAATCTTAGAAATAGTTGATTGAGGGGTCGCCTAAACCATGCCTGAAGGGCTAATCTGCTTAGTTCTGACCCCATGGTAGCTTCATGAGAAATTTCGTGTCGGTGGCGCTCATACTGGCATTGCTTTCTCATCCCGTACCTGGCCAGGATTCGACAAGCCCACCTCCAGTCCAGACTTTACGGAACTCTAAATCGGATGATTTCAACCGAGCCATCTACTACAGGAACAAGCTCGAATTTTCCCTCGAGACAGGATGGCTCCCCAACAATATTCCGTTCGTCTTCGACTTTCTCGTAAACAGCCCCTATACGCAATGGCCGCTTCATTACACTCTCGTGCCCAATATCGCTTCTATCCGATGGCACATCGACAACATATGGGGTTGGGGGTTTCTACGCGGCAACACCGACTTTACATTCAGCGGCGCCTATACCGCGATTCCGAGAGGGCCTGAAACGCGGTATCTCGCTTTCAACTACGGTATTCGGCGCAATTTTATCCAGCGTAATTGGAGGATCGTGCCTTACTTTGATGCGAGGGGCGGCGTCGGAAATATCAACGCGAAAGGCCCGGACGGAGTGCTCTATGCGCAGGGACAGGACCTGACCTTCACTCTCATGATGGGCAGCGGAGCGCGATATAACTTCAATCCTCGGTACAGCATTTCAGCCGGAATGACGTATATGCACGTCTCGAACTTCTATCTGTCTGAACCGAAATACGAGGATTTCGGAATCAATGTCTACGGTCCAATCGTGGGGATCAACATGCGCCTGGGCAAGGAGAAGCAACCCACTGTCGCACGGTAAAGAGGAGGACGACGGTCCTCCGAAATGTTGTCAAGCCCCTTTGGAGGCGCACATTTTATAAACACTTCAAATGAAACGAGTTATAGGCCAGATGTTTTGGCGTACTATTTCGCTAAACTTGGTATCCTTGAAATAGGGAGCAGTTAGGGAATGCGAATCCCGGTATCGGGTCTCTGAGATACTAGGACCCCCCGCTAAGTTGTTGAAAACACTATAATAACGTTAAAGTCTTTCGAATCAATGGGATATCAGGGGATGATCCCCTCCTAAATCATTGAAAACAATAGAAAGACCCCACTAAGACCGGGGAGGGGAGCTACCCCGGTTCGGAAGGAAGTCAACGTGCCGGAACCGATCGCGACTTCGTTCGTCGTCTCCCTGGTTTGAGCGCATCGTGGCGTCCGACTTCGCACAGCTCGTCAAGCAACAGGCCGATATCGTCAAGATCATTGGCGACTATGTGCGCCTGAAAAAGGCCGGCGCGCAGAACTTCAACGGGTTGTGTCCGTTCCACAAGGAAAAATCGCCCTCGTTTTCCGTTCATGCCACGAGGCAGTTCTTTCACTGCTTCGGGTGCCACGAAAAAGGGGACGTGTTTTCGTTCATCCAGAAAATAGAAAACGTCAGCTTTCCGGAATCCGTCCGTTTTGTCGCGCAAAAGTGCGGCATTCCGCTGCCGAAGCGCGAGTTTTCGTCGGAAGAAGAAGCGCAGGAAGGTCGACAACGCGCGAAGTTATTGGAGCTGCACGAGCTGGCGACGACATGGTTCGAAGAACAGCTCCGCTCTCCCGAAGGAGCATTGGCGCGCGAATATCTCTCGGGCCGCGGGCTGAAGCCCGAGGAGTGGCAGAAGTTTCGCATCGGCTACGCTCCCGATTCGTTTCACGCGCTGCGCGAACGGCTGCAATCGGTCGCCGATCCGGAGACACTGCGGCTTTCGGGCCTCTTCTCCTTCAAGGAACAGGAAGATGGCAAGCCGGGACCGCTCTATTCGCGTTTTCGTAAGCGAGTGACCTTTCCCATTGCGAATGAATCAGGACGCGTAATCGCCTTTACGGCGCGAGCGCTCGAAGCCGGAGAAAAAGCCGGGCCGAAATACATCAACTCGCCCGAGACGCCGCTCTATTCGAAGGGCAACGTTCTGTTCAATCTCGACAAGGCGCGCCAAGCGATCCGAGAAACAGGCTTCGCCGTACTGGTCGAAGGGCAGATGGACTGTATTTCGGTGTATCTCGCCGGAGTAAAGAACGTCATCGCCACCAGCGGAACGGCTTTTACCGAGGCGCAGGTGCGACTGCTGTCGCGCTACACCACACGCATCATCGTGAACTTCGACCCCGATACCGCTGGCGCGAATGCGGCGGAGAAGTCGATTGCGTTACTGACAGAGGAAGGCTTCGAGGTGCGCGTGATTACACTCGAAGGTGGACTCGACCCTGACCGCTACATCCGCGAGCAGGGCACACCAGCATATCTCGCCGCCCTGCGCGGAGCCAGGCGTCATACGGATTATCTGATCGAGCGCGCCCGACAGCTCTTTCCTCCCACCACTGCGGATGCGAAAGTGAAGGCGCTGAACTTTCTGCTGCCGCATATCAAGCGCATGCCGAATCGTATTACGCGCGACGAATTCGCCGCTGACGCCGCACAGAAGATCGGCATCGATTCGGCGCTGGTGCGGGAAGAGCTGAAACAGGCTGCCGCAAAACGGCGCGATTCGCTGGCGCATGCAATGCCTGCTTTCAGCGAGGCTGAGCGGGTTTTGTTGCGCGCGTTGGCCGAAGCCCCTTCGCACTCGGCCTGTCAGGCTGCTATCGCGGGATTCGATGCAAATGAGGCGCACTTTGAAGGATTGACCGTAGCCTCGATCCTCAAGCAGCTGCGGCATCGCGGCTCCGCCGACCCCATCGACGCAGTCAACGATCCTCTCGAGCACAGCCTGCTGGCGCAGGTCTTACTGGCGGAATCCGAGCCAGTCGGCGTCGAGCATGTGACGGCGGCGCTCGACACACTGCGCCACCGGCACCTTGAGCGCTGTCAGCGCGATTTGCGCGCCGCCATTGCCGAGGCCGAACGCCGAAGCGATAGCGCAGCCGTAATCCGGCTGACCGCGGAAAAGCTGTCCATCGATCGCGCTCTGCGCGAGTTTTAATCGGCTTCGCAGACGTTTCGCTTGTCCGGGAAGTTACGTCGCACGTCGCCAATCGCGCTCTGAGTCAGTAAAATAGAGGGTGATGAGTACGAATCTCGAAACAGCACTGACAGCCATGCTGGGCAAAGCCGCCCACGACGCTGGATTGACCGTTCTTTCCGCCGAGGCAGGCACCGACTTCAACCAGCGGCCGACAGCCAGGTTCAAGCTGGCGCTTACGCCCGACGCACTGCCCGCAAAGACTCTGCAATTGGAGTTAAGCGACGCCTTCAACTTCCAGAAGCCTGAACTGCTTCCGGAGATGACGACACATCTGCGCGAAGCGGCCAAGCGTCTGCGCAATCCCCGTCCGGATGCATATGTAACTCTGGCCGGTCTGCCCGTCAGCTTTAACCAGTTTGCGTGGCCGTTTCACCGGTCCACCTCCGGCGCCGACACCTATATCGTCCACGGCGTAGCCCACTTGGAAGATGGCACGGATTCACCGCTGCATACGAAGATCGCGGCAAGCATGACGGTTACATTTGCCGAGATCGTACCCGCACCCGAGCAACCCTATGCGGAGACGTTCATCTACAACGCGATCCGCAAGACCTTCGATCAGGGTCAGCTTGAGTTGCTGAAGAGCGGCAACCGCCAGCCTGTTCCTGTAACCACACGGTATTACAGCCGCTGGCAGAAGAAGTTCTTCTTCACCGATACCGACGATGCGAGCCGTCTCGAGTTTCTGGAGCTGAAGGTTTACTGGCTTTCCCATGTGCTGGGTAATGGGCAGCCCGTCTGGATCGCCGATCCGCGTGACGCGCAATATCTAAACACCACGCCGGAGGAGCTGACGCGCATGGCAGCCGATCTCTCAAAGCAGGGGATACTGGCGCTCACTGATGACTATGCGGCTGCGACGCCGTCACTGCTGGCGCGCGCCGAGGAATACAACGCAAAGATGCATGCTGCGCTCGACACGACCAAGCCAACCTTCAACGAGGAAATGCGGGCCGGACACACCAACATGTAAGTACGCCCGCACCGGCACACGCGCCTTCGGCGCCGATAAAAGCATTGTCCAGTCCACTGAATCAGCAATCGACCAGCCGCCTGTATGTCATCACAGGCGGTCCGGGTGCTGGCAAGACAGCCATCCTTTGTGAGCTGGCGCGGCGCGGTTTCGCCTGTGTTCCCGAAGCTGCGCGCCAGATCATTCAGGAGCAAGTGAGTAGCGGTGGAGATGCCGTTCCATGGCTGAATACAGCGCGTTATGCATCGCTCATGATGCAGAAGTCAGTGGACGATTATCTGGCGCATGCGGGCACGGAGCAGGTGACATTTTTTGACCGTGGCATTCTCGACACATTAACCCACGCCCGCATCAACCATTTCCGGCTTTCTGAAGCGGCATACTTCCAGGCGCAAACACATCGCTACAACCGGAAAGTTTTCCTGGCGCCTCCTTGGCAGGAGATTTACTCGACTGACTCGGAGCGAAAGCAGACATTTGAAGAAGCGATGGGTGCATTCCGGGTGAACCAAGAGGTCTACACCGAATACGGTTACGAACTCGTGGAAATCCCGCCTGCTGCGGTCCAGACGCGGGCCGATTTTATCCTTAACTCCATCGGGAACTCAATCGAGCCCGGCCTCGCGCCGCGTTAGTCTATACGGGAGAGCCGCAGCGGCTGCAGAATTTTACGCCTGCCACCAGCGGCGTTCCGCAGGAAGAGCAAGTCGCAGTGGCGACCAGGGGGCTTACCGGCAAACCTACTATGCTCGCCGCGCCGGGCATGGCAACGCGCAAATTCGCCGCCAGAATCGACGCCTGCTCGGCGTTGAAGAGTCGCACGCGTCCGGGCATGAGGAAACACTCGATAAAGCTGGCAATCGTGGGAATTCCCGTCCAGCAGAACAGTACATACAAAATGCCCAGACCATTGCGCCGCAAGTAGAAGTGGTGCGCTCCAAAGGTGCCGAGAAACAAGGCCAGCAGCACGCCAACGACTTCATCTTTTTGTACGACCGACATTTGAGCATAGAAGACTGCTCGCTGTTCATCGGTAAGGCCTCCGGCAACCCATGGCGTTGTGGACATGACTAACTCCCTTGATTTCTGCTAGCAGCCAATACGCATGATTCTGACGATTAGTTCCGATCGTGTCCACTCGATTCCCGGGGATTTGTGCATCAGAATGAAATGTTGCGCCACGGCCGCCAGCGGTCTTTAATCAAGGAACTTCTACACGCAGGTATAAGGTATGAACGGTTTTGAACGCGCCACCGGCCCCATCAACAGAAACAAACGCGGATTGCTCAGCAATGAACCCGTGCTGATGCTTGGGGTCGTTCTGCTAGTGCTATATTTTGCCCGCGATCTGCTCATACCCTTCGCCATGGCGCTTACGCTCAACTTTCTGCTGGCTCCGGCGGTCATGAAGCTGGAACGGCTGCGTCTCCGGCGAATGCCCGCCATGATTCTGGTTGTGTTGCTGGCGTTTTCGTTCATTGGAGTCGTGGGCTGGGTCGTAGCCTGGCAACTGCTGAATGTGGCCAGCGCTCTGCCGGAATACCGTCAGAATATTCATGACAAACTGGCGTCGGTCCACGTTCCAACCTCCGGTCCGCTGGGGAACGCCCTTATAGGAGTCAAAAGCCTAAGTCAGGACCTGTCAGGAATACCGGCGCCGCAACCGCTGCCTCCGCCTGTGGAATTGGACAAATCGCGCAGTAGCCGGCGTCCTCGGGCAGTTGAGCAGAAGGCGTCAGCGAACCCAAACCCCGCGCAGGTGGTTTTGGTGCAGCCGCCCATCAGCGACCGCGCCTACGCGCAGCAGCTACTGAAGCCCATTATCAAACCGCTGGGAATGCTCGGCGTGGTGGTGATTTTTACCATTTACATGCTGATCAAGCGGGAAGATCTACGAAACCGGCTGCTGCTGCTGGCAGGCATGGGACGCCTGAATGTGATGACTCAGGCGCTGAATGACGCGGCCCAACGCATCAGCAGCTATCTGCTCATGAATGTGCTGGTGAATGCCAGCTATGGCGCAGTCTTCGGCATTGGCCTGTTCCTGCTGCATGTGCCCAATGCAACACTCTGGGGTGTGCTGCTCGGCATTTTGCGTATGGTGCCATATGCGGGCATGATCATCGGTGGCGGTCTGCCGATCTTCTTCGCATTCGCCGTTTTTCCCGGGTGGTGGCCGCCGATCCTTGTCCTGTTGCTGTTCATCGTGCTCGAAATTGCGGTAAGCAACTTCATCGAGCCCTGGCTGTATGGCAGCCATACGGGAATTTCCGCGCTGGCATTGGTTACAACGGCCATGGTCTGGACGCTTCTCTGGGGTTTGCCGGGACTGATTCTTTCCACGCCCCTCACCGTCTGCCTTATCGTCATGGGACGCTATGTGCCGCAAATGTCTTTCCTGCATATCCTCCTCGGTGACGAGGCGGAGCTGGCTCCAGAAGCTCATTTTTACGAGCGTCTTCTGGCAATGGACCAGACTGAAGCTCACCACATTGCCGATAAATTTCTCGAAGGCCACAGGCTGGTCGATCTCTATGACGGCGTTGTTTTGCCTGCGCTGAGTCTTGCCGAACAAGACCGGCATAAAGGTTTTCTTGACGATACGCGCAGCACCTTTCTCTTCCAAAGCGCCGCGGAGCTGATTGCTGAGCTGACGGATTACCATTCGCCGCTGCCCGATTCCGTCGCGGATATAGAAATGTCCGTGGAGAGAGCGTGTCCCGTTATCTGTATTCCAGCAAACGATCAGGCCGATGAGATTGCGGCCACCATGCTGGCGCAATTGCTGGAACAACGCGGACACAAGACGATGCTTCTGCCGCTCGCCGCGCTCACGGCTGAGATCCTTGGACGGGTGGCAGAAGAACGAAGCACCACGATCTGTATCTCCGCTCTGCCACCCTTTGCCTTTGTGCATGCCCGCAATCTATGCCAGCGAGTGCGCCAGCATTTACCGGACAACCGTGTTCTGATTGCGCTTTGGGGCTCGACCGGAGACAGTGAAACGCTGCGCGAGCGTTTCGGGGCGTCAGGTCCGGATGCCGTAGCGACAACGCTGGCACAGGCCATTCGCCAGGCACGCTCATGCGACGACGCGGCTTCCGAAGCTGTTCGGACGAGCAGGCCTATGGAAAGGATTGCGGACGGAGCGATGAGTAGCGGTCTTTAAGCGGCAAGCGCCGTTCCACTGCTTCAACCAAACGGAAAAAAGAAGATCAGGCAGAGCAGCAACAATAAAACAAGGCTGCCGAAATGGGCCAGTATGTGACTTCGGCGGGATTGCATGCAGACGCCTCCTAACGGCATCATGCGTCCCGGCTTTTGCAATCCGGACCCGGAAATCGGTTGGAGCATTTCTCGGTTTCCCGAAGAGGGTCTTGTTTCCCGGTACGGGAAACCACGTAGAAAATTCTTCCACCGCGTTTTCTTATGACGATAGACCATCATTCTGACGACCTGACGACTGAAAACAGATATAGCTTCAGGAAGACCATTACCATGGATGCGAGTACAGGAGATGTCATGGAACGAAAAGATGACCTGCAACTCATCGCAATCCAAGAGCACGAACTGCGCTTCCCCAGGTTTGATTCGGAAACTGCGTGGCAGCTAGGCGTGCGTCTTCGCGAGCTGGCATTGGATCGAAGTCTCGCGGTGGTGATGGATGTGCGCCGTTTTGGCCAGCCACTGTTTTACTGCGCGCTTCCAGGCACATCTCCGGACAATGTCGAATGGGTGCGGCGCAAAGGGAACGTTGTGGCGCGCTTCCATCGCAGCTCCTATGCAATCGGATTGGAGCTACAAAAGAAGAACAGCAATCTAACGGAAAAATATGCGCTGTCTGCGACAGACTATGCTTCTCATGGCGGATCGTTTCCCGTCGCGGTTGTCGGTGCGGGCGTAATCGGCAGCGCGACCGTTTCCGGGCTTCCGCAGCGGGCGGACCACGAGCTTGTGGTTGAGGCGCTGTGCAGCCTGATCGGGCGCGATTACACCAGCCTGAAACTACCGCACCCGGAGACATAGTCTGTGTCGATCGTCGTCTGTGCCGATCGCAATGCAGTGGCGAGTCCCGCGACAATTTAGGATGAAAGCATTGTCATGATGATGATGCAGAATCGTCCTGTCTGGGCGGAGATCTCCCGTTCACGCCTGCTTGCTAACTGGAACCTGCTGCGAAATGCGGCACCGAACGATGCCGACGTCATGGCTGTCGTGAAAGCGAATGCCTACGGGCATAGCGCTGCGCTCTGCGGCCCATTGCTCGAAGATGCGGGTGCGAAGTGGTTCGGTGTCACTTGTGTAGAAGAAGGCGTCGCTCTGCGCAAGGTCTGCGCGAAAGCGCGCATTCTCATCATGTCCGGCCTGTGGAATGGTGAGGCGGAGACCATCATTGAACACCGCCTGACACCACAGGTATGGGAGCCATTTCACTTCGACTTGCTGGCAGATGCGGCGCGCAGACGAGGTTTAGGCCCGCAGTCTGTTCCGGTACATCTTGAAATCGACAGCGGCATGTCGCGGCAGGGCGTGCGTTCGCTCGATTCACTAAGAACGCTGCTTGCACGGTTCACACCCGAGTCGCCCATACAGATGGAGGGTGTGTTGACCCATTTCAGCGCTCCGGAGGTGCTGGAGCCGGATGAAACGCAGGCGCAGATTGCGCGCTTTGTCGCCGCGCTGGAGCGGATCGCCTCACACGCCATTCGCCCCACATGGATTCACGCAGGCAACTCCGCGACCCTGCTGGCCCGGCAGAACGTGCAGATACTCTCGGCCCTCGCGGGAAAATATGACGCGCGCCTGATGTTGCGTCCCGGACTCGCGCTCTATGGATGCCCTGTGCATTTCACGCCGGAGCAGGCAGGCGCTGCTTTGCAAAATGCGCTGCAGCCCGTGTTGTCATGGAAGACCCGCGTGGTGTCCTGCCGGACGATCGAAGCGGGAGAGACAGCCGGCTACAACATGACCTTTAAGGCTGAGCGGGAGACCAGGTTGGCGCTCATTCCGGTGGGCTATGCCGATGGCTTGAACCGCCTGCTCTCGAATCGCGGCACTGCTCTTGTACGGGGCAAAAGAGCGCAGATCGCCGGGCGTGTGTCGATGGATCAGACCATTCTGGATGTTACCGACATTCCCGATGTTGCCATCGGGGATGAGGTTGTCCTGATTGGCGAGCAGAGTGACGAACGCATCACCGCCTGTGAGCACGCCGATGCTACCGGAACCATTTCCTATGAAACGCTTTGCGCCATTGGTACGCGGGTACCGCGTGTCCTGGTTGATTAAGCTTCTGGTTGATTAAACTAGAAGTATGTTCAGCAAGTGGTATGCGCGCCGGATGTTTGCATGGGAGACGGCGCTGACAACGCGCGATGAGAACCGGGTCGTACGGCCCGTAGAGTTTGGCTTTGAGTGGCTGGACGATTTTCTGCGCTCTCATGGCGCAGGCAGCGCGCCGCAAAGCCCGCTCGACCCTGCAAGTGCCGAAGAATGGATGATCGCGCTCAACGAGATCATCGTCCGTGAAAGCGACATTTTTTTTGGTTACGAGCCGCCAGCCGATTATCGCCTTGAAGCGCGCCATCCACAGTTATTTCCCACCAACGTGCGCCCGGAAACTCTGGCGCAGGACGCCAGGCTGAAAGAGATGGCGGAGAAGGGCGAGCTGGAGCCGGCACAGTTCCTGCGCTTCACCTCTCCCGTGCGCACACCCTATCCGGAAAACGATCTGGTGAACGCACGCTGGTACCCGGCCCCGGCACGGAAACAAGTCGGCAAACCCAAACAGGCCATTATCGTCATGCCGCAGTGGAATGCGGATGCCTTTAGCCACAACGCTCTCTGTTCGCTCTTTAACCGATTCGGCATCTCGGCCCTGCGCCTGAGCAAGCCGTACCATGACATCCGCCGACCGGCGGAATTGGAGCGCTCCGACTACGCGGTCAGCTCAAACATCGGGCGCACCATCGCTGCATGCCGGCAAGCGGTTGTCGATATACGCTGCTGCCTCGACTGGCTCGAAACGCAGGGCTATGAGCAATTCGGCATTCTGGGCACCAGTCTTGGTTCCTGCTATGCCTTCATCGCCAGCGCGCACGATCCGCGTCTGCGCGTGAACGCCTTCAACCACGCATCGACCTCTTTCGGCGATGTGGTCTGGACGGGACAAAGCACGCGGCACATTCGTAAAGCCTTCGAGGATGCGGGCATGACGCAGACGCGCCTGCGTCAGTTGTGGGCTTCTATCAGCCCTGTTTCCTATATGGAGCGTTTTGCTGCAACGCCCAAGAGGGTCCTGGTCGTGCATGCGACGTACGATCTTACCTTCCTGCGCGAGTACTCGCTGGAAGTGCTACGGAGCTTCTCCGAGCTTGGGGTGAACTTCGTCTCGAAGGTTCTGCCCTGCGGCCACTACACGACGGGCGAGACGCCTTACAAGTTTATGGATGGCTGGTACCTCGGGTCATTTGTATATCAGGCGTTTAAGGCCTTGGCTGAGGCGCCCACCGCGGCATCAAGTTCACTCGAAAATATTAGGGAGATGGTTTCCCGCTAGATGAAGTGAGTTCCATCGCTGCATTCCGATCTCTCCGATTTTGCAGATTCATGCTGACGATAACCGAGACGCTCTCCCGTGCCAGCCGCCATTGATGTGGCGGCTGAACATTTCATGTAGAGCCTTTCCGGGAGAGCGCTGGCCGGCAGCCGGCGACTAGTTGTTTCCCGAGTTTGGCAGCGCCAGTCCTCTTGTTCGGAATGAATCAAGGGCCTGCTGCTCGATTAACGGTAAGACATTCTGCCGACTCACTGAAGACACAACATCCGGGCCAATGATCAGCAATGTATACGCGAAGGTCGCGCCTGCGTATACCACCCCGGCGGGGGCAGAGGTTACGCCTGGGCCGGCTCCGGCCGCTGTCACATCGACGATCAAAACCCCTGTAGCCTCAAGCCCCATCGAATCCGTCGTGGTCGTGCAGGACTCATAGACAGTACCGGAGCGTTGGGCGAGAAGCAATTGGCGGAGATTGGTGATATCGGTGTAGATCGTGAAAAAGCGTGTCGTTGAGTTGTCGGCCGCGAAGGTAAAGGCGGAGATCGGCAGGTTTAGAGTAGATCCTGCGGTTCCCGTACATGCCAACGTTGCGAAAGGAGCGGCGGCGTGCATGCAAGGTGTAAGCAGCACACAAAACATTACGAATGCGATCATTCGATGAATGAGCTTCATAGAATCCTCCGGGAATTGGACAGGGGCCCTGAAGAACACAGGTAGCAGAACAGGAAAGGAGCGTGACGAAAGCAGTGTGATGAAAAGCTCGGTTGCAGTCAAGCTAAATCGAGGTGGCGCGTTCACAATTGGGCGGAATAACTATGCAGGCAACAATGCATGACATAGATGCCCAGTCCACAATGACGCGCACCGGGCGGAAAGCTACAATGGGAGACATGTCCGACCGCATGTCTTTGCCGCTTTCGCAGGCCGATCCAGAGATCGCAGCCGCCGTTGAAAACGAGATCCGCCGCCAGCACGAAGGGCTGGAGATGATTGCCTCTGAAAACTTTGTGAGCGAGGCTGTGCTTGAGGCTGCCGGAACGGTCTTCACAAACAAATATGCCGAAGGTTACCCCGGCCGCCGTTACTATGGCGGATGCGAATTCGCGGACGTAGTTGAGAACCTTGCCCGCGACCGCGCCAAACAGCTCTTTAGTGCAGAACACGCCAATGTGCAGCCACATTCCGGCTCCCAGGCCAATGCTGGCGCCTATATGGCCGTACTGAATCCAGGCGATACAATTCTCGGCCTGGACCTCGCTCACGGCGGCCATCTGACGCATGGTCACAAGCTGAACTTCTCCGGCAAGCTCTACAAAGTTGTCTCGTATGGGGTGCGCAAAGATACCGAGCTGATCGATTACGATGAGCTGGAAAAGACGGCTGAGCGAGAAAAGCCCAAGGTCATTATCGGGGGCGGCAGCGCCTATCCGCGTATCTTCGACTTCCCCCGCATGCGTCAGATTGCCGATAAAGTAGGCGCTTTACTGATCGTCGATATGGCCCACTTTGCCGGGCTGGTTGCAGGCGGTGCGCATCCGTCGCCCGTACCCCACGCACATATCGTGACCACAACCACGCATAAAACGCTGCGCGGTCCGCGCTCGGGATTGATTCTTTCCGGCCAGCAGTTTGCCGCGGCCATTGATAAAGCTGTTTTTCCGGGCCAGCAGGGCGGCCCACTGATCCATATTGTTGCAGCAAAGGCGGTGGCGTTCCGAGAAGCACTCAAGCCCGACTTCAAGCAATACGCCGCGCAGATTGTCGCCAACGCACGCGTGCTGGCCGAGACGCTGCAGGCAGAGGGCTTCCGCATCGTTTCCGGTGGAACGGATACACACCTGATGCTGGTCGACGTCTTTGCCAAGGGTATGTTCGGCAGCGAGGCCGAGGTCGCCCTGGGCGAGGCTGGCATTACCGTCAACAAAAATGCGATTCCATATGACACGAATCCGCCGCTCAAGCCGTCGGGCATTCGCATCGGCACACCTGCGCTCACCACGCGCGGCATGAAGGAAGCCGAGATGCGTTCCATCGGCAAATGGATCACCCAGGCGCTGAATGAGCGCGGTAATCCGCAGGCGCTCGCGCATATCCGCGGGCAGGTGCTGGAGCTCGCCGAGCAGTTCCCGCTTTATGGATGGCTGCGTCAGCCTGCCGCAGTCGCACGATAAGACCGAATAAATTTGCAAGCCAGCGCAGTGTGCGCCAATCTGCCATAGGATATTTGTGTGACCGATTCGATTTCCAGACGTACATTTGTGAAAGCCGCCGCATTTTCTTCCCTTGCCGCAAAAACATGGTGGGCAGAAGCGAAAACTCCAGCGATGCAGGATAGCCGTCTTCTCTTTGTCGGCACGCAAACCGGTCCTTCGAGCAAGGGGGTTTATGCCTTTCAATGGGATCCCGCCAAAGGCGAGCTGAAAGAGCTAGGCCTCGCCGGAGAGAGCGACAACCCTACGTTTATCGCGCTCTCGCCGGACGGCAAGCGCCTCTACGCCGCCAATGAGATCGATTCATTCGAAGGCGCGAAGAGCGGCGCCGTCAGCGGTTTTACGATAGACCGTGCCGCCGCGAGGCTTACGCCAATCAATATCGTCTCTTCCATGGGACCAGGCACATGCCACATCAGCCTCGACCAGACCGGTCGCGGCCTCTTCTGTGCCAATTATTCCGGCGGCAGCGCCGCCTCTTTTCACATCGATGAGGCCGGCAGGCTGAGCCAGGCCGTCTCATCATTTCACTTTCAGGGACACGGCCCCGTTGCCGACCGTCAGGAAGCATCGCACGCGCACCGCGCCACGGTTACGCCTGACAACCGCTACGTCCTCATCAATGATCTCGGGCTCGACTGCATCCACATCTATCATCTCGATGCAGCTACGGCGAAGCTCACGCCCGGCAATCCGCCGCAGTGGACGGCGAAGCCCGGTTCCGGACCGCGCGCCTTGCGCTTTCACCCCAACGGCAAGTGGGCCTACTGCGTTCATGAACTCACGTCTGCCATAGATGTCCTCGCATGGGACGGGCGGAACGGCACGCTGACGTCATTTCAGTCTGTCGATCTGGTGCCGAAAAATTATCACGGAACAGCCGCGGCTTCTGAGATCGTGATCGACAGCAGCGGCCGCTATGCCTACGCCGCAGTTCGTTTCTGGGACCATATCGTCGCCTTCGCCATCGATCCGGGTACGGGCAAGCTCTCGCCTGTGGGAGCTGCCTCGTGCGGCGGCAGGGTCCCACGCCACATCGCTCTCGATCCAACGGAACGGTGGCTGCTGGTAGCCAACCAGTCCTCGGATAACATCGCGGTCATCCAGAGAGATGCACAGACCGGAAAGCTTGCGGAAACGGGTAGCAGCTTTCCGCTGGTGAAACCGCAATGTCTGGTGTTTGCATAGGCGGCATCGACTAAGACAGGGCCCCGTTTCAACCAATTCCTATGGGGCCTGCTTCGACTGAAACCGGGTCAGACCGTTACTAACGACGCCGCCGGCGCGGTGACGGTCTTTGTCTTCGTCTTCATTTTCTCGGGTGCAACCGTCATCAGCTTCCAGGCGGAGCGGTCTTTCAGCAGTTTCGCCACCAGCGCCGTGTGCATCGCGTGCCCTGCACGCTCGGCAACCACGCGGCCAAGAATCTGATGTCCTGCAAGGGCCAGGTCTCCGATCAGGTCGAGCACCTTGTGGCGCACAAATTCATCGTCGAAACGAAGCGGCCCATTGACCACGCCCTGGCGCGTAAGAATGATGGCGCTCGACTCGGATACGCCGCGAATCAATCCCATGTTCCGCAGCATCTGTTCGTCTTCTTTGAATCCGAAGGTCCGCGCGGGGGCAATCTGCAACCCGTAATTGCGTGTTGCCAGGTCGACGGTAAAACCCTGCCGTCCAATCGGCGCCGGGAAATCGATCTGGTACGAGACGCTATAGCCTTCGCCGGGATAGACGCCAATAAACTTGTCGCCTTCGCGGACTTCCACGGTCTTCAGAATGCGCAGGTACTCACGCCGTCGCCGTTGGGTCTTCAGCCCTACCTGCCGGAAGGCTTCGACATAGGGAAGCGCGCTTCCATCCAGAATCGGCAATTCCAGGTTGTCCAGCTCGACGATGACGTTATCGACGCCCATGCCGATCAGCGCCGAGAGCAGATGCTCTGTCGTGGAGATGAGCACGCTCTGCCGCATTAGGCTCGTGGCATAGCTTACTTTGGCTACATTGCGCCCGGTTGCAGGAATCTCGAAATTATCGAGATCGGTACGCCGGAAGACGATGCCCGACCCGGCCGGCGCCGGAAGTAAACGCATTTGTACTGGGGCACCACTGTGCAGGCCCACGCCTGAAAATTCAACGGCCGATGCAACTGTTTGTTCCAGGTACGATGAAGAATCTGACAAATCGAACTTCCTCACCCCAAATTGGGGCGTTAACGTCATAGACTACTTGCAGAAATTTAAGTTTCACTGTTGTATCTTTGCCACACTATGGTGGCAGAATCGCACCGCAACTCAAGATGTATCTACATAGTAAATGATTGACCATAAAGATACTTACATGATGCCAACCTTCATTCAAGCCGCCGAAAGGCAAATGCCGGCCATGATCAAATTGCTACGGCAGATGGTCGAAATCGAATCCCCTAGCGACAACAAAGCCGCTGTAGATCGATGTATTGCTTTTACTGCAAAACAATGCACTCGGCTCGGCGGCCATGTCCATCTTCACCGCCAGAAGGAATTCGGCGATCTGCTGGAGGCGCGTTTCGGTCCGAAAAAAAGCAGCCAGAAACCGATTCTTTTGTTGGGCCATCTTGATACGGTTTGGCCTCTGGGAACACTAAAGGGTATGCCCTTCCGCGTTGCAGATAGACGTGTGTGGGGACCGGGTGTTCTCGATATGAAGGCGGGTGTGGCCATGGCGTTTACAGCCATTGCCATCCTGAAAGAGCAGCGAAGGCTTACACAACCCATCGTGATGCTGCTCAACAGCGATGAGGAAGTAGGAAGCACGGTTTCCCGCGCGGTCACAGAAAAGCTCGCCGGGCGATGCAAAGCAGTTTATGTGCTGGAGCCCGCACAGGGGTTGGCGGGCGCATACAAAACAGCACGCAAGGGAGTCGGCAACTACTCCATTCGCGTGCAAGGCGTGGCCGCTCACAGCGGCGTCGACTTTGAGCGCGGTCACAGCGCCATTGTCGAGCTTGCCCGGCAGATCGAGCGTATTAACCGTTTCACCGAACTCGATCGCGGCATCACGGTAAATATTGGAACCGTTCGGGGCGGAACGCGGTCTAACGTAATAGCAGCTGAAGCCCAGGCCGAGGTCGATGTTCGCATCGCCAAAGCCAAAGACGCGGCGCGCATCGAGAGACGTTTTCGCTCCCTGCGCGTCTTTGATAGCAATTGCAGTCTGCACGTTGAAGGCGGACTGAATCGTCCCCCTATGGAGCGTACACGTGGAACGGTGGCGCTCTATAAGCAAGCTGTGGCTCATGCTCATGCGCTTGGGTTTGAGCTGAAAGAAGCGGCAACCGGGGGCGGCTCAGATGGCAATTTTACTTCCGCATTAGGCGTGCCCACCTTGGATGGAATGGGTGCAGTCGGTGAAGGCGCGCATGCCGCGCATGAATCCCTGCTCCTCGAACATATGGCGTCGCGTACGGCATTGCTGGCAGCCATGTTGGAATGAGGGTCACATGCTGAAGTTAGTGGAGTTCGGATTGTTGGCCGTATCGCTGCTTATCATCTTTGGGTTAGTAGCTACCTCTCCGCGCAGCCAGCCGCAGGCCGCATCTGAAATCCCCGAGGCAGGCGAGGCGGAGATCACTCCGATGCATAAGCTTTAGGGCCTATTCTTCAGCGTATCGATATGGCTGCTTCTTTCCGCAGTCGCATTTCAGCGCCTTGCAGCATGCTGCTTACCAGCGCCAGCGGCAGCCCTACTACATTGAAATAGCAGCCATGAATACGCGGAATCCAGGATGCAGCGTAGCCCTGAATCGCATAGGCTCCAGCCTTGTCCATGGGCTCGCCTGAGTTGATATAGACCTCGATTTCGACCTCGGAAACGGTCGTCATCGTCACATACGTCAATTCCGATGCGACCTCGATGCCGCCGCGAGACACCAGGCAGACACCGGTGATGACGGAATGCGTTCCACCTGCAAGCAGACGCAGCATGCGCGCAGCGTCGTTTGCGTCTTTCGGTTTGCCGAGGATTTCTCCGGTCGCTGCAACGACAATCGTATCTGCGCCAAGCACAAGCAGCGGGTCATCCGGCGTGTCGAGCTGAGCCTGCTCCGCGTACACAGCTTGCGCCTTTTCCCGCGCCAGTCGGGTCGCAAAGGCAATGGAATCTTCGCCTGCGCGATGCTCTTCCGGAATGGAAGCAGCATGGGTGCGAAAGGCATATCCTGCCTGGGTGAGCAGTTCTTTGCGGCGCGGCGATGCGGAAGCGAGTACCAACATATATTTAGATTAAGACATGATCGATTCCGGCGATCAGGAGAGCATCAGGCCTCATCCTCGATCACGATACCGGTGCGGGGACCCTGCGCATCGCAGATGCCCCAGGCCATGCGCGGTGTATTATGCGCAATCCCGAAACGGCCATCCGGAGCCAGCAGAATCATGCCGCCATGCCCTCCAAGCCGTTTGTAGAGATAGGAAATTGCATCTGGCGCGACCTGCTCGGGAGCGCGCCCCATCTGCACACGATCCGCCGCCCACTTGCCCAGCACCAGTTTCATGATCGGCTCGCCCCATCCGGTAAGCGAGACGGCAGCGCTTGTATTATCGGCATAGCAGCCGCAACCGATCAGCGATGAGTCGCCGACGCGCCCTGGAGCCTTGTTTAACGTGCCTCCGGTGGATGTTCCGGCAGCGAGATTGCCCTTGGCGTCGAGTGCCACAGCACCGACCGTGTCATGCGAGGCAAGCTCGACCGCGGTTTCCGGAGATTTATCGTCGCCGGCAAATGTAAGATCCGGCAAACCGGCGCGTTCCTTCGCCTGTGCGTCTTCAAGGCGCAGGCGTTCGCGTTCCAGAACCAGCTCAGAGTTGTCGATCAGCTCCATTCCGTGCGAACGCGCAAACTCTTCCGCACCCTGACCGACAAAGTACACATGCGGGCTTTTATCCAGCACCAGCCGCGCAGCGAAAATTGGATTGCGCAGCCGCTCCACGCAGGCGACGCCGCCCGCGCGCAGCGTGCCCCCGTCCATCAGCAGCGCATCCAGCTGCACGCGGCCGTCGCGAGTGAGAAAACTGCCCCGCCCGGCATCGAAAGTGTCGTCATCCTCAAGTACAGCGACCGCGGCCTCTACTGCGTCTACCGCGGACGCACCTTTGCTGAGCAGAGCATATCCGGCCGTCAGGGCATGCGACACGCCCCGCTCATGCGCCTCGACCATGTCGTCAGGAATGGCCCACGCGCCGCCATGAACTAGAAGTTTCGGTGAATGTGGCATATGCAAACCACTGATTGTACCGGGATTTTGCGAAGGACGTGATGAGGAGATTCGAGCTGACAGCTCAACAGTACAGTAAAGGAATGTCCGGGTCGCAATACTTCAACGTCAGCATCAGCGAGTGCCGCCGTTTCAGGACGCCTGTCGTTGTTTCCACCCGCTCCAGTTCTTTCAAATGCCCTGCACCGCTGATGGAAAAATGGTTGCCACAGGTCGCGGTCATACCCTCCCGGCTGAGATAAGCCAGGCAACCGAGAATCTGCTCCGCGAGGGGGGCATATATCGTCTGTTCAGGCAGGTCTGCTTCTCCTTGCGCGTTGGTCATCACCTGCTCAAGATGCTCGAGGGGCTGGACTGAAGTCTGCTGCCAGAGCTCGCTGACACCCGTGTTCACCAGGGGCGAGCCCAGAGGGTCGACCAGCTTCACGTGGTATGCCGGAACTACTGTCAGCCTCTGCGGGTACAGCAGTACAATGAGCACCAATATTGCGATTACCCACCAGGCCCATTGCTTTCTCATCGCAGTTACTCTACCGCGATTCCATCGTGAATGGGCAGCATTTCCCGCGCACCAGAAATATTTATGGCGCGATTACAACCGGCACGCCCAAAGAAGATGCCGCTGGCAATGGCGTCTTATCGTTATCGTGATCGTCAAATGCCTGCCGCAGCTGCGTGCAACGGTTGTACCAAAGCAGCTGTGCCGCCTGGTATCGCACCTGTACATTGCCGAGCCAGTATGGACGGTTCTCCCTTTTCCACGCATCCTCATATAGTTCACGAATGAATGTATAGCCATCACGAATCTGCTCGCAGCGGCCGTCATTCATATCGGACATCAATGAGAAAAGCGCATCGACATCATCGCTTTTCTTCGCATCGTTCTGCTCGGCGTATGTTCTGGCATAGAGCGACGCAATCTCGTCGGCAAATTCAAACTTCATGCCGATGAAGTCCATGCGCCGTGCCCCCAACTCCATGGCATCCAGCGCATTCTGTTCTAACAGGTTGGGATTTTCGTCTCTGGCCTGCTCGATCAACGTAATGGCGCGCTCGGCATGCAGGCGCAGATCGCGGCTTGCCGGACGGATCTTTGCCGCCATCGCCTGCCCATCCTTGCTCCACGGATCGAGCCAGAAAATTGTATTGTTCGCATCTTCAATGTGTACCTTGCTCATCGACTGATGCGCTGCGATCAGCTCCAGATGTGCCTGATTGATCTTGCCCGACCAGTCATGGTGAAAGACCGGCCCAAATGCCTGCTGGAATTGGGGGATGCTGCTTTCGCCCGGTTGCCAGCTCGCCGCCGCGCCGAAAATCATGCCATACCAGACTTGATCGAAGAGCGTTTCGCCCTGATCATTCCACATCGTTGTGATCGCGCCCCTCGCTCCAAGCCGCTGCCCGTCGCGAATAAAGCCTTGAATGTTGCGCAGCGCCACATCGTTATTTGGATACACCTTCAGCCAGCTATCCACACCGGGCGCAACCCATGTTTCCAGACCCGCATCCGTGAAGGGTTTTATGAATCTGTCATAGCCCTTGTCCTCCGGTTCGTACCACCAGGGCACAGCAATCAGGTCCTTTGGCAGCCGCTTCACCTGTTCAGGATCGTTCATCGCTACATCGCCCCAGAAGAGAATTCTCTTGTGAAGCGGGGCAAGCGCAGTTGCAATCGAGGTGAGGAAGTCGACATATACTGCCCCCAGTCCGCGTTTCTGCACCTCAGGTCCGGTCTTTCCGCGTCCCAGGCCAAAGGTCTCATCCGCGCCGATGTGAATATAGGGTCCAGGGAAGATCTGCCCAATTTCGTCGAACCACGACTTGATCAACTGTAGCGATCCAGGCTCGCCCGGAGCAAGCACATCGCCGTGCAGGCTCTCGCCCAGGTCGGCATATGTGTCATAAGCCAGCACGCGATACAGATGCCCGAAGGCTTCCTGCTCGGGAATGATTGTGATGTGGTACTGCTTTGCGTAACGGACCAGCTCTTCGACCTCCGCGTGCGTCATCGCGCCCGGCCCGGGAGCGGGCACAGGGTTGCCGCTGTATCGCAGCGTGTATTCAAAATAGGGTGAATAAATATTGAGCTTAAAGGCGGCGAAGGTGCGAATCTGCTTCTTCTGATAATCAAGGGTTGGCATGCCGCTGCGCGAAAGGTCGTCGTCGGCGCCACGACGCGCCAGTGAAGGCCAGTCGCGAACCACCGCAGCGCGCAGCACCCACGAGCCGCTCTGCCGGCTGACGAGCTGCTTCACAGTTTGTGCACCGTAGAAGACGCCGGCTGCCGTCTCTCCGATCACGTAGAGCGTATTGCCTTTTGGAATAAGAGCGTACCCCTCGTCGTGCATCGACGGATCAAAGACCACCTGATGGACCTGTAGCAGTGAGCCTGCCATGGGATCATCCTTGCGGAGCAGGACAATCCGCACCGCATCCTTCGCAGCACCATGGATTCCCGCAGCGGGAATGCCATACGAATGCAACGTCTCCTGCAAATCCTGTGCAGCAAATCCATCTTCCGCATCTCCGCCCGGCGCATCGACAACGATGCCGCCGCTGAGAGGGATAGCCGATGTTAGATGCGCCTCTTTTGGCTGCGGGATCAGTTGGAGTGCGGCGGGTTCCTGCGCAAATGCCATAGATCCGACCAACAGAATGAACAATACAGAAAGAGCCACAGCAGAAGTTATTCGACGAGACAAGCGCGCATTCCTCCAAGGGGAAAACGCCAGTATAGCGGTATAGACAAACCGAGGTCATACAACAAATCGCGTCGGTGTATGTGAAAATGAAGCGCATGATGCGTCGCCGCGAGTTTCTTCTGTCCTCTGTTCGCTATCTCGGGGCAGGTGCTGCCGCACTTTCTGTCTCGCCCAGTTGGAACAGTGCTTGTGCGGCAGCGCCAAATTCTGCACCCTCTTCCGCAATCGCGCTGAATCAGGCAGGTTATCTGCCTTCGCTCGCCAAAGTGGCCAGCACCAGCCTGCGCGCGACCTCGTTTGCCGTTCGTTCGACCTCCCATAACAACGTTGTCCATCGCGGCACGCTCACGGCCCAGGCGCATGATGCGGCGTCCGGCGACACAGTCCAGATGGCCGACTTTTCGGCACTCACAACACCTGGAAGCTACATCCTTGAACTGGATTCTCGTGCGCTCACCGCTCCGTTCCGGATTGCGGTGGATGCCTATCGTGACGCCCTACGGTTGACGATGCGTGCATTCTACGGACAGCGCTGCGGGTGCAGCGTCAATCTCGGGAATGGTTTTGAGCATCCAGTCTGCCATCTTTCAGCAGCCTGGCACGCTTCTTCCGGCAAGAGCGGACCTCTCAAAAACCGCGGCGGCTGGCACGATGCTGGCGACTACGGCCGCTATATCGTCAATTCAGGAATCAGCACCGGCACGCTGCTTTGGACATGGGAACTGTACGAGCGCGTCCTGGGCAAATTCCCGCTGCAGATTCCCGAATCCGGCGGCAAAACGCCTGACTTCCTCGCCGAAATTCGCTGGAATATCGACTGGATGCTCACACTGCAGGACGAGGATGGCGGAGTATGGCATAAACAGACCAGCCTGCAATTTGCGCCTTTTGTCATGCCGCAGGATGACACACTCACCAGCTATGTCATCGGAACCGGCTCGCCTCCCTATAAGAGCACTTGTGCCAGTGCGAACTTCGCTGCTGTCATGGCGATTGCTGCCCGCTGCTACAGCACATTCGATGCAACATTTGCACAAAGCTGTCTGGCAGCTGCGCGCAAAGCCTGGACCTGGTGCTCACACAATCCGAATGTCATATTTCGTAATCCACCCGATGTAGGCACGGGCGACTACGCCGAGGACGATTGCAACGATGAAGTGTTCTGGGCGTCTGCCGAGCTTTGGCGTACGACCGGCGACGCCGAATACGAGAAAGCATTTGCTGCCGGTGCAGCGAAGCCGGACTCGATCCAGATCACAGCTCCAACATGGAGTGCGGTGTCCTCGCTTGCGTATTGGACGTATGCGCTCTCTTCAAGAAAAGATGCAGTAGGATTGCGGAGCGCTATCCAACAGGCGACGGGGCATGCTGCGGAAGCGCTCGTCGCTAATAGTAACAGTAACGGTTACGGAAACACGCTCATCGCCACCGACTATGTCTGGGGATCAAATGGGGTGGCTGCAAACCACGCGCTGCTGCTTTTCATCGCCAATCAGTTTCATGCCAACAAAAGCTTCGTCGATGCGGCCCTCAACAATTTGCATTACCTCACAGGACGCAACTGCTTCGGTATTTCCTGGGTCACGCAGCTCGGTGCACGTCCGTTTCAGCATCCGCATCATCGCCCCAGCATAGCCGATCACTTGGACCAACCATGGCCCGGCCTTCTTTCCGGCGGCCCGAACGCGCATCCTGTCGATGCGGTCGCTAAAGCATTGCCGCCGGGGCCGCCCATGCGGATGTATATCGACGATCACGCTGCGTATTCCGTCAACGAGGTTGCCATCAACTGGAACGCTCCGCTTGTCTTCCTTCTCGCGGCGGCAAATAGTTTGTAGCCGTCAAGTCACCTTCGTAACCAGTTGGGGGCTTGTGTTAGGCATTGCACCCTCCTAGCCTGATCTGCATGGATCGCACATGTCGAGGGATGTTGTGCCTTACGCTTACTCTCGCGCTGCAGGGCGCTGTCTTTGCCGCCCCGAAGCCGCATGTCATTGCCCTCGGTGCCGGGAAAAAAGTCCCCTACTCTGTCGCCGGGGACCCGGCTGGCGCTGCGTCTGATGACAAAGAACTGCGCGTTCGCCCCCTCGTCATCGATACCAGGATCAAGGAGTGGACCACTGGGGAGGCCCACGATGTCACCGATCGCAGCTTTGCTATACGACGCGCGATCCGTCTGAACGATGCCCTGCCGGGCGACAAGGTAGAGCACTGGGTCTGGCAACGCGGACCATGGTTGTTGGTCGATCGTGTCACGGGACACATCACGGCAATCAAACTGCCCGACTATGATCCTGCCGTTTCAAATGTCGTCTGGTTCCGAGACTATGCCGCGTATTGCGGACTCACTGCCAGTGGACGCCAGCTCTATGCTGTCGTCGCACAGGTGGCAGCGCGCAAGCCCCTGATCGCTAAAAAAATCGGAGTATGGAATCCGTTGGATCATCCGACGCCCGCCTGTGCGGCCTCTTCATGGCAGCGTGAACCTCTGCGCATCACCTTCCAGCCCACCGGCTCCGCACAGGTCAGCTACGATCTCGTCGGGCTCTCCGCCGTTCTGGTAGAAGACGGCGAGGGCGACGATACGGACAACTGAACGCCAAGCGAAAAAAACCGGCATCAGCTACACTGTTCTGGTGCGACGCCTGCTCGCCATCTCGCTGCTGTTGCTCTTCAGCTTTTTACTGGTTTCGCCGCTCCTCGCGTCGGATGTAGTGGAAGCCAACTTGCCGGCTTGCTGTCGCCGCGCAGGAAAACATCACTGTGCGATGTCATTCGATGCAGGATCGCAGCAGGGCAGAAGCATCAGCATTGTCGCCGAGAAATGCCCGTGTGCTCCAGCAGTTCCGGCAACTTTTCATCTTTCAGTTTTTGCGCCTCCAGCCGACGATGCCGTATTTGCCGGGTTAGCTAGCCATCCGGCAATTCATACGCAGATCGAAGCACAATATCGCATCTCATTTGATCGCGCGCGTCAAAAACGCGGACCCCCGACTCTCTCTTTTTTGTAGCGTACCCACGGAGCTTCATCCCAACGAGGCTTCAGGAAATTTTTCCAGCTACATAAAGGAGTCTTCTGCCTTATGCGCAGAACTATATTGCTCTTTCTTTTCGCCTGTCTGTTTTTGGGCCAGCGCGCCCATGCCAATGTTTTTGGCCAAGTCGAAGGCGTGGTACACGACCCCCAGCATCGGCCCATTGCCGGAGCGCAGGTCACTCTTACATCCTCCACATCCGATCTTTCTCAAAGCGTCCGGACGAATGACGACGGAGCCTTTCATTTTGCAGCAATCCCCGCAGGGGATTATCTCGTAACCATTCGGCAGCCCGGCTTCAGCGCGCTCGAGCAGCACATCACAGTGGCGTCGAATACATCGCCGATTCTGCACTTCGAACTGGCCATCGGCAGCGTGCAGCAGTCCGCTGTGGTCACAGCGGAGACACAATCCGCGAACGTGGACAGCGTCACTCCTACAACCCTCGTCACCCGTGACGACATTGCGCGCACACCCGGAGCCAGTCGCACTAATGGCTATCAAATGATTACGAACTACGTCCCTGGATCGTATGAGACGCACGACATGCTGCATATGCGCGGCGGTCACCAGGTTGCCTGGCTCATAGATGGCGTGCAGATTCCCAATACCAACATCGCCAGCAACCTCGGCGCGCAGATCGATCCCAAAGATATCGACTATCTTGAAGTACAGCGCGGCAGCTACACCGCGGATACTGGCGACCGCACCTACGGTGTTTTCAACGTCGTTCCGCGTACCGGTTTTGCCGGCAACAATCAGGGCGAGCTGATTCTGAGCGCGGGAAACTTTTTCCAGACCAACAATCAGATCAATTTTGGCAGCCACAGTGAGAAGTTCGCATATTATGCCAGTCTCAACGGTAATCGCAGCGACTACGGACTGCAGCCTCCCATCGGTCAGGTCTATCACGATGCCGTCAACGGCTACGGAGGCTTCGCATCTTTCATCTACAACCGCACTCCGCAGGATCAGTTCCGACTAGTTACACAGCTGCGCACCGACTACTTTCAGGTGCCATACGATCCCGACCCGAACAGCTGGGAAAACCAGGTTTATAACTCAAGCGGACTGCGCGACGGCCAGCATGAAACCGATGGCCTCGCCGCATTCTCGTGGGTGCATACTTTCAATGCATCCACACTGTTGCAAATTTCGCCTTTTTACCACTACAACAGCGCCGACTACGCGCCCAAGCCCTATGACTTTCCGGTGGCTACCACCAGCGATCGGGCTTCCAACTATGGTGGCTTGCAGGGGTCCATTTCTACTGAAATTGCGCGTAACAGCGTGCAGGCCGGTCTTTACTCCTTCGGTCAGCATGACAGCTATCTCTTTGGCAGCGTCTTCAACGACGGCAGTTTCCCCAACTTCTCAACGCCGGCCGCAGCCTCGGGCGGTCTCGTCGAAGGGTTCATTTCCGACAACTATAAAGTCACACCCTGGTTCACGCTCATCGGTGGTGTGCGCCAGTCCTGGTTCCGGGGCGATTTCACGGAAAAAGAGACAAGTCCACGCATAGGGGCGGCAATTCAGATTCCGAAACTCAACTGGGTCTTTCGCGGATTCTATGGCCGCTATTACCAGCCGCCGCCGCTGCTCACGGCGAACGGGCCGATTCTCGATTATGCGAATGAGCAAAATACAGCATTCCAGCCGCTGCACGGCGAGCGCGACGAAGAGCATCAGTTCGGTGTGCAGATTCCTTTCCGCGGCTGGCTGCTTGACGCCGGTACCTTCAAGACCCGCGCCAATAATTTTCTCGACCACAGCAACGTCGGCGAATCGAGCATCTACTATCCGGTCACGATCGATGGCGCGCTCATTCGTGCCTGGGAGCTTACGCTACGCTCACCCCGTCTCTGGCGTTATGGACAAGCGCATCTGGCATATTCAAACCAGATAGCAGAACAGCGGGGCGCGATCACGGGCGGCCTGATCTGCTTCCCCGTCACTTCACCGCAGTGCGATGTCGCGCCGGGTTATTCGCCTCTCGATCACGACCAGCGGAACACGCTGAATGTCGGCTTCGATGCGAACCTGCCCTTGCGCTTCTTCGCTTCGACCAACGTATACTACGGCTCGGGCTTCAGCAATGGCAACCCGAATGAACTCTATCCAGGCAACTATCTGCCGCAACATACAACATTTGATTTGTCGTTGGGCAAAACCTTCGGCGAGAACGTATCTGTATCGGCTACATCACTCAATGTGGCCAATCGACGGGTTTTGCTGGATAACAGCCTTACCTTCGGCGGCTTTCACTATAACGATCCGCGCCAGATTTATGGTGAGGTCCGCTACCGCTTCCATTACTAAAGCAGCTTTCTATCGCTACAAACTAGCTTCATTCTGACGAGCGGGGTGAAGAATCTCAACGATGCGGATGGAGATTCTTCACTCCACTTAGACAGGGCACTTCCGCTTGTTGTCGGGATGCATAGAGTGTGTTCCGCTACCTTCGCCCGTCCCGCGAATCCCACTGCACGCATCCCGATGGCATGCGGTAATCCAGCGCCTCACACCGGGTCAAACTTCCCTGCGGTGAATTTTTCCCGTGGAAAGGCATTAAGTTCGGTGGTCCGAGGATACCAAGGTATTGGCTATCCCACGTAACTGGGACCAGCATGTTGTTCTTCTGACGGAAGGTGGCCGGAGTGGGTGTCGCCTTTCCGTCTACAGGATCGAAGTTCAAGACAAGCTCTCGTCCATTCCGGGTCCAATGCACATGCCAGGTTTCAGATGGTTTGCCGTGCCAGTTCTGCTGCAGCATCGCCGTTCCATCCGTCGCCAGTTCCAGCAGCACGATGCGATGCACCTGAGCGGAGTATCCGCCGCTGCCCATATAGAAGTTTCTCAACTTGTCCGCACGGGCCAGGTTAGCGAGCGGCAAAAGCATCGCGAGCGCAAAACAAATGGGTCGAAGGATGCGCATATCGTCTACATCGTACCGCGAATGGCCGATTTATCAAGAGGCGTATGAATGTGCTCCGGGCGGATTCCGAAACCGATCCCGCGCGCCATCATCCACTGCATCCCTGGGATTCGTAAAAAGGCGCGCATCTGCCATGGCGCCTTTGCTTTTTCAGGACGGCCGAGAAAATGCAAGGAGGCATTGTGAATCTTCGCCTGCAACGCCTGAATGATACGTACCGGAAACTCCCGTCTTTCCTGCACCTTTGTCAGCAGTGTTTCGGTCACCTTATGTTCACGCAAAGCCTCGGCCAGGATATTTGCCGTAGCGATCGCATCCTGAATCGCGTAGTTAATCCCTACGCCGCCTGCGGGCGACATCGCGTGGGCGGAATCGCCGATGCACAGCAATCCTGGTCTGCTCCAGTGCCGCAAACGGTTGATCTGGACAGAGAGAAGCTTCACCTGATCCCAGTCTTTGATCTCATCCACGCGTTCGCCGAGAAAAGGCGCAACCCGCAGCAGCGATTCGCGAAAGGCCGGCAGTCCGGCGGCTTTCACTGAGTCGAAGGCGTCTTTCCGCACAATCAGCCCGGCCTGGTAGTAGTCGCTGCGATTGATAAGGATGAGCATCTGGCCGTAATCGATCCGGCCAAGCGCCCCTTCGGGATCATCCGCTTTGCGGCTGATATGAAACCACAGCACATCCACTGCCGCGCCGAAATCCATCACCTCAAACCCGGAAGCATCGCGCACTGTCGAATGCCGCCCATCACAGCCAACCACCAGATCAGCAGCAATCTCAATGGAACCCTTTGGAGTTTTCACGCGAACACCTTTGATGCGGCCGCCTTCTTCCAGGAGTCCGGTAGCCTCGTGTTCCATGCGCAGATCGAAGGTCCGAAATTGTTTGCCGTGACCGGCGAGAAAATTCAGGAAATCCCATTGCGGCATGAGCGCTATAAATTTGCAGTGCGTTGTCAGCCGCGAAAAATCCGCCCCGGTAAAGACAAGATCGCCAAACTGGCCGCCAACGCGCTGCATTTCCTGATGCGGCAGCTTCAGGAACTCTTCAAGCAAGCCAAGCTCATACATCACTTCAAGCGTGGAAGGATGAATCGTGTCTCCGCGAAAATCGCGAAAAAAATCTTTATGCTTTTCAAGCACAATCACGCTGACGCCCGCGCGTGCCAGCAGGTAGCCGAGCATAATGCCGGCGGGGCCACCCCCGGCAATGCAGCAAGTCGTGGTCTCGCGTTCCTGCATCATCCCTCCCTCTGCACAGTCCACCATACACGTCCGCGGGATTACGCGACCAGAACTCGTTTTCAGCGCTACGAAGCGATACTACCAGCCATCGCCTAGTGCCCTTGTCCGGAGAAATTCCTCCAATATAATTGCCATTCCATAATTTTCTGGAAGAGGAGCTGGCGAAGACCGTTCTGTCACTATTTGAAACTGGAAGAGTTACTTATTCTGCGGCAGGTGCTCCATAGCTAGAGGATATGCATCATAAACGCTCTCAAACACTGCATCCCAGGAAGCATCGAGCGCGTCGGCGCGTGCGGCGGCACGCATCTGCTGATGCTTCGTCGGATCGTTCAGGATCTGGTGAATCGCGCCGGCAAATTCATGCTCTGCCGCGACAAAACCTGTAAGCCCTTCTTTGATGATGTAACGCGGCCCTCCGTCGGGCGTCACTATGGCGGGAACTCCGGATGCCAGGGCCTCGAGCACAACATTGCCGAACGTATCCGTGTGCGAAGGAAAGACAAACACATCCATGTTCGCGTATGCGCGCGAAAGATCTTTACCGCGAAGCACGCCGGGGAAGTCGGCATTCGGAAGGTGTTGGCGCAGCCACGGTTCCTCCACGCCATGTCCAACGATCAGAAAGCGAACGTTGCTGCATCCAGCCGCCAGCAGTTGTTCGCGGATGCGCACGAGCAGCGCGACATTTTTTTCGACTGAGAGCCGTCCGACAAATCCTAGGACAAAAGCAGTATCTTTCTCTGCACGATCGCGGTGCTCTGGTGAAAACGTCTCGGTATCCACGCCGCGCGGCATCAGCTTGCAGGGGCGTTGCGTGGCGCGCTCCAGCAGATTGCATAGCTCGATATTCGGGGCGAACAGTATGCGGGCGATTGAGTAGAAGAGCGCGCTGGCAAAAAGGCTCCAGTCCTCGATCTTTCGCGCGGCTGCCGGCGCTGATTTTTTCGGCAGGCGCCTTAGAAACCATTGCGAGCGCTTGGCTGCGTATTCATGCACGTTCGTGTGCCACGATGCGACAAGCGGGAGATGATAGTGGTTGGCCATGAGTACGCCGATCATGCCAAAGTCGCTGGGGCCCGTAATGTGGATGATGTCCGGGCGAAACGCGCGTAGTGTGCGCGCAATCACAGGCAGATGACGGAAGAACCCAAGATCGAAGCTCAGGTCTTTTTCCAGACCAAAGGAAAGTGGCCCGCGCGAAAGCTCAAGTGTGGTGAGCTGGCCCTCTGTCATCAGGCGCGGTACGCGATTCCCGGCGCGGACCGAGAGAAAGGGCAGATTCCGGCGGCGGATGAATGCCTCAAACTGGCGGCTGGTATGAGCCACGCCATTGATCTCGTGAAACGAGTCAGGGAAATAGGCCACGCGCGGCGGTGCTGAAGGCATACACAGCGAGTGTAAATGCAGCTTTGAAATTAAGAAGGAATGAAAGGGTAAGTGTGCAAGGCTGCCACTTCCGCCTCACGCCCCAATCCATATGACAAGTGTCATGGCGCTTTGCTGACACTGCTCACTGCTGCTTTCAGCCACAACATGTGACTCTGATTCTGTCAGGAGGCGTTATGAATCAGATTCCAGTACATCCAGCGCAGCACGAGAGGGAAGAGTGCGATCCGTTTATGCGGGTTGTCGGCGGGTTGGGCATGGCCCTGTTCATTTTTGGGATTTTCGTGCCGGGGGCGCACACGCTGATGATGGTGGGACTAGCGCTGATTGCGATCTCATACGTGGTGTAACCAGGTGCTGGCCGTTTGCTGTCTTACAGATAATTTGAGATTTCGACGAGGTTCTGATCGGGATCGCGGACATACACCGAGCGCAGTTTGCCTACGGCGCCGGTCCGCTCAACCGGGCCTTCTTCGATATGGACTCTCAACGCGTTCAGGTAGTCGATGACCTCCTCTAATGGAGTGAGAGTAATGAAGCACAGATCGCCTGACCCGGGCGTGGGCCGGGCGGCTTTGGGGTTAAACTCGTGCCCGCGCTGGTGCAGGTTTATTTTCTGGTCGCCAAATCGGAGAGCGGTGCGGCCTTCGAAGGTTGCGATGTCCATGCCAAGAACTTCGGTATAGAAGTCAGTCGTGGCATGGATGTTGGCGACGGTCAGGACGATGTGGTCCAGTTGTTCTACGCTGAAAGCCATGCTGCATTATGGACTGCCGCCTGCACGATGAGAAATGGCGGCTTTGTCAGGTGCTACCGGGAAGCTCATTTTCATCTCTGTGTGCTACACTTCGCGGGTTCGCCGGATACTTCCGAGTTAACGAGGGAAAATGTCAGTTGCCGATATCGCCAATGACCTGGTCGCGCTTTGCCGCGAAGGTAAGAACATGGAAGCCGTTGAAAAGTACTACGCCGACAATATTGTCAGCGTGGAATCAGCCAGCGGCCCCGGGATGCCCGCCGAGATGAGCGGCCTCGATGCAATTAAGGGTAAGAACAAGTGGTGGCTTGAGAATCACGAAGTCCACAGTGGGGTAGCGAATGGACCTTATGTTGGAGAGGACCAGTTTGCTGTCGAGTTCAAGTATGACGTCACGAACAAGCCGTCGGG
>DATHQH010000203.1:0-2831 GCA_035482895.1 Alloacidobacterium sp. | reverse complement strand
GACGTACTGAGAGCGGCCACCAGACCGAGGCAGCCAAAAGTATGATGGGTTGGTTGGCGCGGTTCAACAGTTATTCGAAGAATACTGACCATAAGAGAAAACCACAAGCAGCCTTTTCTATCCATTGCTACTTTTCTGTCGGGGTTACTTATTTGTGATTTTATAATCCGCCACGAATCGGTAATGTGAGTGTAGAAAACGCTAATGTCGAAGGAGCCTTGCTTGGGTTCACCTGTCGTTGATGTCGTCATTCTCGGAGCTGGCCCTTATGGGTTATCGATTGCTGCTCATCTAAGCAAGGCGGGTGTGCCCTACCGCATCTTTGGCCCTCCTATGCAGAGCTGGCGAAGCATGATGCCGAATGGTATGTTTCTGAAATCGGATGGTTTTGCATCCAGTCTTAGCTCTCCAGATGATTCTTTTTCCCTAGCACAATACTGCCGGGAAACAGGGCAGCCATACGCACACATCGGCGTGCCAGTTCCACTTGAAACGTTCATAGCATACGGCCTGGAGTTTCAGAAGCGCCTCGTACCCAACCTTGAACCTGTGTATATCGCTTCAGTGGAGAAACATTCCGCAGGCTTCGAACTCATAACGGAACATGGCGAAACCCTCCTGGCACGCAAGGTCATCTTTGCAGCCGGAATTACGCACTTCGCTTATCTCCCTCCACTCCTGGCAGATCTGCCAAAAGATCTTGTCACCCACACATCCCATCACAGCGATCTGACTCGCTTCAAGGGCAAGAAGGTCGCTGTGCTCGGAGCAGGCTCTTCAGCCGTGGATGTAGCTGCACTTCTGCGCGAAGCCGATGCAGATGTGGAGATCGTCGCCCGGGTAAACAGCATCTCTTTTCACGAGCCACCCGTAGTCAACCGTCCGCTTCTACATCGGATCAAGTACCCCAGCTCAGGTCTCGGCCTTGGTTGGCGCTCCCGCCTGTGCACGGATATACCGCTCGTCTTTCACGCTATGCCGCAGAAGCTCCGCTTCCACATCGTAAAACGCCATCTGGGACCTTCAGCGGGTTGGTTCGTCAGGGGAAAGATCATCGGCCGCGTCCCATTGCACCTGGGTGTAACCCTCGAGAATGCCGAAGCGCGCGATGGACGCATTCACTTGAAGATCTCGGCGAAGGACGGCAGCACGGAAGAACTCGCCTTTGATCATCTGATCGCAGGTACAGGCTACCGCGTCGCACTCACACGGCTGAAGTTTATCGGCGACGATCTCCGCAACGAAATTCAAGCCGTGGAAGACAGTCCAGTGCTCGACCGCTCCTTCCAGTCTTCCGTCCCCGGCCTCTACTTCGTCGGCGTGGCTTCAGCAAACTCATTTGGTCCTCTCACCCGCTTCGCCTATGGGGCTGCATACACCGCCAACCGCCTCACCAGACATCTGGCAAAATCCACAGTGAACGGTCCTGTGTTCGAGCCGGTAGTGGCGGCATCCACCTAATGCTCAGCACGCGGCATTAGATTTTAAGATATTCAGGACTCCATTTCAGATGGTCTTGCGGCTGCCGAAACTGGCGCTCTTGTGCTACTCTTCTCTCGCAAGAAAACGATTTCTCAGATCAGGACGTTTATTATGTATCCCTTCCCGCGGCGACTAAACGCCCTGCTTTATTCCTCTATTTGCGTATTTATGAGTTTCGCTGCCGCGGCGCAACAACCCAAAGCTTTCGACTTGAGCGGCGACTTTTGGGGGACGCATGATCCCTCGGTCATGAAAGAGGGCAACACCTGGTATGTCTTCGCGACGGGCAAAACAAAAGACGGCGGACAGTTTCAGATACGTTGTTCGACCGATCTGACCATCTGGAAGCTATGCGGGCATGTCTTCGATCAGATTCCCGATTGGATTCACAAGGATAGTCCCGGAACAGTCGATCTCTGGGCACCCGATATCTCCTACGAGAACGGCGAATATCGCCTCTACTATGCCTATTCGTTATTTGGGAAAAACACCTCGGGAATCGCACTCGCCACCAACAAGACACTCGACCGTTCGAGCACGAATTACAAATGGATCGATCACGGTCTCGTCCTTCGCTCTGCGGCCACCGATGACTTCAACGCCATCGACCCGAATTTCTTTCTCGACACGCAAGGCCATGCCTGGCTCGCCTTCGGCAGCTTCTGGAGCGGCATCAAGATGCGTCGGCTGGACGAGAAAACCGGCCTGCTCTCCAGGAAAGACACAACCATCTATGCACTCGCATCCCGTGCGAAACCGGCCGATGCCCCGCTGGCAAAACCTGACTTGCCTCCAGACTGGGAGGCGGTCGAAGCGCCTTTCATCGTGCATCATGGCGCCTATTACTACCTGTTCGTCTCATGGGACTTATGCTGCCGCGGCACGAAAAGCACTTACAGAACCATGGTGGGCCGTGCCGGAAATGTTACCGGGCCTTATCTCGATCAAGAGGGCAAATCCATGGCGGATGGGGGAGGTACAGAGCTGCTGACAGGCAACGCACGCTGGCTAGGCCCCGGAGGCCAGTCAGTCTGGATGCAGCCTGACGACCGTGACCTGCTCGTCTTCCACGCCTATGACGCAAAGACCGGAAAACCCGCGCTCCAGATTTCGACGATCACCTGGCAGAACGATTGGCCGCATGTAGCCTTGCAGCCATGAGCCAGCTCCTTAGATAGAAAAGGCGCTGCCTACCGTGCAGCGCCTTCTTATCTAACTTATTAGAGCGGTTTCAGTTCGATCGTTTATGAAGCGGCTTGCATCAGGTCTTGCTCTGCGCGCAGCCAGTCGTATTCGGCTTTTCCGTCGGTGTATCCGCGCTCGGCCCAATATTTCTGAGCGAGAGCGGC
>DATHQH010000202.1:0-49165 GCA_035482895.1 Alloacidobacterium sp. | reverse complement strand
AACGTAGAAAGGAATGACGTTCAGCCGGTAGAAAAGGTCTTCACGGAAATTTCCCTTGGCAATTTCTTCTTCAAGGTTTTTGTTGGTGGCGGCGATGACGCGCACGTCCACGCTCATGGCATGGGCTGCGCCCACCGGGGTAAAGCGTTGCTCGTCGAGCGCACGCAGCACCTTTGCCTGCGTCTTAAGGCTCATGTCGCCCACTTCGTCGAGAAAGAGAGTGCCACAGTCAGCGCGCTCGAAGGTGCCGCGCTTTTCCGCAGGGCCTCCGGGAACTGCGCTGTTGCGATACCCGAAGAGCTCGCTCTCGATATAGTCCTCGGGGATAGCGGCGCAGTTCAGCTCGACGAAGACACGCTGACATCGCTGGCTCTCCGCGTGGATGGCGCGCGCGATCAGTTCTTTGCCACTGCCTGATTCTCCGAAGATGAGCACACGCCCATTCGTCGGCGCCATGAGCTTGATCTGCTGGCGGAGTGCCTTTGCCGGAACGCTTTCTCCGGTAATGGGCGTGTGAAAAGCGAGCTGGCGCTGCAACTCCTGATTCTCATCGCGCAGACGCTTGGCTTCGATTGCGTTTTTGACGAGGATGAGCGTGCGTTCGAGCGAGAGGGGTTTCTCGAGAAAGTCGAAGGCCCCGAGCTTGGTAGCGCGAACAGCTGTTTCAATGGTGCCGTGGCCGGAGATGATGATGACTTCGGGTTTGTTCTCAGTTTCCAAGGAGCGGATTTCGTTCAAAACATCGAGGCCATCGCGATCCGGAAGCCAAATGTCGAGCAGCATGACGTCGTAGCTTACGTCGCGCAACAGCACAAGGGCTTCGGCTGCTGTTCCCGTGCTAGCAACGGCGTATTCTTCTTCGCGCAGAATTTCCTCGAGAAGCTTGCGAATGTCAGCTTCGTCATCCACGATCAGAATATGGTTCATCGAGCGGCCTTGTCTGCTGTAGATGGGACTGCTTCGCTACTGCCGTTCGCGTGTCCGTTGGCAGAGGTGGCGAGCGGCAGTTCGATGATAAACCGGGCACCGGTTGGATAGTTCTGCTCAGTGCGAATGGCTCCCTGGTGGTCTTGAATAATTTTGGCGGCGATGGAAAGTCCGAGGCCGGTACCGCGCTGTTTCGTAGAAAAATACGGAAGAAAGAGACGCTCGCGTGTTTCGTCCGTAAGTCCGGGACCCGTATCGGAAATGGTGATCTCGGCCATCTCGTGATGATCGGTCAACCCTGTTTCGATGATCAATGAACGCAGGGGGCCCTGCTGCATGGCTTCCGCCGCGTTATCGATGAGATTTGCCAGAGCGCGCTTGAGCGCTTCGGCATCTGCCATAACGGGAGGAAGCTCGCCTGAGAGATGAACTTCCACCCGCATATCATCGAGGCGGTCCTCAAAGAGGCGTAAAGCATTTTCGACAATGACATTGAGGTCAGAGGGTTTGGGCTGGGCGGTGGGAAATTCCGCGAGCACTGCGAACTGATCGACAAGCCTGCGCATGGTTTCTACCGAGCCGAGGATAACGTCGCTGCAGGAGCGGATCACGGCCGGGGATTCCGGAGTATTGCGATCGACATGCCGCTTGATACGCTCGGCCGAGAGGGCGATGGGTGTGAGTGGATTCTTAATTTCGTGTGCGACACGCTGTGCGACTTCCTTCCATGCGAGTTGGCGCTGCGCCTGCAGAAACTGGGTTACATCCTCAAGCACAAGGATGGAGCCGCGACGATTCTGACCGAGGTGCAGCATGGCCATGGTAGCGGAAAGATTCAATTTGCCCTTGGGATTACGCATCTCGATTTCTGTAGCGGCAACCCCCATACGCCGAGCGCGGCGGCCCAGCAGGGTAAGCTCCTCGGCGATGTCGCGGGGAAGAAGTTCAGTGAGTGACAGGCCTTTGAGCGATTGCGGCGCGCCGGGCGGCAGCAGATCGGTGAAGGCCTGATTTGCCTGCGTGATTTGCAGCGTCGCATCAAGGGTGACGACGCCCCCGGGTATCGTTTCAAGGATGGTTTCCAGTTCGCGTCGGCGTTCTTCGAGAGCCGAATTGGCTTCAAAAAGCTGCGCCGTCGATTGCTCGGCGATCATGCGGCTCTGTTCCAGATCGGCCGCCATGTGATTGAAGGCCTGCAGGAGCTCACCCAACTCTTCTGTCGCGGATACCGTGACACGTTGTCCATAGTGGCCGGCAGCGATCTCATCCATGGCATTGGCGAGGCTTTCTAAAGGCCGGGTGATCTGTTTTGAAAAGAACCAGGCGAGCCAGCTGCTGGCGAAGAAGGTGAGCGCGGTGAGCAGGAGCAACAATAACAAGTAGGTGCTACGGATGCTGCGGCGTTCGCGGTAGACGGCCCAGTATTGTTCGGTGCTCGACCGGATCTCCGAGACGGTTGCATTCAGGCCGGAGGGGAGCGGCAGACCGATGACGATGACCCCTCCACCCGATGTGCTTGCCATGCCGAGCGCGAAATCGGTATCACCGAGCGAGAGCACAGGCTCGTCCGTTCGCTGCGCAGCTTTGCGAATGACTGTAGTCAGTGGATCAGTAGTCTTTGTTGGCGTTGCGTTGTTGGCCATCCAGGCACGTACTCTGATGGGATCCGAAACGGACGGCAACCGATATTGGACCAGAGGTGTATCGTCGCGATAGAAGATTGCGAAGCCGCCCTGCAGCGTAATGCGGTGTGCGCGAATTTCATCGAGCAGCGCATCCTGATTGCCTGTCCGGTAATTCAGCGCAACGGCCTCGGAACGAGCGATAGACTCTGCTTCTGCGCGCGCGTTCTGTGCGACGTACTGAGACAGCTCAAACGCAATGCGGGCTGAATCCTCGCGGAGGTTCGAGACTGGTTGAGAAAACCAGCGGTCAATAGACCGGTTCATCAGTCCGAAGCTGAAAAAAAACATGAAAGCTGCGGGCGCAAACGAGAGAAGCAGCGCACCGATCAACATCCGCGAGCGCAGGCGCGATCCCAGGATGCGGCTGCGACGATCTGCGTAGATTTTGAGAATATTGCGCGACAGAAGCACCAGAAGGAGCAGGAAGAGCAGAAAGACGACGACGGAAAGAGTCGTGAAAAGAAAGACGGCCGCAACGCTGTGAGGGTAAAGAAAATTTAACCTAAAAGCGTTGAGCGAGGCCAGCACGAAGAGTAATACAAGCACGACTACGCCGAGTGCAGCGATCGTTGCCCGCTTGTGCTTCATTGGTGGCACGAAAGCTCCCATCCGATCCCAAGATTATAGGCGGTTTGCCGATTCTCTCCTTAAATACGGAACGGTGCGGCGAAGGGTTGCGCAACCGCAGGAGTTTTTTACGGCATCTAAATAGTCGCTATGAATCATACTCGCTTCCGCTTATTCGTATTACCCGTTGTGCTCGCTGCTGCCCTATTCGCCGGGGGATGCAATAAGAAGTCCGATACGGCAGCCAACACAGCGCAGCCGGCTCCGGATCAAAGTGCGCAGGCAGATCAAAGTGTGCCGCCTGCGCCTCCGGACTCTTCCGCACAGAGTGCAGCGCCTGCACCGGCACCTGCTCCTTCTGCAGCACCTGCGCCCTCTCCAACTACTGCTGTTGCGCCTGCGACCGAGGCAGCAGCGCCACCGACACAGGCTCCACCGCAGCCGCTCGCGATTCCTGCTGGAACGCGCATCCGGGTAGCGCTGGGGCAGGATCTCGGATCCAAATTGAGTCAACCGGGGCAAAGCTTTAGCGCTACCGTTACCGATCCCATTGTTGTGGATGGCGTGACGGTGGTTCGCGCGGGGGCTCCCGCATCAGGCACGGTCATCGATGCGAAAGCACTTGGACGCTTCAAGGGCGGAGCTGAGCTTGCAATTCGTCTGGACAGTATTCGTGCCGAGGGCAGCACTTATCCGGTCGCGACGAGCACAGTTGAGCGCGCTGAGAAGGGTAAAGGCAAGCGCACGGCTGGATTTATCGGTGGTGGCGGCGGTATAGGCGCACTGATTGGCGGACTGGCAGGCGGCGGCAAGGGTGCGCTGATTGGCGCGCTCGCCGGCGCCGGAGCAGGGACGGCGGGGACGGCGTTTACCGGCAACAAGGAGATTGTGATTCCGGCAGAGACGGTGCTGACGTTTCGCCTGGAGCAGCCTGTAGCCCTGAGGAGATAGTTTTGTCGTCAACACACGAAAGGCGTGGTTTCTCGCCACGCTTTTCTTATGGGCGATTAAGCGAGTAATTCCCGCACGGGCTTCCAGCTCTTTTTCTGCGATTTGGCCACCGGCTCGCAGGTGAGGATGCCTTCATAGGTGTTGACGCCATCGCGGATGCCATCGTCTTCAAGGATTGCTGTCTTCGCACCGCGCTGGGCTAGGCGCAATACATAAGGGAAGGTTGCGTTGGTGAGCGCGAGCGTCGATGTGTTGGGCACGGCCGCGGGCATATTGGTGACGCAGTAGTGGACCACTCCGTTGACCTGGTAAGCAGGATCGCTGTGCGTCGTCGGACGGGCCGTTTCAATGCAGCCGCCCTGGTCGATGGCGACGTCCACGATGACCGCACCCTTCTTCATCTTTGCGACCATCTCTTTGGTGACGATTTTGGGAGCGGCTGCACCGGGAATGAGCACGCCGCCGATGACGAGGTCTGCTTCCTGCACGGCGCGCGTCACGTTATAGGAGTTCGATGCGAGCGTGAAGAGCTTGCCGTTGAAGATGTCGTCGAGCTCGCGGAGGCGATTCAGATTCAGATCGACGATTGTAACCTTTGCGCCCATACCCACGGCAATCTTGGCCGCGTTCGTGCCGACGATACCGCCGCCGATGATGCAGACATTCGCTGGAGGCACGCCGGGCACGCCGCCGAGAAGCAGACCGCGTCCGCCTTTTTCTTTTTCAAGATAGGAGGCGCCGACTTGCACGGACATGCGGCCTGCGACTTCGGACATGGGAGTCAGAAGCGGCAGCGTGCCTGCCTTATCGCGAATGGTTTCGTAGGCGATGCCGGCGACTTTTTTCGTGAGGAGTTGTTCGGTGAGATCGGGAATGGGGGCGAGATGCAGATAGGTGAAGAGCACGAGTCCTTCGCGGAAGAAGGCGTATTCTTTTTCGACCGGCTCTTTCACCTTCACAACCATGTTGGCGTTGCCCCAGACATTGTGGGCCGAGCCGACGATCTCCGCGCCCGCGGATTGATATTCCTCATCGGTGAAGGCAGAGAGGTCGCCCGCGTGGGTCTCGACTAAAACTTTGTGTCCGGCTTCAGTCAGCGATTTCACGCCTGCGGGCGTAATGCCCACGCGGCTCTCGTGATCCTTTACTTCCTTGGGTACTCCAATAATCATGCATCGCCTCGGAGATTGGCATGTGCCTGCAGCCAGCCTCGCTCTCAAGTATGTCAAACAGATAAGGATACAGCACGGCGAGTGACCTGAGGCTGATGGCGTAGAAGAGATAATTCACGGAAGCTGCGGCGATCTTTTGTAGAGTAGATGTAGCGAATGGACTCGTCCTCCCGTATCCCGTTCACAAGCACAAGCGCGTCTGTGCTTCTTGATCTTGCACGCGTAATTGCGGCGTTGCTCGTTTGTCTTGAGCATTGGCGCAATCTGCTTTACGTCGATTATCGCCAGATCAGTGAGCATCGTGCGCTGTTTGCGGTGCCTTATGTGATGACGGACGCCGGTCATCAGGCGGTCGTTATCTTCTTTGTATTGAGTGGGTATCTGATCAGCGGCAGCATCTTCCGGATGGTGCAGCGCGACGGCTGGAGTTGGAAGCTATACCTGACTCACCGCATGGTGCGGCTCTGGATCGTGCTGATTCCCGCGCTCATACTCGGTGCTTTGCTTGATTTTTCCGGCCTGTATCTGCATCTGGCTCCCGCTTTGTATGCGGGCCAGACGGGGACGCACATGCTGGGGGATGTAGCCAGGTCGCTGCATCTGCCGATCTTTGTGGGGAACCTGTTTTTTCTGCAGACGATTCTCGTGCCGACGTTCGGCAGTAATGGCCCGATGTGGAGTCTGGCCAACGAATTCTGGTATTACATCTTATTCCCGTGCGCCTTTCTGGCACTTCGCAGAGGAACGAGCGTTGGTGCGCGAATCCTGAATGCGCTTGTTTTTCTGCTATGCACCTGGCTTGTTGGCCCGGGCATCCTGCTGTTGTTTCCGCTATGGTTGATGGGAACACTGCTGGCCGTCGTTCCTGCGCCGCGTGTGGGTGCCTGGGCGCGCGTGGTTGCGGTGATTCTTTATTGCCCGTTCCTGCTTTTTCTGGTGAAAACGACGCTTGTGCGGGGGGTGCTTTCCGACTACGCGCTTGGCGTGGCTACATTCATCCTGATCTGGTTACTGCTGGGGGCAAAGAGCGTGGCTCCCGTGAATGCCTGGACGCGTGTGACGCGAACAGGCGCGCGATTTTCCTACACGCTGTATCTCGTGCATGTTCCGTTTCTGGTTTTGTTGACTGCCTTGATGGCGCATGACACGCGATGGCAGCCGGATGCACGACACCTGTTTTACGGGCTGGGTGCTTTGCTGCTGGCGATCGGGTACGCGTATGGAATCGCCTGCGTGATGGAGTTTCGTACAGACAGCGTTCGCGGGTGGGTAGAGAAGAAGGTGCTGGGCAAGATGCCGCGCAGCAAAGAACCTGTTGCTGTTAAATCGTGAAACCGGCTGGGTTCTGATCCTTGCTTTTGACGTTAGCTTACGTATACATCTTTGCAGGCCTGACGGAGTTCCGAACGGACCGGGTGCGCAGCTGGGTAGAAAGGAAAGTGCTGGGAAGACAGCTTCGCGCACCAGCCGGTCGTTCGTCGTCGAGTCTTTAAAGCCTAGTCGATCTGCGCGCGCTGCAGCTTGTCTGAGTAATCGACGTAGACCGATTTCCATGTGGTGTAAAAGTCGAGCGCGCCGGTGCCGCCTTCACGATGGCCATTGCCAGTTTGCTTGACGCCGCCGAAGGGCAGGTGAACTTCAGCTCCGATGGTAGGCGCATTGACATAGGTTATGCCCGCTTCGAGGTCGCGCATGGCGCGGTAAGCGTGGTTGACGTCGCGCGAGTAAAGAGCCGTCGAAAGGCCGTACTGGATAGAGTTGGCGATGTCGAGGGCTTCGTCGAAGCTGCCGCATTCGATCAGGCTGACGACCGGGCCGAAAACTTCTTCCTGCGCGATGCGCATGGTTGGCTTGACTCCGGCGAAGACCGTCGGCGCGAAGAAGGTCCCATTGGAATAAGCGCCTTCGGTGAGAGGCTTGCCGCCACAGAGGAGCTTCGCTCCTTCGTCCTGCGCGATCTTGCTGTACTTGGTTGATGTTTCGATCTGCTGTTCGTTGATCTGAGGGCCCATCTCGATGGATTCGTCGAGGCCATTGCCTACTCTAAGGGCTTTGGCGCGAGCGACAAGTTTTTCCGTGAACTCAGCGGCGATTTTTTTATGCAGGATGATGCGGCTGGTAGCGGTGCAGCGCTGGCCAGCCGTGCCGAAGGCTCCCCAAAGCGCGCCATCGAGCGCGAGATCGAGATTGGCGTCGTCGAGGACGATCATGGCGTTTTTGCCGCCCATTTCAAGTGAGCAAGGTTTGAAGTTAGCGGCTGCGGTCTGGCCGACAATGCGGCCTACCTCGGACGATCCGGTGAAAGAGACAGCGCGCACGCCGGGATGCGAGACGATGGGCGCTCCAGCGTCGGGGCCGTATCCGGTGACGATATTAACGACGCCTTTGGGCAGGCCCGCGTCGATCAGTGTCTGGACGAGATTGAAGGTTGAAAGCGGTGTGTCTTCCGCCGGCTTGATGACGCAGGTGTTGCCGCAGACGAGCGCGGGGAAAAGTTTCCACGAGGGGATGGCCATGGGGAAATTCCACGGCGCGATCATGCCGCAGACGCCAACGGGCATGCGCACAGACATGGCGAACTTGTTCTGCAACTCTGAGGGTGTGGTCTGGCCGAATAAGCGGCGGCCTTCGCCGGCCATGTAGTAGGCGGTGTCGATCGCTTCCTGCACGTCGCCGCGCGTCTCGGCGATGACCTTGCCCATCTCGCGGGTCATCTCCTGCGCGTACTGCTCTTTGCGCTGTTCGAGTAGTTGGCCGGTGCGGTAGAGGATTTCGGCGCGCTTCGGAGCGGGAACGAGCCGCCATGTCTTGTAGGCTGCTTCAGCTGCTTTGACGGCAGCATCTACGTCATCAGCGCCGGAGGACTGGAATTCGCCGATAACGTCATTCTTATCGGCTGGATTGATGTTCAGGAAGGTCTTGCCGGTCTTTGCGGCAACCCATTCGCCGCCGATGAGGTTTTTATAAAGCTTATGTGACATGGAATCTGCTTTCGTGGATGCGGAATAGCCAAACTCAAAAGGATACCGTATGGCGGAGATTACTGCATCGACGTATAGGAGCGCTGGCATTGCATACAGGTATGTTACGAATTCCCAGAAAAAGCTTAGAAATCCACGCGCTGCTGCGGTGCAGCAAATGCTTGGTGGCCTTACAATAAAGTTGAGTCCCTAGAAAAGCATCTCTTTCATGTCATCGAACGGTTTTACATCGCGCTCTTCGCGGTCGCACGGCGTGCGCTCGTTGTTCAGTGTTTTTTCCAGTGATCTGGCCATTGATCTCGGTACTGCCAATACGCTCGTCTACGCCCGCGGCAAGGGCATTGTTGTCAACGAGCCTTCTATCGTCGCCATTAACAAAAATACGGGCGAAGTTGAGGCCGTCGGCAAGGAAGCCAAGGAGATGCTGGGCCGCACACCCGGCAACATCGTGGCCATCAAGCCGATGAAGGACGGCGTGATCGCCGACTTCAAAATCACGGAAAAGATGCTGAACTACTTCATTCAAAAGGCGCATAACCGCAAGATGCTGGTGCACCCGCGCATCGTGATCGGCGTGCCTTCCGAGATTACGCAGGTGGAAAAGCGGGCGGTCGAAGATTCGGCCTATCGGGCCAAGGCGAGCGAGGTTTTCCTCGTTGAGCAGGCTATGGTGGCTGCCATCGGGGCCGGTCTCCCGATTACCGAGCCGAGCGGCAATATGGTCGTCGATATCGGTGGTGGAACGACGGACATCGCCGTCATCTCGCTGGCCGGTATCGTCTATTCGCGTTCGGTCCGTATGGCCGGCAACCAGATGGATGAGGCGGTGATGAACTACCTCAAGCGGAAATATAATCTCTTGATCGGCGAGCGCACGGCAGAGCAAATCAAGCAGGAGATCGGCTCCGCGTATCCTTTAGAAAAGCCGCTCACGATGGAGATCAAGGGCCGCAACCTGATCGAGGGCGTGCCAAAAACCATCACGATCGACGACAGCGAAATCCGTGAAGCATTGGGCGAGTGCATTTCGACCATCATGAATGCGATTCGTGTGGCTCTGGAGCGGACGCCGCCGGAGCTCTCGGCAGACATCAGCGACCGCGGCATTGTGCTGACCGGCGGCGGAGCGCTGATCAAGAACCTCGACAAGCGGATTCGCGAAGAGACCGGATTGCCGGTTTCGATTGCCGACGACCCGTTAGCCAGCGTGGTTCTAGGTACAGGAAAAATGCTCAGCGATTTCCGTTTGCTGCGTAAGATCAAGATTGATTAGTTGTGCATATTCAGCTCGCAAATCGCGCTTAAGCAACAGGCATCACTACCATGGAATCCTTCTTTAGCCGTTACAAGAACGCCCTGGTCCTGATTCTGGTGCTTTTAGCGCAGGTGATCGGGGTCGCTGTCCAAGTCCGCCGTCCGCTGCCAAGGGAGCACGCGCAGCCGGACGCAGGTGGTGTACGCCTGATTCGCTATTGGGCGATCAGCCTGGTTTCGCCGCCGGAACGGCTGGTGCACTGGCTGGGCACGAGCATCCTCAGCGTCTGGGACAACTATCTCGATCTCATCCATGTCCGGCAACAGAATAAAAACCTTGAGGCGGAACTGCGGCGCCTGCGCATTGAGCAGGGCGGCATCGCGGAAGATGCGCGCCAGGGCCAGCGGCTGCAGCAGTTGCTGGCATTCAAGGAAAAATACGTCTATCAGACGATGCCAGCGCAGATTATCGGCACCTCTGGCACAGAGCAGTCGCGCATCCTGTCGATTGATAAAGGAGCGAAAGACGGCATCGTCGTCGATATGCCGGTGATTACGCCGGACGGCATAGTCGGGCGTATTCGCGAGGTCTTTCCGCATACTAGTCAGGTACTGGAAATTACAGATCCGACGAGCGGGGCGGGCGTCATTCTTTCGACGACGCGCATTCGCGGCATTTTGCGTGGCAATGCACTGGGGCAGCCGCAGGTGGTCAGAGTAATGCCTGATGACCGCATCAAGGAAGGCGAGCCGGTAGTGACAAGCGGCGGCGACCAGATTTTTCCGCGCGGGCTGGCCGTCGGCGTGGTGGACCGGGTGGTTGTCGATCCTGAGCACGACCCTCTAGTCGATGTTCTGATTCGCCCGGCGGCCAATCTTTCTCAGCTGGAAGAAGTTCTGATCATTACCAATATGGGTGATCAGGTGACGCCGAAGCAGAAGCTGGACATGATCCAGAGCGAGGCGGCCGCCAATGCCGAACAACTGAAGGCTTCCGAGGTTCTGGCCGAGCGGCTGCCGACCCGCATCGATCCCGATGCGCCGAAGACAGATGATGAGAACAGCGACGACTCGGCGGATGCGGAGGGCGAGGGCATTGCACGGCCCATGCGGCCACCATCGGCGCTGCACCCGGACCGTTTTACTCCAAATACCACGCCGACTGCGGAGAGTCTGATGCCAGGTGCGCGCCTGGCGCCGCAATCGGAAGGCGTTCTGCCGACAGCTGCGAAGCCGCACGTGAAGGCACCATCCAACGACAGTGACGATACAACCCAAACTGCGGACGATGTGCCGAAGAAAAAGACGCCGGAACTCGTTCCCGATGACGGCAGCCGCCCCCCGGCTGCCATGACGACGCGTCCTGCTGTCTCCACCGCGACGGGTGCTGGCACACCGCGTCCCTCCACAGCGGCAGGCGGTACGGCTTCTGCCTCCCGACCCGTTGCGAACGGTGAGGACACCCCGACAGGCACAGCTGTTCATGCTACGAGACCGCCAGCCACAGTTACACCGGGTACTACGCCCACTGCGACTCGATCCGTTACAAACGGCGAAGGCAGTGCAGCGGGTGTACCTGTGCATGCCGCGAGACCCTCAGCACCAGTTGCTGCGGGTACGCCGGCTGCGACCCGATCCGTTCCAAATAATGAAGCCAGCGCAGCGAGTACGGCTGCGCATACAACGAGTCCGCGGACCACGACATCGGCCGATGGCGGAAATGTGACTGCTGCACAGCCAAAGACCAAGGTGATTGTCGATGGGCCGCTGCCTTCAGGCGGGAAGAAAATTGCGCCACCTGCCGCGACGACGCCGGGACAGCACACTCCCACGACCAACATGCAGAGCCAGCACGCGCCACCGACGACGCCGGTGCCGACGACGCAACGTCCTGTGACGGCTTCGCCCACGCAGCATAAGGGACCGGAGCTGGTTCCGGACGATGGCAGCAAGCCTCCGCCGACGATGGCGCCAAAGACAGTGAAGCCGCAACCGCAGACGCCTGCACCGCAGCCGCAGGGGAACCGATAGATATGAGCATGCTGGGCGCTGCGACGCGGCGCGATACCGAAGTTCAGTCCTATCCTCTGATCGTATTTATTCTGGTGCCGTTGCTGGCGCTAGGTTTGCAGTCCTTTGTGTCGCTGCATTTTCCGCGCTTCGACATTCTCGACCTGCCGTTGCTGGTGACGATCTATTTCGCGATCTCGCGACGCAATCCGATGGTCGGAACAGTCACAGGCGCTGTGATCGGAATCGCGCAGGATGCGCTGACGCGTCAGCCACTGGGTATCTTCGGCATCTGCAAATCGATCATCGGATATCTGGCCGCGTCGCTCGGCGTTCGCATCGACACGGAGAACCACGGTACACGCGCGTTGCTGACTTTGGCATTTGTCTTTCTGCACAGCGGCATGTACTGGGTGCTGGTGCGCAGGTTGCTGGCGCAGCCCTATCAATGGAGCTGGCTGCATGAGTCGATTCGCGCGGTGATCAATACCGTGGTTGCCGTGATCCTGTTTGCGCTGCTTGACCGAGTAAAGCGCAGGGAATACTAGCGCAGGTAATACTAAGGAGCGTCGATGCATCGAGGGCGGAGCGCAGTGCGTTTTGTTCTTATCTTTTTTTTGCTCGGCATAGGATTTTCGCACATGGCGTATCCCCAAGAAAGTAGCGGCGCAGATGACCGCGCTTATTCCTTGCAGGTGCTTCAACGGATTGCCGACCCTGTGCTGACGTCATTGAGTGAGAACCGGCTCAAGCAATCCATGCCGGTCGAAGGCGGCACGGACCGAGCCGCCTACACGCATCTGGAAGCGCTGGGAAGGCTGCTGGCGGGCATGGCACCGTGGCTGGAGCTTGGTCCTGACGACACGCCTGAGGGCAAGCTGCGAGCCCGATATATTCATCTGGCGGTGGTTGGCATTTCCCACGCCGTCGATCCAAAGTCACCAGATTTCATGAACTTCGATAAAGGGCAGCAACCGCTGGTGGATACGGCATTTCTGGCGCTGGCGCTGCTGCGCGCGCCGAAGCAGCTTTGGGGGAATCTCAGCGAAGCGGATCAGGCGAATGTGATCGCAGCGTTCAAGGCCAGCCGCGTGATTCAGCCGTCGGAGAACAACTGGCTGCTGTTCAGTGCGGCGGTCGAGGCCGCGTTGTGGAAGTTTACCGGCGATTGCGATACCAGGCCGATTGAAACCGCCGTCAACAAACACATGGATTGGTACAAAGGAGATGGCGTCTACGGGGATGGCCCGCAGTTTCACTGGGATTACTACAACAGCTACGTCATTCACCCCATGCTGCTGACGGTACTGAAAATTTGTGAAGAGAAGCACCATCCGCTGGGCAGGCTGTATGACGTAGAGCTGGAACGGGCGAGGCGCTATGCGGTGATACAGGAGCGACTGATTGCCCCGGATGCGACCTTCCCGATTCTTGGCCGTTCGAGCGCGTACCGGTTTGGCGCGTTTCAGGCGCTCTCAGAGATCGCGCTGATGCATCAGCTTCCCGCGTCGCTCGATCCTGGAGCCGTTCGTACGGCACTGACCGCCGTGGTGCGGAAGATGATCGAAGCTCCGGGAACGTTTGACGAGCATGGGTGGCTGCGGATTGGCGCGGTGGGGCACCAGCCGTCAATCGGCGAAGTCTACATCTCGACGGGGAGCTTGTACCTCTGTGCCGTCGGCCTGCTGCATCTGGGGTTGCCTCCGACGGACCCATTCTGGACCAATCCGGCGCATCCGTGGACGCAGCAGCAGATCTGGTCGGGGAAGGATGTGCCTGCCGATCATGCGATTCCGAACTGAGAGGGCGAAACCAGATAGATACTGCGCCAGCCGTGCCGATAGAGTGTCATTTACGGGTATCCTAGAGATGCCGCCATACCTTGCAACGTGAGCGGGAAGAAGTAGCAGAAGATGCTTAACCGGGAAGAAAAACTGCCAGGAATCAAGCTGACGATCATTCAGTACATGATCGTTGGCGTTTTGCTGATTCTGATTTTCGGACTATGGCGGCTTCAGGTGGTGGGCGCGGAAAACTATCACGCGCTGGCTGAGGCAAACCGTATCCGCAAAGTCCCGATTCTGGCGCCGCGAGGCAAGCTCTTTGACCGCGAAGGGCGCCTGCTGGTGGATAACTATCCTTCCGTTTCCTGCTTTCTGGTGCGCGAACAGGGCCATGACTATATGGCGGACCTGCCGATTATTGCGCGCGGTCTGAATATGACGGTCGAACAGATCGAGGCGATTCTCAAAAAATACCGTACGGCTCCAAAATATCAGCCATTGCCGCTGAAGCAGGACATCACCCCGGACGAGCAGGAATTTATCGAAGCGCATCGCGACGAATTTCCCGAGCTGGAAACGGTAGAAGAGCAGCGGCGTCTTTATCCAAAAGATGGTTTTGCGGCGCATGTGATCGGGTATGTGGGCGAGGTCAGCGAAGACATGCTCAACAATGACCCGAAATACGCCTACTACGAGCCGGGTGATGTGGTCGGCCGATCGGGCGTGGAGCAGTCGTATGACGCGTTGTTGCGCGGGCAGGACGGTTCGCAGGATGTCGTCGTGGATAGTCACGGCCGCGAAGTGGGCAAGCTGGGCACAGAGCACGCCGTTCCCGGCAAGAGCCTGAAGCTGACCATCGATATCGATATCCAACGTGCGGCGGAGAATGCTCTGGGCGACCGCAATGGAGCGATCATCGCCATGGACCCGCACACGGGCGAGGTGCTGGCGATGGTGAGCCGCCCGACCTTCGATCCCAACGCATTTGCCGTCCGCATTGGGCGGGAGGATTGGAACAAGCTGATTACTGATCCGGAGCATCCGCTGCTGAACAAGGCAATTCAGGCGCAGCTTGCGCCGGGGTCGACGTTCAAGATCATCATGGCGGCCGCAGGGCTGGAAGAGGGTGTCGCACAGGACCTGAAAGTGCACTGCCCGGGTGGGGCGAGCTTCTACGGACGCTACTTCAAGTGCTGGGTGCATGGTGGGCACGGCGACGTCGAAATTTCCAAGGGCATTTACCAGTCCTGCGATGTGTTTTTCTATACGCTGGCCAATAAGCTCGGCATTGGGAAGATTGCGAAATGGGCGCACGCCTTTGGCCTTGGCCAGAAGACGGGCATTGATTTGCCGAATGAAGTCGCCGGCACCATGCCGTCCGAAGAATGGAAGATGAAAAATTACCACCAGAAGTGGTATGCCGGAGAGACGATTTCTGTGGGCATCGGCCAAGGTGCGGTAGCGGCGACACCGGTGCAGATGGCGCGCGCTCTATCCGGCATCGCTTCCGGAGGAGCGCTCAAGCGTCCGCACGTTGTATTCGCGGATGAGCTGCCTGCCGATTACAGGAAGGCGATGTATGACTCCTATCCGGGCACGGGCGACCAGATGGTACCGCTCGATCCAGACAGTTGGCAGACGATTACCGACGCCATGGCACAAGTTTTGAACCCAGCCGGAACCGATCCCAGCGCTCATCTGGAAGGGATTGATTTTGCGGGCAAGACAGGCAGCGCGCAGACGATGAGTAATGCCTTGGCTGCGCGCCTCGGTCATTCTCATTCCGTCAAAGATAATGCGTGGTTCGTCGGCTTTACGCCGCGCCGCAATCCCGACATCGTGGTCTGCATCCTGTTCGAAGCGGGAGAGCACGGCAAACTGGCCGGGCGCCTTGCGGCACGCGTGATCGAGGCTTATGTGAATAAGCAGCGGCGGCTGGAAAATAACCTGATCGCGAAGACTCCGGCAAAAGTGGATGTGGGCGCGATCTGGGACAATCCCAATGAACCAAAGATTTTTGGCGGTAAGCCGGTGGTCAAGCCGCACGAGGGCGATCAGGCTGAGATGTGGGGCGGGCATTTTTATTTGACGGTGCCTCCGGTGACGGCTTCGGCGAAGATGCCGTAAGAAGGCAAACTGCATGTCCGTGCTCTTGGCTCCGGTCAGGACGACAGCATTAAGGTAGTAGTTAGGAATAGATGCGCCGATTTCTCTCGTTTCGCGATTTCGACTGGACCCTGCTTGGGTTCGTGATGATTCTTTCTATCATCAGCATTCTGGAGATTTACAGTGCCACGATGCACACCAAGTTTGTCGGCTTCCACAAGATGCAGATGCTCTGGTTACTGGGTGGATTGGCGGCAATGTTCATCTTCTCGGTGATTGATTACCACATATTGCTGGATTTTATTCACTGGATTTATGGATTCTGCGTGCTTTCGCTGGTGGCCGTGCTAGCCGTCGGAACCAAGGTTCTGGGAGCGCGACGGTGGATCAAACTTCCCGGGGGCATCCACTTTCAGCCATCGGAATGGGTAAAGCTTGTGCTGATTGTGGCGGTGGCGCGTTACTTTGTCGGCCTGTCAGGCAGGGAGCTTACCTGGAAAGACATTTTTAAGGCGATGGCGCTGGTGGGTGTGCCTATGCTGCTGGTTTTGAAGCAGCCCGATCTGGGGACAGCGCTGACGTATTCACCGATTTTGCTGGTGGGGCTTTTCCTGGGTGGCATTGACTGGAAAAAGGCCGGGATCATTCTTCTGGTGGGCCTGCTGGCGGTTGGCGTGATCTGGAAGAGCGGCAAAGTACTGAAGCCTTACCAGAAGGCGCGTTTGACCAGCTTCATGAATCCCGATGACGACCCGCGCGGTACCGGATACCAGATTCGCCAATCCCTGATCGCAGTGGGCGATGGTGGTGTGACTGGACGCGGTGCGACCAAGGGAACACAGACGCAGGGCGACTTCCTGCCGATTCCATATACCGATTTCATTTTCGCCGCGTTTTGCGAGGAACATGGGTTTATCGGCGCCATAGTCGTGTTGCTGCTATACTTTTTAATATTGATGCGTTTGATTCAGAACGCTCAAACAGCCGCGGACCTGCCTGGAACGCTTATTGTTATGGGCGTGGTGGCCGTTTTGATTTTTCAAATCGCGGTCAACATAGGCATGGTGATCGGGTTGATGCCGGTAACCGGAATTCCTTTACCGTTAATGAGTTACGGCGGATCTTCGGTTTTGTTTACGTTTTTGGCTCTGGGCATGGTTATGAATGTCCGGATGAACCGATTCGTGAACTGAAGGCGGAAAAGTTTAGGTAAGTGGCGCTCGCAAGGTGCGAGGCCGATTGAGGAAGTTGAAGGAATTTAATTATTTAGCCGGCCGTGGTGGATCACCGGGCCGGTCAGGATCAGGAATGAGCGCGCTGAGACGGGCAACGGCCCCGCCGAAGAAATTGGTTGAAGCGGTCACAAAATCTCTGCGCCCAGATAGCCTCCCGAAAATATCCCACCTCTTTCATGGATCTCCGCCCGGGAGCGGGCGGCGCCTTGAATTCGTGTGGATACCGGCCATCTCTTTGTCATCCCTCATCTCGTCCGGTTTTTCCGGTTTGATCTGCCTCGTCCGGTGCCCCAGGCTCATAAGAGCTGCCGGGCAAGAGAGGCAGCATGTCAAAGGAAATATGCATTTCGAGCACGCCGCATGAGACGCGGCTTGCGATTTTAGAAGACGATCAGCTCACGGAAGTCTACTACGAGCGCGAGAACGAATACACCCTCGCAGGTTCCATTTACAAAGGCCGTGTTACGCGCGTCCTTCCCGGTATGCAATCGGCATTCGTCGATGTAGGGCTGGAGCGTGACGCATTTCTCTACGTCACCGACTTTCTGGAAGAGCAGGAAGATTCGGCAGATTTTGAGCGCATTGGCGGCACTCCGCAGCAGCAACAGCGGGAGCCGCGCCGCGAAGCACAGCCCGCACGGAGTGAAGAACCAGAGAGCACAGGTGAGGCACGCGACGCAGAGCAAGTGCAAGAGCATGGTTCCCGCGAAGGTGCTCCCGAGGGTACGCGTCGCTGGCGTGGACGCCGGGGCCGTCGGGGACGCGATGGACGCCCGCAGTCTACGCGGGAAGACAATGGGCACATTGAATCGCCGGAAGCAGTAGAGGAGAGCATCTCGGCTGAGCCGGTCCCTCAGCCGGAGTACGGCGCGCCGGGCGGCATTACGGCCTCCCACCCTATGCACATTCCTGCTCCGTCTTCACCGGCGAGCACAGCTATTCTGCTGCCGGGCGAGTCTTTGTCGAAGTATGGCGGGCAGCCTGCGGCGAGCGAGCCGACAGCTTCGACAGCAGCTACGCCAATCAAGACCATCCCCACTACTTCGAAGCCCTCGACCCTGATTGAAGGACCGATCCACTGGGATGGTGGATCACTTCTGCCGGGTGAGTCGCGATCGACTCGCACAGGCCACAGCGGAGGTGCCAGCGTTTCGGCAGGTGAAACGGCCGCTGTGGTTCCGGATATTCCTGTTGTAGATGAAGTGGAAGCCGACGAAGCGTTTCCCGAGGCGGTTGTGCCGGAGTCTGCGAAGGCTGCACATGCTGAGGAAAGAGCAAGCGAATTTGTGGCGGAAACCGCTGTGGAGGTGGTTCCCCAGCCTCCGGCTGAAGCGGTTGCTGCGCCGGACGTGATTGCACCACAGGAAGCCCTGGTTCATGCGGATGAAGAACAACCGGAGACGATCGAGATCATCGAGGAAGTTGAGGAATACGATCCGGAGCATGCCTCGGCATCGCACCGCATCGATCCGGCAGCTTTGAGTGAGTTTCGTATTCCGTCGGGCGTCGAAGAGACGGAAGAGGTGGAAGACTTCGCAGGCGTTGAGGAGACAGCGCACAAAGAGTCCGCATTTGTAACTGAAGCGGTTACCGAAGAAACAGCCTTCGCTGCTCCGGTGGTCGAGCCTGCATTCACGGTCGAGTTTGAAGAAGAGGACGAAGCAGAAGAGCCGGTAGAGGCTGAAGGTATCCACGAGCAGATCGCCGGCGACAGCGCCACTGCGGCCGAAGCAGAAGCAGAGAATGACCGCAGCTTCGCTCCCGGTACAGGGCTGCTGGAAGAAGAAGTGATCGACGAAGAAGAATATGACTTCGAGCCGATCCACGCGCATGCCGATGAGCACGATCTGGAAGACCTGGAAGAAGAGACGCTTGATCATCAGATTAACGGGGCCGATCTGGGTGCGTTTGTGCGCGATCTGCACATCAATCAGCGGTTGAATTTCGGCCCTGAGGGTGCTCTGGCCCAGGAAACTGAGGAAGAAGGGCAGGAGTTCGGCGAAGAGCTCGACGAAGACGAAGAAGAGTTGGACGAAGAAGCGGGAGAAGACGAGATTTCCGCGGACGCGCCTGCCGTCGAGCAGCAGGAAGGCCAGACAGATAGCCGCCGTCAGGATTTCCGAGATCGCCGTCGCGGAGGACGTGGACGCCACGGCCGCCGCAAGCAGGGTGGCGGCGGAGGACCGCGCCGCGCAACGGCACAGGTCACCGATCTGCCTGCGATCACCGAGCTGTTGAAGCCGGGGCAGGAGATTCTGGTTCAGATTGCCAAGGAGCCGATTGCCAAGAAGGGTGCGCGCATTACCAGCCACATCGCGTTGCCGGGCCGCTTCCTTGTTTTCATGCCGACGGTGAACCATGTCGGCGTATCGCGCAAAATTTCTTCGGACGATGAGCGGCAGCGGCTGAAGCGGATCCTGATCAGCGAAAAGGGCAATGCTTCCGGTGGCTTCATCGTCCGTACCGCTGCCGATGGTGCGAGTGAAGATGAGCTGCGCGCCGATCTGCGCTTCCTGATCAGCTTGTGGAACGACATCAAGCAGCGCTCGGATGAGGGGAAAGCTCCGGCGTTGATCTATCACGATCTCAATCTGGTGGAGCGCGTGCTGCGCGACCAGGTGAGCGATAACTTCTCGACGATCTGGGTCGACAGTGAAACGGAGTATGAGCGTGTGGTGCGCTTCCTGAACCGCTTCCAGCCATCATTGATGCGGCGGGTGAAGCTCTATACGAAGGAAACACCGCTGTTTGAGCAGTTCGGCATCCAGGACGAGATCACCAAGGCGCTCAAGTCCAAGGTTTGGCTCAAGTCCGGGGGCTCCATTGTTATCAACCAGACCGAAGCTCTGGTTGCCATCGATATCAACACGGGCAAATATGTCGGCAAGACGGCGCGTCTGGAAGACACGATTCTGAAGACGAACCTCGATGCGATTCCGGAAATCGTGCGTCAGATTCGACTGCGCGATCTTGGCGGCATCATCGTGATCGACTTCATCGACATGGATGAGCGCAAGAACCGGCATAAGGTGATGCAGGCGCTTGAAGAGGCGCTGAAGGCGGATCGCGCGCCATCGAAAGTTTTGCAGTTTAACGACTTCGGCCTTGTCGCCATTACTCGTAAACGCGTGAAGCAGTCACTCGAACGGACGTTGAGCGTGCCCTGCAACATCTGCCAAGGGACCGGTATGGTGAAGAGCCCGATGACGGTCTGCAATGAGGTCTACACCGAGATGCGCAAGATGCAGAAGCATCTGGAGCGCAACGATGTGCTGCTGCGCGTGCATCCTGAAGTGGTGAAGACACTGAAGGCGAATAATGCGCGCTGGCTGAATGAGATCGAAGAGATGACAGGCAAGACGATCATTGTGAAGAGCGATCCGACGCTGCATCCGGAGCAGTTCGACATCCACTAGAAGAGCAATCACTCTGACGCCGGCACTCGAGGTCAGGATTCGAGTGCCGGCGTACTGTTTGCGCTGCCAGGCACAGAGGCAAAAAAAATCCATTTGTCTGGTGCTGCCGTTCTTTCAACAAACCGAATTCGAAACTAGTGTACCCCCCTGTTTTTCATGGTTCTCTCGTGGTGGAAAGCAGAGGGGCTTTTGTCCAATACATCATTTACCGAGACAAAGACATCTTAACCGGGTTACAGCAAAGAAGGGGTGACCCCACGAGACCCCAAACATTCGAGAGATGAGGGATATATGGTGGGTAGTTGCAGTCCTTCGCGCACCCTGTTGCGTCGTTTCGCCATTGCGATATCGGCTATTGCTTTGGCGTCGCTTCCAATCATTACTAGAGCCCAGAACGCCTCGCATGAGGACTCAAGCTCATCGGATTACAATAAGTCGTCTCTGAGTGGAGAAGACATCGACGGCGCTTCTCTTGCCGCCAGTCCGAGCCCATCCCCTACGCCGCAATATGGGCAGACAAATACGCGTTACCCCACATACGAGAGTAAGTGGAGCAAAGTCGCCTTTGTAGCGGGAGCCGGATTCAACGCGCCTGTGTTCGATGCAACTTCCTTTTCAACATATGGCGCCAATCTCACGCTTGGTGGAGGGTGGAACTTCAATAAGTGGCTCGGAACGCTGATTGAGTATCAGTTCCTCGACAATAAAATTCCCGGCGCTACTCTTGCTGCCGTAGGCGCGCCAGGCGGTTACACGCGTGTGTGGTCGTTCACTATCGATCCGATCGTCAACCTGCCCAGCAAGGGCAAGTTTGGCGGGTATTTCACCGGCGGCGGCGGCTTTTACCGCAAGGTGACAACCTTTACCACACCGCAATCCGTGCTCTATTGCAATTTCTTCGGTTTCTGCTTCATCGGATCTCAGAATGTTGTGATCGGGCATTTTTCCAGTAATCAGGGTGGCATGAACATCGGCGCAGGACTTACCTGGAAAGCGTTTGGCCCTGACAGCAGAGGCAAGCTCTTTGCAGAAGCGCGCTATCTGTGGGTCGACTCGCCTTCCGCATCGGCAACCCGGCAGGGGACAGGGACGTTTACCACGATTCCAGTCACCTTTGGGATTCGCTGGTGAGATAGACGTGCCGCATCGATAGCTGTCCCCATAAGGGTATAGAGCAGGAAGAATCTCGGCGATTGAAGCTCGATCCGCATCGCTGAGATTCTTCTTTCCTTTGGTCGTCAGAACGGCGACGGATCTGTTGCCGAATGTAGCAGCGCCGACTCTCCTACCAGTGAAGGCCGATTTGATGAAGCCGTAAAATTCCGCCAGCCAGCACAGCCAGAGGCGGCACGGCAGTAAGAATCAGAAGGTAGTAGATCGGTTTCCGGTCTTTCATCTGCACTGCCGAAATGGCGCTGAGCAGAAGGACGACGATGGCCAGCATGAGCGCGTGCACGAGCGGCTTGCTCTGCGCGAAGCGCGCGGTCACGTATCCGCCGAGCAGAGAGAAGGCTAGATTCAGCCCGACATGAATGGCCATGGCGAGGGGGTCGGGCTTCGCATGATCGCGCATAAGATCGGGAGCAAAGCGTTTCAGCAGTGCTGTGGCGATGCCGGTAAAGCCTATGACAGTGATGAATCCCGCCAGGATGGCCAGGAACGAGTGTGCGACCTGCATGGCTACTTCTTCATGGCCGCTTCGACGGCGTCGGCATTTTTGGGTAATGCTTCCGTCAGGTCGATGAGCTTGCCGTCCTTATCGGCGTAGAAGACGTCTTCAATGCGTACACCGATTTTTTCCTCGGGGATATAGATACCCGGTTCGATAGTAAAGACCATACCTTTTGGGATCGGCTGCGAGTAGTCAAACGGGTCGTGCACGTTAATGCCGACGGAGTGGCCGATGCCGTGGATGAAATATTTGCCGAGCGGCTCGCCGTGCAGGTCCTTGCCGTGGGCGTTCATGTAGCTCCAGGCGATGGTGTCGAGCGAATCGGGATACTTGTGCTGCGGGTCGTTGATGTGCGACTTGCCGGCGACGAAGCCTTCCATGGCCGCTTTCTGCGCGCCCAGCACAATGTCGTAAATCTCGCGCTGACGCGGGGTAAAGTGTCCACTGACAGGAACAGTGCGCGTGATGTCGGAGGCGTACATGGAGTATTCGCCTGCCGCATCGACGACCACGACATCACCTGCCTGCATCGTCTGGCTGTTATCGGAATAGTGTAGTTCCGTCGATTTTTCTCCGGAGCCGACAATGGGAGCATAGGAGGGGCGCTCAACGCCGTTCTCCATCAGCTTTTCGAGAATGATGCCCGCGACCGTGCGTTCCTTCTGTCCCGGGTGCACGGACTTCATCATGGCAAATTGTGCTTGTACAGAAGCATCGGACGCTTTATGGAGAAGTGCCAGTTCACCTGCGTCTTTAGTGACGCGCAGCTGATGAACAGGTGTGCGCACATCGGCGAATGTTGGAGCGCTGTCCATGCCCAGCGTCGTCGCAGTCCATTGCACGAGCGCCTTCGCCTGCTCTGTATCCGGCTCCGACCAGATGTGATAGGCGACGGCGCGATTCTCCGCCGCCAACTGATTGATCGAGAGCGCGAGATCGGTCATCGGCTTCACTTCATCGACGCCTGCAACCTGCGGTGCGTCGGGCGAAGCGGCATCGAGCTTCTTTCCCGTGTATAGCTCCATGTGAAGGTTGCGCGTCGGCAGGAACATAACTTCGCGGTAGGGGCGGGCGGGGTGCGTGCCATCCGCCGGCACTGGGGCTTGGATGAGCAAAGCTGCGCCCGGCTCATTCCATCCGGTGAGATAGTAAAAATCCTCATCCTGCCGGTAGGGCATGAAGTCAAGTAGCGGCTCCTCGGCCGCGAAGAGCACAGCGATGCCGCCATTCAGCTTGTCGGCAAGGGCTACGCGGCGTGCGCGGTAGTCGGCGGTGGGCTGGCGGTCCAGGGCATGGAGCGAGGCCGCGCCAGCCAAGGCAAGCAGCAGAAGAGCGGAGCGAAAATGCAGGTTCATTTTGAGTCGAGTACGTAAGCACATATTCCGGGCTCCAGTTTCTGATTACACGCCAACGGGGAATGGCTTTGGTGACGATTCGTCGAGGTTTGCGCCTGAGCGCCAGTGTTCGAAGCGGCCTTGCAGCAACGAGAGCAGTCCCGTGTACCAGTAGCCGACAACGAAGAGCAGCAGGAAAGGCACAGTGAAGTAGTTTTCGTTAGCGATGGCATACCAGATGGTAAGCGCGAAGTAGCATCCGATGAGCAGCTCGATCCAGGGGACGATACCGAGCCGCTTGCGATACTTGGCAGCCTTCGATTTTTCACCGCGCTTCTCCACCCGGTACTTCGGGGTGCGCTTGAAAGAGCTTTGGATGCCGAGCAGGGCTTCAAATACGGCCTTGGTATTCGTGACGGTAAGGCCGATGCCGAGCGACATCAGGAACGGCAGGTAGAGAAAGGTCCTGTACCACTTGTGCGGAAAGAGCTCTTTCTGTGAGACCAGATAAAACGAAGAGATCGAAAAGGTCGATGCCATGAACAACGGGAAGTCGATCAACAGCATCTGGAACCAGCCCTGATAAAAGCGAATGACCATGGCGGGCATCAGCAGGGTGGAGAGAACAATCATGAGCGGGTAGCTGATATTCGCCGTGAGGTGATACCAGGCCTCGAGCTTCGTATGGAAAGGCGCGTCGCTCTCGAAGACTCTGGGCAGAATTTTTTTCGACGTCTGAATGAGCCCTTTTGCCCAGCGCGCCTGCTGTGTCTTGAAGGCCGTCATCTCGATCGGCACTTCAGCAGGACATTCGACATCCTGCAGATACTTGAAGCGCCAGCCTTTGAGCTGTGCCCGATAGCTGAGGTCAGTGTCTTCCGTCAGTGTGTCGTGCTGCCAGCCGCCCGCCTCGGCGATAGTGCATTTACGCCACATGCCGGCTGTCCCGTTGAAGTTAAAAAAGACATTGGCGCGGGAGCGCCCGCCGTGTTCGAGCACGAAATGGCCGTCGAGCAGGATGGCCTCGACCTGCGTAAGAAAGCTGTAGTCGCGGTTGAGGTGTGTCCAGCGCGTCTGCACCATGCCTACATTCGGTTCGGCAAAATGGTGGATGACCTGCACCAGCCATTCGCGGGGCGGCACGAAGTCCGCATCGAAGATGGCGACGAATTCGCCGGTCGCGGTTTTCAATCCATGATCGAGAGCGCCCGCCTTGTAGCCGTACCGGTCCGTGCGATGGATGTAGACGATAGGATGGCCCGCCGCCTGATACTGCTCGACGATGTTTCGCGCCACCTCCTTCGTCTCATCGGTGGAATCGTCCAGCACCTGAATCTGCAACCGTTCACGAGGATAATCGAGGTTACAGCAGGCCTCGATGAGGCGGTCGATGACGAACTGCTCATTGAAGATGGGCAGCTGCACGGTGACGAGGGGAAGCTGCTCAAAGTGCTTCAGCGGCTCCTTCGCAGCATTGTTGCGGTGTTTGTAGTAGAGATAGACGAGCTGATAACGGTGCATTCCGTAGAAGGCGAGAATGACCATGACCAGAAAATAGGGAATGAGCAGCGCCGTGTCGAACCAGTTCCAACGATAGAGATGCTCGAAGGTGCGATCCCCATAGTGCGACCGAAGGTAATGCGACAGGCTGTGCTGATTCACCTGCGCCAGGAAAGCAGGCGCATCGACGAACCAGGATTTCAGAAGAGCTATCGCCAGCAGAACTTCGCCTCCGCGCGCAGGGCTCGAAAATCAACCATAAAACGTTTATTGTAAGCGATTAGCTTACGATATCGGTGAGCTTATCCCTGAAAGAGCGATACCTTCTGTTCCAGGGTCCAGTCCATGACAAGGTATCCACGTCTCCGCATGTGGACACCGTCGCTGAAATAGGCTGGATGGCCATTCAGCGGATCGTAGAAATCGACGAATCGTAAATTCCTGGAAGCAGCCAGTGCGGTGATTCTCCGATTCAATTCAGCCACTTGTGGAGCGAGCGTTCCTTGCCGCGCATAGATGGGCGGAATTTCGCAGAGGACAGGCTCGATCCCGCTAGATGCGGCGATGTCCGCCATTCTGCCCAGATTGGAGACAGTCGTGGCTGGATCGATTCCGAGCAGAATGTCGTTCGTGCCCCCCAGAATAATGACGGAGTGGAGATTTTTGTTGGCGATGTCCACGGGAAAGCGCTTCAGCATCTGCGCGGTCGTCTGGCCGTACCTTCCCAGGTTGATGCGCGGCAGCGTCCACATTTCCGTGAGTGAGTCGCCCATAAACGCCACGTGGGAGTTTGCCTTCACCCTTCCGCAGGCAGTGATCCACGGCGTGAGTGCAAGCGGTAGAAGACAAAGAGCCGTTCGTAGAGGTGGACGCATAATGCGGTTCATCGATTCGCTAGGGGTGAGGGAGAAACGGACTATTCAAGGATAGCATCCGCCTCTGGGGTGGATAGGCAGATCTCAAAAATGATGACCCAGGGCCTGTTAGCAGGCCCTAGTTGAGGAACATAGTCCGATAGAGAGTGTCGCGCTGCACCGGTTTGAATCCCGCGTCACGAATAATGCGGCGCAGCTCTTCTTCCGTTGTGCAGTTCGAGGTGCCTGCCGCCTTCACGACATTTTCTTCCAGCATGACGGAGCCGACATCGTTGCCGCCAAAACGGAGGCCAAGCTGCAGGACCTTCAGGCCTTGCGTGACCCAGCTCGATTGCACGTTCTCGATATTGGAAAGATAGAGACGGGAGATGGCCAGAACCTTCAGGTATTCGACCGCAGTAGCCTCATCCCATCCGCGGCCGCCGAGCGCGGTATTGTGAGGCTGGAAGCTCCAAGGGATGAAGGCGGTGAAGCCGCCGGTTTCTTCCTGCAGTCGGCGCACCTGCTCGAAATGGTTCACGCGATGCTCGAAGCTTTCGCCGACGCCGAACATCATGGTCGCGGTGGTGCGCATGCCAAGCTCATGCGCGGTGCGATGGACGAGAAGCCAGTCCTCCGTCCCGCATTTGAGACGGGCAATGCGATGCCGCACTTCGTCGTCGAGAATCTCGGCGCCGCCGCCGGGAATGGAATCGAGTCCAGCATCACGCAGGCGCATGATGGTGTCGCGCACGCTGAGGTCGCTGTATTCGGCGATGGCGAGAATTTCGGAGGCGGAGAAGCAGTGCATCCACACTTGGGGGAAGCGCTGCTTGATGCCTGTGAGCAGCCGCTCGAACCATTCAATCTTCAGATCGGGATGCAGGCCGCCCTGCATCAGCACGCCGGTGCCGCCCATCTCCACTGTCTCTGCGACCTTCTGATAGATGGTTTCAAAGTCGAGGATGTATCCCTCGGACGCCATCTTGCCCTTGAGCGGACGATAAAAGGCGCAGAAGGTGCAGTATTCCGTGCAGAAGTTGGTGTAGTTGATATTGCGGTCGATGATGTAGGTCACCACGCCTTCCGGGTGCAGCTTTCGGCGCACCGCATCCGCTTCCATGCCGAGGCCGATCAGGTCGTCGGAGTGGAAATAGTCAAGGGCTTGCTGGCGTGTGATCGACATACGTCCATTTTAGAGGGTCTTTGCCCAACCGTGCATGCCTTGTTCTTTTGGAGGTCGCTTTTTCCGGGCTATGAAGACTCGGACGGCATATCGAGGTATCATGCCGATACGTGCTGGTTTTGAGGTAGATACTGCCTTGTCCTGCGGTTTGCATCAGAGATTGTAAGTTAGGCCAAAGTCCGTGATTTACGTTTCAACGGTGTGAAATTTTACCAGGAGTAAAGGTTTTGTATGCAGACTCTCACGCGCCGCGTCCTGCGGCTGGCAGCGCTTCCTCTCGTCGCGATCTTTGCGTTTTTTACTGCAGCAGACCGCTTGTTGGCCGCTGATGATAAGCCGCAGCCCGACGTCATTATCTTCACGAATGGCGACCAGCTATCGGGAAAGTTTGTGCAGGCAATCGGCAGCAATGTGACCTTCCATAGTGATATCGTCGGCGACATTACCATAGATTGGAGCAAGGTCAAAGAGCTTCGTACAGCGCAAAAGATGGCCGTGATCGACAAAAGTGTGCGTATCAGGCATGGCGAGCTTCCCGGCAGCGTACCGATCGGGGCAGTTTCCGTTGCCAATGATCAGATCACTGTCGAATCCACGACGAACGCCACGATCGCACCGATTCCAATCGCAAATGCTCAATACGTGATTGACCAAACAACTCTGAACAAGCAATTACACGGCAGGCCGGGTTTCTTCCAGGCGTGGAATGGAGCGGCGACTGCTGGATTGACGCTGGTGCAGGCCACACAGAATCAGTACACCTTCAATGCCGCGGTTGCACTGGTGCGGCAGGTTCCGACTGTAAGCTGGCTCGATCCGCGGAATCGCACAACCATCGCCTATACGCAGTCCTACGGAAAAATTACCGATCCCTCGTACATTGATGCGAATGGCAACCTGGTGGCATCAAGTTACAGCAAGAGCTCGATTTACCATGCCGGAGCGGAACGCGATCAATTTATTACGCCGCGCTTCTACTACCTCGGGCAGGTTGCCTTCGATCACAATTTCAGCCAGAGCCTCGATCTGCAGCAAATTTACGGCGGCGGAATTGGCTACACCGTGCTTAAGACTCCGAAACAGGAGCTGGATGTGACGGCGACGGTGCAATATACGCGGCAGACCTTCGCAAATACGATCACGGATGAGAACCAGAGCTTGATCGGGTCGACTTTCGGCCTTAGCTACGTGCTTCATTTGCCCAGGAGCATTCTTTTCACGCAGCAGGTGTCGTATATTCCGGCGTGGAACAATCTGCATGCCTATTCGATCACGGAAGTGAATACGCTTGGGTTCCCGGCCTACAAAAATTTCAGCTTTACGCTCGGCACGCTCAATTCTTACCTGAACAATGTGCCGCTCACCATTCCGCCTACAAAGCGCAATTCGTTCCAATTCACAGCGGGTGTTACCTATAACATCAAATCGTCCTACTAACGATTTCGAGCAGAGTTAGTATTTCACGAGGCACGGCTCTTACCGTGCCTCTTCTAATTCCGATGCACGCGGTCGTTTTCCGGGAGCATGCAGATGGCAACGGCGCTATTTCGATAGGGACAGGCGAACTGAGTTGTGGCGCCGGCGCTCAGCAGGAGCCAAGTTACTCCGGCTGGCTGAAGGCGCGCGATCCTTTCCTGGTCACTGATGCGATTCAACCCGATCTCGAGATCGCGCTGGCTCTTCCATCGCGGTGCAAGCTGCGGGAAGATGGCTACGACTCCGCCGTCTTTCAGCTCATCGACCAATGCACTGCGCGCGGCCGTAGCGCGAAAACCTTGCGTGTCCTCGATGCCCAGTTTTGTGTAGTTTGAATCGAGCGCAAAGACGGCATTCTGAGGAGTGTTGTTGCGTATCCAGAGAAAAGCCTGCTGCCACGGGTTGCTAGGCGCGACAAAGGGCCATTCCACATGCGCTGAAGTGGTATAAACCTGTTTTTGTATAAGCAGCATGAGGCTGGAAACAAGGATCAGCAAGGCCGCTCCAAGCGCTGCCCGCCGACCGCGGAGGTGTTTGGCGAGAAAGCCGCCGAGCAGAATCACTCCGGCAATATAAATAAGCTGGAAGATGCGCAGAGGCTGGATGCGCGCTAAAAAGAAACTCCCGTTGGTGTGAATAAAACATGCTGCCACCGCGCATGCGGTAGAGCCCGTGGCGATGCAGGCAACGCAAAGATTCCGGATAGCGTGGTTGCGGGTACGAAACGCTGCAATCAGCATCAACAGCAGCGGCGCGATAAGTCCCATGACTTCATACCAGCGCCAAAGTGAGAGGAAAAAATATTCCCGTGTTAAAGCGGCTTCTCGATAACCATCGGGAAGAGCAGCGTGACGCGTCGCGAAATAAATCGCAGCACAGCCAGCAAAAGCCAGGATGCAAGTGGCAGCAAGCCTGCGCCAGCGGCCTGCGCTGACGAAAATGTAGGTCAGCAGGAAAGCAGCCAAATAGGCAGCCATCAATGGATGCATGAGGGCGGTTAACAGGAACCACACGGTAGTGCGCTTCCAATCGCGGTCCATACAGGCTATCAATGCGAAGAGGGAAAACGGGGTCGAAAAAGATCGCGCTGTGACATATGGATCCATGATCCAGAGCGCGGTCGCGGCGACCGGAAGCGTAAAAAGCGTGCTCGCAAAAAGTGTTGCGCCCCACTGGATTTGCACATCAGCGAACAAACGCTGCGACAGCTGAAAACATCCGCGCAGAAACGCGAAAATAGAGAGCAGATAGGCTGCGATCAGGCCCAAATCCAAAGGAATGTGGAAGAGCTGGAGTGCACCGGCGAAGAGATGCGAAAAGATCGACAGCCGCGTGTGGGCCGCAACAAAGCCGGCATCAACGGTAAAGAGAGAGGGGTCCATCATCTTCCGGATGCCGGCAACGTAGATGCCTGCGTCGTCCGCAAACGGATGATAGCCGTGGATCAGCAAGACAAAGGGAATAAGCAGCGTGAGCCCGGTTACATGACTGATTGCCTGAGTCAACGGCTGACCGGCTGCACGCTCTTCGAGGGCAAGCGTGCGTGAATTTACTTCCAGAAGAGGTGAACTCAAAGAAAAACCTCGCCAAAATTGGCAGGAAATGATCGCAGAGATACAAACGGGTAGACGCGAAAAGCTACCGTCATGTCTCGGTGAGGGATTTATTTTTTCACTTTATTTTCATGGATGTACAAAACCATCCGCGTGGACGGCATGAGCTTAGATTAAATCTTGGATAAATCCGGCTAATTTCCCTGATAACGTCGGAGCACATCTTCCAGAGTGACAATACCTTCCAATGTCCCTTTGCTGGCGCGGTTCATGATCGGGAGCAGCGGCCAGCGGGGGAAATAAGGAAGCGTGTTGTCTAACGGCAGATCAGGGAAAAGGATTGGAGTGCGTTCGGGCGGCAGCACCTGTTCGATGGGTGTATCCGGAGTGAAAGTGGCGCTTGTCGAGATAAGCTCTTCAGCCTTCATGGCATACCAGGAACCGTCCCAGAGATGGACGAGGAAGGTTGGAGCTTGTGTCACGGCGATGGCCTGCCCTGCTTCGGCGATTGTTTTTTTTCCCTGGATGACAGGAATGTTGACGGGCTGCAGCGCATCTTCAAGATGCAGCCCTGACTCCTCTCGCTCTTCTTCCATGGAGGGTAGGGCGAGGCCGTCCTGGTGGGTGAATACCTCGAAAATGGGAGTCGGCTGCAGTCCGCGCGAGAGCAGATAGGCGATCATGTTCGCGAGAATCACGGGAAGAATGATCGAGTAGTTTCCACTGACTTCGAGCACCATGAAAACGGAGGTGAGCGGAGCGCGCAGAAAGCCGGCGAAAAGGACGCCCATGCCGACGAGAGCATATGAGCCGACCGAGCCGGTCAGGTGCGGGAAGAAGAGCTTTTCAAAGGAGCCAACAGAGGCGCCCAGCATGGCTCCAATGAAGAGAGTCGGCGCGAACATGCCGCCCGGCGTGCCGCTTGAGAAAGATAGAGTCGTGGCCAGAATTTTGAGCAGCGCGAGCGCAAGCAGAAGCTTCCATGCGAACTGTCCGTGCATCGCCTGATCGATGACTTCATAGCCTGGTCCCATGACCTGAGGAAAACCCACAAACCCGATAAGTCCCACAAGCAGTCCTGCGATTCCGGATTGCCAATAATGCGTCCAGTGAGGCAAGGCGCGCAGCCGGGGCCGCAGATAACCCAATGCTTTGGAAAAGACGAGAGCCGAGAATCCGCCGGCGACGCCCAGAACAGCATAGGCGATCAACTCACGGGGGTCGCGCAGTGTGACCGAAGGAATACGGAACATCGGCTCCGATCCCCAGAACCAGCGCGCGACGACGACGCTTGAGATGGCGGAAAGGACGATAGAGCCGAGGACCGCGGCGCTCCAGCGGCCAATGACTTCTTCAATCACGAAAAGAATGGCCGAGATGGGCGCGTTGAATGCAGCCGCCAGGCCGGCGGCGGCACCAATAGGGGCGAATAGGCGCAGACGCTGCTTTGAGAGGTCCAGCCGCCGCGCGACAATTGACGCGACCCCCGCTCCGATCTGCAGGGATGGGTCTTCCGGTCCAAGAGAGTGGCCGCAGCCAATGGCCAGCGCCGAGGTGATGAATTTTCCAATAACGGTTTTGAACGAGATATAGCCGTTGTAGATGTAAAGAGCTGCTTTGGTCTGGTTGACTCCGCTGCCGCGGGCAGCGGGAAAAAAGAGCTGTACTAAGGCGGCTACAAAGAGGCCTGCGAGAGCCGGAACAAACAACAGCCGGAACTGCCCGCCATGGGGAGCGGAGCCGAGAGTAAGAATCTTGATCCACTCAATCGCAACGCGAAACGAGACGACGAGCAGCCCTGAGAGCACGCCGATAAAAATCGAGAGGACGAGGAAGAGTCGCTCATCGCGGCTTGGGGCAATTCTGTCCATCTCGAGTGGAGACAGTTTCCTATGAGGAACACTCGTAGGCTGTGTGACTGCTTCCTGCATGGGGTGCACATTCATTGCTGCTCGATCGCCTCCGGTGCCCGCGCCATCTTGAGCAGAAGTGCATCGTTGCCTGTGGGAGGACCGCATTGCTGGCTGGTGATTTGCTCGGTTTGATAGACGAGCTGCATGATCGTCTGCTCAAGCTGCGGATCCCTTTCGAGCTGCAACCACCGCAGGGCAGGCGGCAGCTGCTGCCAGCGGCCAGCGAGGGTTTGTAACTGCGGCGAAACCGCCGTCTGGCTGCTCAGGCAGGCTGTCAGTCTTTCCTGAGCGATTTTCCCGGCTCTGAGGATGCGCTCCGCTCGCGCGCGAAGGCTAAGGGTGGGGCCTGGGTACAGCAGCAGGATATGGTCGGCATCTGAGAGCATGTTGCGATATTGCTCTTGGATATTTGCAGGCTGCTTCTCAAAGTCTGGGTGATTGAGCGCGCGCTCCAGAAAGTCCTTTGCCTGCAAATACTTGTTAGACGAATAGGCTGCTCGGCCTGCGCCCAGAAGCGCTGTGAGCTGTACCGGCCTGTGCTGCATCGCTTTCTTGTAAAAATGCAGCGCATTGGCCGGATCCTGTGCCTGTTCCAGCAGTCCAGCGACGACGATTTCGATGCTTGGATCGTCCGGCGCGTTGCCGGCGGCAATCAGGAGCTGCGTTCTTGCGCGGTCGTACTGTTTGCGATCAATCAGATAGTGCGATAGCTCCAGCCGGACTTCGCGTCGACGGATGTAGCCATCGCCTTCCCAGGTACCGTCCAGGGCAGCCTGGTAATGCCGAACCGCGAGTGCTTCATCGCCTTGCCGAGCGGCCAAACGCGCGAGCTGCAGATGGATCAGCCCGTTCCCCGGACGGGTTTCGAGCAGCGTATTGAAGTAGGCCACCGCCTCTGACGTACGACCTGCATCGGCCAGCGCTTCGGCTAGGTCGATCTGCAGGCTTTCATCGTCAGGAGCGTAGGCCAGCGCCGAACGGAGTGCGTCGATTGCAACAAGAGGCTGCCCGGCGTGCAGCGCGCTTTCTCCGCGGGCAAGCCAGCGCTGCGCCAGTTGCTGCCGGTGGACCGAGAAGGAATGAAACAGAAAATAAGTAACGAAAGAAAGGGCGATGGTGATGGCGAACAGGCTCAGAAGAGCGACTGTATCGCGCAGAATCAGCTTTTGTTTCTGTTGCCGTTCCTCCGGGGTGAGGGCCGATCGTAACTGGAAAACTGTCATTTCTTCTTCTTAGAGTATCGTGCTGAGAATGTGCTCACCAATTCAGGCGATGATTGCATCGAATGCAATGAACCCCATTCGTCATCACTTCATGCAAGGAGTAGGATGATTTTGAGAAGAGGAATGATGGAACGGCGCGAATTTATCAAATCCGCTGCGATTGCCGCTCTTGCTTCCGGCCTGTCTCCTCATGCAGATGCCTCGGATACGACTCAGGCCATGCCGTATCGTACGCTGGGCCGGACCGGAGCCAAAGTATCGCTCGTAGGGCTTGGCGGCCACCATATTGGCCGTGAATCTGTGTCCGAAGCGGACGGAATCAAAATCATCCGGACAGGACTGGACTCCGGCGCCAATTTCCTCGACAACTGCTGGGACTACAACAACGGCGTCAGCGAATCCCGCATGGGGCTTGCGTTAAAGGACGGTTACAGGCAGAAAGCCTTCCTGATGACCAAGCTTGATGGTCGTACCGCGAAAGCTGCACAACAGCAGCTCGAAGAATCATTGCGGCGTTTGCAGACCGATCATCTTGACCTCATCCAGATCCATGAAATCATTCGCATGGAAGATCCGGAACGCGTGTTTGCGCCGGGCGGCTCGCTTGAGTATCTGGAAAAGGCGCGTAAAGAGGGCAAAGTACGCTTCATTGGTTTCACCGGCCACAAGAGTCCGGAGATACACCTGCACATGATTGAGATAGCGACTATGCACAACTATACATTCGACACAGTGCAGATGCCGCTTAACGTGATGGATGCGCATTTCGACAGCTTCGGAAGCAAAGTCGTTCCCGTGGCGAAGAAGCTGAATATGGGCATACTTGGAATGAAGCCTATGGGCGATGGAGTGATACTGAAGAGCAACACGGTGACGCCGGTCGAGTGTCTGCGCTTTGCGATGCACTTGCCGGTGAGCGTCGTGATTACAGGTTGCGACTCGATGGACATTCTTAAGCAGGCGCTCGATACGGCAAAAAACTTTCGCGGCCTAGATGCCGCAGAAGTCAGCGCTCTTCTGAAGAAGACGGAGAGCGTTGCGCAAAACGGCGAGTTCGAGTTGTACAAGACGACACACAACTTCGATGGAACTTTCAAGAATCCGCAATGGCTGGGTTAACGATGCAGCTGGGTGAAAAGAAACAGCTTCTGGAGGCGAGGCTTCGCGAAATCGGCAGTGTGATTGTCGCGTATTCAGGCGGCGTCGACTCGGCTTATCTTGCCTATGCGGCCAGCCACGTACTTGGCAGCCAAATGGTTGCCGTGATCGCCGATTCTGCCAGCCTGCCGCGAAGCCATTATCGTGAAGCGGTAGAGTTTGCGCAGGAACAGGAGATTCCGCTGCTGACGGTGGAAACGGATGAGTTGGAGCGCGAGGCCTATGCGGTCAACGGGGCAGATCGCTGCTTTCACTGTAAAGATGAGCTATTTACCGTCCTGGAAAAAGAGCGGCTGCGTCTCCGCTTTCAGTCCGTTGCTTACGGTCTGAATATCGATGACAAAAAGGATTTTCGACCCGGGCAGAAGGCGGCGGTTGAGCACGCTGTGACGGCTCCCTTGGCAGAAGCCGGGCTAAGCAAGAGCGACATCCGTGCGTTGGCACAGGAGGCCGGGCTGCGCGTTTGGGACAAACCGGCATCGGCTTGCCTTTCGTCGCGCATCGAATATGGGCGGCGTGTCACCCCCGAGGCGCTGCGCATGGTCGAAGACGCGGAAGAAGCATTGCATGTGCTCGGGCTGCGAAACGTCCGCGTACGGCACCACGGAAATATCGCGCGCATTGAGATCGCCGAGAGTGAATTGGCGTCTGCCCTGTTGCCGGAAACTTTCCGGAAGATCGGAAAGGCTGTGCGTGGTGCGGGCTTCCACTACGTTGCGGTTGACTGTGATGGTTACCGCTCCGGTTCCATGAACGAGATTCTGCCCCTCGACATGCTCATGAAGGCCGCAGGAAAATAAAACGATGCGAATTGGTTATCTGGAATGCTTTGCCGGTATCAGCGGCGACATGCTGCTCGGCGCTCTGGTGGATGCTGGCGTCCCACGAATGTTGCTTGAAGATACGGCGAAGGCATTGGGGATTGGTGCTGTTCTGCGTTTTACGACGGTCGATCGAAGCGGGATTACTGCGACGAAGATAGACGTGCTCGACGCGGCCAGCGGTGAGATTGCCGAGCATACGCATGCTCATGAACCCAAGCATGAGCATAGTCACGATCATGAACACGAGCACGGCCACGATCATAAGCACGAGCATAAAGATCGACATGAGCATCCCCATGTTCATGGGCGCAGCTGGAAGCAGATTCAGGAACTGATCAGCCAAACGCCGTTGGCAGAGGATGTACGCGCTCTTGCATTGCGCGCCTTTGAGTTGCTGGCGCAGGCAGAGGCAAAAATTCACAATGTCCCAGTCGAGACGGTTCACTTTCATGAAGTAGGCTCGGTGGATACGATCACAGACATTGTCTGCGGAGCGGCGGGGCTTTGTTCGCTTGGTGTGGATGCGTGGTATGCCTCGGCGGTGAACGTCGGCGGCGGCTTTGTGCATTGCGCGCACGGTATGTTCCCGGTGCCAGCGCCAGCAACCGCGGAGCTGCTGAAGGGAATCCCGACCTATTCGGCTGGTATCCAGAAAGAGCTGACCACGCCGACAGGAGCCGCTCTGCTGAAAGCTCTCGGTTGTGAGTTTGGCGAAGTTCCGGTGCTGACAGCAGATGTGATCGGATATGGCGCGGGTACGCGAAATCCTGAAGGTTTTCCGAATGTGCTGCGGTTGAATATCGGCCAATCGGCAGCGAAGAAAGCTCCAACGAACGAGCGCGTGCTGGTGCTTGCGTGTGCCGTGGACGATATGACGCCGCAAGTGATTGCGCACGTTATGGAGCGGGCGCTTGAAGATGGAGCGCTGGATGTGATGTGCGCGCCGGTGGTGATGAAGAAAGGCCGCATGGGCAGCCTGTTGACCGTGCTTTGCCGTCCGGAGCGGCGCGAGGCGCTGGAAGAGCTCTTGCTGCGCGAGACGACGACACTCGGCATCCGCGTGCGCGAAGAAGATCGCGTGATTCTGCAGCGCCGCTTTATCGAGGTAGAGACGACATTCGGCAGCATCCGCGTCAAAATTGGATCGCGAAACGGCGAGGACCTGAACCTGATGCCGGAGTATGAAGACTGTGTGCACGCTGCACGGCAGCATGGTGTTCCTCTCAAACAGGTGATACAGGCCGCTCTTGTAGCGGTTGCCGATAAGAGGGTGAAAGCATGACCCGGGACGCGATTCTCGCGTTGCTAAAGCAGGTAGAGGACGGAAATCTGCGTTCTGCTGACGCGCTTGAGAAGTTGTCGCATCTCCCTTTTGAAGATGCAGGGTTCGCGAAGATCGACCATCATCGTTCGCTTCGGCTTGGCTTGCCGGAGGTCATCTATGCTGCGGGGAAGACTCCGGACCAGGTAGCCGAAATTTTTGCCCGCATGACGCTCGCCGGCGGCGACGTGATTGCGACCCGAGCCGATGCGGTTGCATGGGATGCAGTGAAGCAAATGGTTCCAGGGGCGGAGTACCATGCCGAGGCCCGCATCATTGGCCTGCGGCAGAGCGAAGAATCTTCAGGTGCGGGTCCCATTGCAGTTCTTTGTGCGGGAACGAGCGATATTCCCGTTGCCGAAGAGTCTGCGGTGACGGCGGAATATCTGGGGCTGAAGGTTGAGCGCATTTATGACGTTGGCGTTGCCGGGCTGCATCGCCTGCTTGCCCAGCGTGATCTGCTGGCTCAGGCACGTGTTGTGGTTGTTTGTGCGGGCATGGAAGGAGCATTGCCGAGTGTGGTCGGTGGACTAGTGGCGGCTCCGGTCATTGCCGTGCCCACCAGTGTGGGTTATGGCGCAGCTTTTGGCGGCCTGACGGCACTCCTCGGTATGCTGAATTCCTGCGCGCCGAATGTCGCGGTCGTCAATATCGACAACGGCTTCGGCGCTGCGTATGTGGCGGCAATGATGGTGCGTTCGATCACCTCAGCAACGAAAGACCTGTTGCAAACTTCTGGAAGTCACTGAGAATCCATCAAGGCTGGAATACAAGGCGTGCATCGTGTCCGGGCTTATTCCACAGGGCCTCGACATCGCGTAGCGGAACCGGCTGTATCTTGATCTGAAACGGAGAGGCGGCCGCTACCTGAAAGAACTCGCGTACAGCCTGCACAATCTCATCCATCGAAGCGCTGCCGAAGCCGCTTCCCAGCAGCTCAATTCCGGTGCTGCGCAGTGTTGCAGCCGGCAATGAGATTGCTGGTCCCGCGCTTGACCCTATCTGCACGAACCGAATGCGGGACGAGGCATGCATCAGTCCTTTTTGCGCAATTGCGGCAAGCACGGCCTCCGCTGGCTGTCCCCACAGATAGTCAAGAACGACATTCACGCCGCTCTCAGCTATCGCTGCTCGAAAGGCAGAGACAAGTGCGTCATGTTCCTGCTCAAGCGAAATGGCGGCATCGGCACCCAGCGCCGTTAGTTCCTCGAGCGCCTGTGGATTGCGTCCGGCGGCGATGATGCGCCGTGCTCCCAGCCGCTTTGCGATCTGGACGGCGAGCTTTCCCGCAGTGCCGGTAGCGCCAAGGATCAGCACACTCTCTCCGGCGGTAAACCGGGCACGTGCTTTGAGTGCGGCCCATGACGACATGCCGGGATTCGCCATTCCGGCGGCTGTCACCTCATCGAGTGTGTCGGGCAGCGGTAAGCATATCCACTTTGCCGTAATCGCCTTCTCGGCAAACGTGCCGTAAGGACTTCTGATTGCGCCGAAGAAGACCCGTGTTCCATCTTCGAGCCGTCCTGCTCCATCGACACCTGGAATGAAGGGCAGCTCTCCCGTACTGCCGTAGTGTGTGCCGTTCGCCAGAGCCCTTACGATCGGGTGCAGGCCAGCGGCGGTCACATTCACAATCACCTCTCCATCCGCTGCCACAGGGTCGGGGAAAGATGTGTAACGAGGTGGAGTGGTAAAAGCATGGACGACGGCAGCATTCATCGGTTTTCTCTCCTTACATCTGTTTCGTTACTCTCAAACATTTGTACAGCAGATGATGCGAAGCGGGGTTGGTTACGTGGCACATCGGGAAAAAAGAAGTGGTTTATCGTCGCTTTCGATGTATGTCTGAGCTGAACTACCACATGGCAAAAAGATGGGTCGCCCATTGAGCGACCCATCAGGATGACACATTTGTGAATTTACTTGATTGCTTTCAATACTTGATTGATGAAAGGCATACCGTTCGGCGTGCCAAGTCCGGTGACGTCGTCCCAGCCGGCAGTTGTGGCCAGTGACGAGTCTGTTCCGAAGGTAAACACATCCCAACGCGTCGATGAGGAGCTTTGGAATAACGCGCTTACAAATCGCGTCGTAGGCGCCTGAGGTCCTGCAAGAGCAGTTGCGCTTTCGAACTGGGGTGGATTTGGCGGGTTGAAGATAGTTCCCGTTACGTTCAGCAGCGTATCAGCATTCTTCAGGTTGACATCAGTAATTGCACTTCCGGCCAACTCGTAGAGGATTGGTGCAGCGTTCCCCAAAGGTCCCAAGCCCTCGTTCGCGGCCGCCTGGTTCGCGATTGACCAGAAGGCGGAGAACATCGGGGTGGATAGGCTCGTGCCCCCGAACACCTCCACAAACTGTTCATCGCCGGGAACGCTGGTGGGCGTGACGATAATTTCGTTCCCAGTCTCCGGGTCGGCATTCATGGAAATATCGGGCACCTGGCGGAATTTAATGCCGCCGGTCGTGTTTCCTTTCTGGTATTTGGGTTTGGCGTAGACAACGCTGGTTCCCCCTCCGGATCCGCTCTGAAAACCGAAGAGGAGTGGCGGGATCGTTGGTGGGTTCGGGGTGGGTTCAGCGATGCGCGCAAAGTTCATACCCCATCCGGTTTGTAACTCGATATTGTCCTTGGAGTCCAGGAACGTACTGGTACCGCCAACTCCCGTCGCGAACGGGGTAGCGGCGTTTGCCGTGACAGACACTGCAGGAACCCCATTCGCGGTGTCTTCTGCAAGAAAGTCGCCCGAATCTCCACTGGAAATGTTGTGAGAAATCCCTAAAGCGGAGGCAATCTCTGAAATGCCATTCTCGACCGTGAGTTCCGACGGGTCTTCTTGTTGTAAGAGGATCTCTGGAGCCCCAAAACTGTTCGAGAGCACGGTGCCGAATCCATTTTCGATCGCAAAAAGATTGGCAAGATCGAGATTGGTAAACGAGTTGTCTGCCGCCAGGACCAGGACAATGTTGGCGCCTGGGGCAATCGCGTGCGCCCATTCAACGTCTAGCGTGGTTTCAAATTGCCAGTTCCCGGCGATACACCCGTTTGTGCTGGTGCAGGTCGCGGAACCATTGGGAGTGAAGATGGCGAAATTTGACGAGGTGAGAGGGGGTAAATTGTTGAGTTGGGAGAACAGGTTTGCATCGGCCACGATGGTGTTCGAGCCAAAGGCATCGACGATCACAATGGTCTGGCCGGTTCCATCGAGGCCCGATTTATAGACTTTATCCAGGCCGTACGCTTTCTGCATTTCAGCAGCGTCGTAGCCACAGGACGGCAGATTGGGCGCGGGGCTGTTGATATCCGCTCCATACCGGTTGCCGGCATAAATGGCTTTGGGAGTGCTGCCTCCGGTCGTGAAGGTAACTGTTTCAGGTGGACGGAGACATTCTCCGCTAAAAAACAGCCCATTTGCACCGACGGCCGAAGGTGAAACTCCGGCATAGGGGATGCGGGTTTCAGGATTTACGGCTGGGCTTACATTTGCCTGATATGCAAGGTCACTCAGTCCTTGCACCGTCGACACAAGTGCACTCGTAGCGGGTTCCGAAATGGAAGGCGCGGATATGGTTGCGTGGCGCATCACACCGTTGACCATCACGCGATTGATCTTGGTATTAAATGCTGTCTGCGCGTCCCCAACACTTCCTTGCGCCACGATAAAGTGGTTATTCCTGTCAATCGAGCTGACTTTCATATTGTGAGCGGCGAGGAAATTGCGAACGGCGGCGATGTCCTTGGCCGTCGGCGCAAATTGGGTTTTAAACTCCTTCATCGTTAGAAACTTGTGATAGTTCGGCGAGGTCTTGTCGTACATTTGCTCGACTATCGTGTCCAGGGATGCCTTGTTGTGCAGGTTTAACCAAACGGTCACTGAAATTTGCTTTGACTGATCTTCGGGGCCCAGGTCCGCCTGCATATGGGTGGCGGCAAATCCCGAACCTGTCATCAGCGCAAAAATTCCAAGCGAAAGGGAAGCTAGAATACCCATTCGCGACAGACGTCTGTTAAGGGGCATAGCTGTTACTCCTTTTGGGTTTTTCCTGAATTTAGGGGAGACACATACAACTTGACTTACAACGTTATAGAAACAACTAACAAAGACCACACACGCAGATATACCGATGCAGAATGAAAGTCAAGATGCATTCTCATGAATGGAAGCAAGGTCAAACTGGAGCCGGCCATGCGTTATCCATGCAGCGGCTGTCTTAGGGCAGCAAGTGGCTCACGATCAGTTGGTTAGACAATAACTGGAATCGGTAAGTCCATTGATTGATGTCATGAAAACCCAAGGGATGAGCATGTGAATGGCTCAAGAACGGCGAATAGCATCGGCAGCGATCCTGCGCAGTTCCGGGAGTACATCCCCGATGGCGGCGGGTTCCGTGTCGCGTTTGCCAAGCGCGAAATAAAGTTTGCGGTAATGCTCGAAGAGGCGATTGTAGGTTGCCTGCGCATTGGGTTGCGGCGTGAAGGTTTTGTAGCTGAGGCACATCTTTGCCTGTCCTTCTTCAATGCTCGGCACTGCGCCGGCCGCGAGCAGCGCAAAAATGCCGGAGCCAAGACTGGTCGGAATTCCGGCGGGAACAAGGACGGGTTTGCCCAGGACGTCGGCATAAACCTGATTGAGCGCCTGATTGTTCTGAGGAATGCCGCCTGCGTTGATGACGCGGTCAACGGGTACTCCATACTCGGCCATGCGCTCAAGAATGATGCGCGTGTGGAAGGCGGTGCCTTCGATTGCGGCATAGAGCTCGTCCTGTGCGGTGTGGATGAGGTTCCAGCCGAGTGTCACGCCACCCAGTTCCGAATTGACAAGCACGGTGCGGTCCCCGTTGTCCCAACTTAGGCGCAGCAGCCCGGTCTGTCCGGCGCGGTAGTTTTCAAGGCCGCGTGAAAGTTCGGCAACTTTGGTTCCGGCGCGGCGGGCGATGGCTTCGAAGATGTCTCCGGTGGCGGAGAGGCCGGCTTCAACACCGGTGTATGCAGGGTGCACACTCCCCGGAACGACGCCGCAGACGCCGGGAACTAGAGAGGCTTTCTGCTGCATGGCGATGATGCAGGTGGATGTGCCGACCACGTTGACGACATCGCCCTCGCGGCATCCGGCGCCGATAGCGTCCCAATGCGCGTCAAAGGCACCGACCGGGATGGGGATTCCGGCACGCAGACCCATCGCGTCGCCCCACTTGGGCGAGAGATGGCCCGCGAGTTTGTCGGAGGTTTCGTAACGGCCAGCAAGCTTTTCTCGAATGCCTTCGAATAACGGGTCGAGTTTAGACAGGAACTCCTGCGATGGCAGTCCGTCCCACTTCGGGTTCCACATCCATTTGTGACCCATGGCACAAACGCTGCGCCTGGCCTGCTTCGCATCGGTAATGCCGCAGAGTGTTGCCGCGACCATGTCGCAATGCTCGAAAGCGGTGACGAAGCGGTCGCGCTTATCGGGGTTGTGCCGTAGCCAGTGGAGGAGCTTGGCGAATCCCCACTCGTGGGAGTAGACGCCGCCGCACCACTCGATGGCTTCGAGGTGCTCGCGGTGGGCGAGCTCGGTGATCTGCTGCGCTTCTTCTTTGGCGCGGTGGTCGCACCAGAGATAGTAGTCGTCGAGCGGCTCAAGATTTTCGCCGACGGGTATGACACTTGATCCCGTCGTGTCGAGCGCGATGGATTCAATCCGGCTTCCGTCGATGCCGGCATCGGCGATAGCCTGGCGTGTAGCTTTGACAAGGGCGTCCATCTGGTCATGATGCGATTGCGTGGCATAATCAGGGTCTTCGCGTTTGCGTTTGAGCGGGTATTCGGCGCTTGTGGTGGCGAGTCGGCCTTTCTCGCTGTCTAGTAACGTGACGCGTACGCTGAGTGTTCCAAAATCGACGCCTGCAACGATGGACATGTATTTGTTACCTCGGGGCTAAAGCCCCTTTACTCGATCCTTCAGAGCGCGGGCTAAAGTCCGCGCCTACTTTTCTTCGATGGCTAATGTTGGTGGTCTCCCACCCTTCGCTTTGCGAAGGATGGGGCGCCCTCGGTCTGTGACTCTAGAGCAAAAAGCAGATCTTCGCTCAGGATGACAGCGAAAAAGGGACTACGCGTTCGGGTCTTCGTGGTAGTGCATCTCCCATCCGAGATAGCGTGTTGCTGCCTCGTAAACTGGACTGGCAACGGTTGAGAAGTTGGCGGCGACGTGATGCTCGAAGCCTCGTTCGCAGATGAAGCGCAGGAGCTTTTGCATTTTCGGGATGCGGACCACGCCTGCGCCGCCGAAGGTTTCAAGCGGATCGCTGGTGAACTCACCTTCGCCAATATAACCACGGATTTTTCCATTGAAGTCATCGGTCGAGAAGCGGAGATAGCTCATAGCTCCTGCCTTGACGCGTCCGACGCAGGTGCCGAAGGTGTTCTCCTTGCCGACGGTCCCGGCGATGATCTCCTGGAAGTCCATAACAACGTCTGCGAAGAAGTGCTTCGGCAAGTTGGAGCAGTGGAAGCAGACGGCTTTGTCAGGATCTTCGCCGTAGTTGTTGTTCCAGTCGAGCAGTGCGCTGGGCGTTTCCGATGCGAGTGCGAGGCCGTACATGCTAAGAACGCCGACGACGTCGGTTTCGCAAGCGCTGGAGAAGAGGTTCTCGCTCATCATGCTCATGATGGTGCAGGGAACGACGCCAAAGTATTCTTCGAGCGATGTCCAGCACTGGATGGCGCTGATGGTGCAGTAGGTTTCCTTCATCCAGCCATCGATGACCGCGCCGAGCTTGGCCATCTTCATGAGAGCTGCGTCAGGAATACCGTTTGTAGACACATAGGACTTGATGGCGGCGAGTTTGGATTGTGCAGCGTCGTCCGTGTCCTTCATGAGGTTGATGCGGCCCAGGATTTCAGAGAGGTCGAGCGTTTCGACCGATACGCCATTCAATTCGAGAAGCTTCTCGCTGTAGCGGACAGTATTGAAGGCCGCAGGGCGCGCGCCAATGGCTCCAATGCGAAGGTTGTGAAAGCCGCTGACGACGCGGCAGACGGCGGCGAACCAAGCGAGGTCTTTGCTGAAAGCTTCAGAGCTGGGCGAGACAGTGTGAAGGGCAGTCAGTGAATACGGAATGCCGTACTGCATGAGATTGTTGCAGGCCGACATCTTGCCACAAAAACTGTCGCGGCGATTCGTGATCTTCATGATGTCAGTACGGTCAGGCGTGGCCTGGACGAGGACTGGTACTTTCAAGGTAGACAGGCGGATAGCGTCAACGATGGCGCGCTCTTCGCCGAAATTCGGCAGCGTAACGATGATGCCGTCGATCTCTTCACGATGCTGCTTGAAAAGCTCGGCGCAGTGGCGGGCATCGTCAGGCGTCTGAACGGCTCCATGCTGCGTTTGTTCCGGCGACAATACGATACTCCTGTAGCCGGCGGCATCGAGTACCTTGATCATCTCTTCGCGGCCTTCTTTCGCGAGATGGTGTGGGAAGAAGCCGCGGCTGCCGACAATGACTCCAAATGTAAGTTGCTTTTTCATTTTGTGTGGTCCTTGAGGAAGTTCTCCTCCGAGCTAAGCCCTTTCTAATTGCCGCATCGATCGGCACGGTAAAGCGGTATCCCTTCAAAACAAGACAGCACTATCTTTTGACTCGCGGCCAAAAACGGATGGTGTACAGGAGGCCGGCTATTCCCATCATTGCACCCCACCAGATGGCTGGATGCAGGTGGAACAAAACCGGAGGATGCGTCGGGGGATGGGCCAGTTCCCAGAGACCCTGTGCGGTGATGATTACCCCATAGATAAGAAAGAGGACACCCGCAAAAAACCAGATGGACATTGCTTCACGCATTTCGTGATCCCCCTTACCAGAAGATGACATTGAGAACAACAAAAAGGACGGCAATCATGCCGGCCCAGACAATAGGACGCTGATACCAGTGCTCGTCGCGCTCTTCAGGGATGCGCGAAGCCCCGTACACAAGGCCTTCGAGCTCAGTTACAGGCCTCGGTTGCGTCATATAACTGACAATCACCGTGACGATGATACAAACCATCCAGGACCAGAGCGCCCGATACATATCTTCTGCCATCGCTTTGGCGTCGGCGGAAAGCGCAACGTAGCGCAGCGCTGAAGGATCGTAGTGGACCCATGCCCAAAGGCCAATAGCAGTGAACGTTCCCGCGAGCAACCCCCAGAAGCCCCCTGCCTTGGTAGCCCGCTTCCATAACATGCCAAGGATGACGGTACCAAAGAGTGGCGCGATAAAGAAGCTGAAGAGCGCCTGCACATAATCCATAATGCTGGCAGCGTGTTGCACAAGATACGCCGTGCCAACCGAGATAAGCACTCCGACAAAAGTGCACCAGCGACCCATGGCGACGTAGTGTTTATCGGAGGCTTTCTTATTGAGGAATGCACCATAGATGTCGTATGTCCAGACGGTGGAGAAAGCACTGACGTTGCCGGCCATTCCGGACATGAATCCAGCGATGAGCGCCGTCACGCCAAGGCCGAGCAAGCCCGGACTGCAATAACGCACGAGCATGAGCGGCAGCACTTCGTTATAGCTGTGCTGGCCGGTGGCAACGGCCTGCGTTTCTCCGACAAGATGAAAGGGAAGCACGGAGAGGGCGAGCAGACCGGGCAGGATGACGATAAATGGCACGGCCATCTTGAATCCAGCACCGATGATGGGAGCCATGCGGGCTGCGCGCAGGTTATGCGCGGAGAGCACGCGCTGCACCACGAGAAAGTCAGTAGTCCAGTAACCGAAGCTGATGACAAGGCCGAGGCCGAAGACAATGCCGGTCCAGTGAACGCCCATCGGGTTGTCATGGAAGTGGCCGAGGGTGCTCCACATATGAACGTAATCGCTGCGCCCCAGATTTGTGAGAATCTGCTGGCGAAGATTACTCCAGCCACCGACTTCGATCAGACCCAGAATCGGCACCAACAACGCACCCAGCCAGATGAGCAGGAATTGCAGGACTTCATTGAAGATCGCGGAACGCAGGCCGCCGAGCGCTACGTAAAGAGCGACAGTAATCGACGAAACCCAGATGCTGAAGTTCAGGTTCCAGCCGAGTACCACCTTCATCACGATGGCCATCGAATACATATTGATGCCGCTCATCAGAACGGTCATAAAGGCGAAGCTGACGGCCGAGAGCGCGCGGGCTCCGTCACCGTAGCGTAGATGCAGATAGCCGGGCACCGAATGCGTCTTCGAGATGTAGTAGAAGGGCATCATGATGATGCCGAGGAAGAGCATGGCGGGTATCGCGCCGATCCAGTACCAGTGCGTTGCAAGGATGCCGTACTGATAGGCGGAGCCAGCCCAGCCCATCAGCTCGAGCGAGCCAAGGTTGGCTGAAACGAAGCTGAGACCGGCGATCCAGGCGGTCATCTCGCGACCAGCCATGAAAAATTCTTCGCTGGTGTTGGTTGAGCCCTTGAGGTAAAAGCCGATGAAGATAACGATGGCGAAGTAGACGGCGATGACGAGAATATCCACGCCGTTCAGGTGGGCAAGCGATTTGCCCGCCAGAAAGAGCGAGAGCGCCTGGGGATGGCAGGTCAATGTATGGGCGAATTCAAATGGCATCTTCCGTTTTGCCTCGATTTAGGTGACAACAATTCATATTCGTGCGATTTATTTCGTATTGCGTTTACCAGAAATCTTCAACTCTTCTGCCCATAGGTCGCCTGGGCGCCGTGTTTCCGGAAATAGTGGCGATCGAGCAGCGCCTGCGAGACGCCTTTACATTCGGGATTGAGCGTAGTGGTGTAAAAGGCCATGCGGGCCACGGCTTCGAGAACGACGGCATTGTGCGCAGCGTGGGCGGCATCTCTGCCCCAGCAAAAGGGCGCGTGTCCGGCAACCAGCACCCCGGGCACGGCGTCAGGATCGAGATCGCGGAAGCGGCGAACGATAGCCAGACCGGTATTGTGCACATAGTCGCCGTTGATGTCGTCGTCGGTCAGCTCTTCGGTCACCGGAACCGGGCCGTAGAAATAATCGGCATGGGTTGTTCCGTAAGCAGGAATGCTGCGTCCAGCCTGCGCCCATGCGGTCGCATATTCAGAGTGGGTATGCACAACGGCGCCGATGGAGGGGAATTCGCGGTAGAGAAGCAGATGTGTGTCAAGATCGGACGAGGGCCGCAGGTCTCCTTCTACGATCTTGCCGTCGAGATCGGTGATCACCAGATGCGAGGCCTCCATGGACTCGTATGGAATGCCGCTGGGTTTTATCGCGACAAGGCCGGTTTGACGGTCGATGCCGCTGGCATTGCCGAAGGTATAGAGGACCAGGCCGCGGCGCACCAATTCGAGGTTGGCTTCGAGGACCTGCGTGCGGAGATCGTCAAGCATGGCGTTCTGCTCTCTTAGCGTGAAAAAAGATTGAATGCTGCCATATTACTAAAGCGATTTAGGAAATGGCTTTCTTTCTCAGAAGAAACAAACAAACTAATTTCCGGCAAACGTTTACTGGCGCTCTGACCTTATGCAATTTACACTTGCGAAGTCAAGCGGAGAGCCTAACTTTGCCGGTAATGAAGAAAAAACCGAGACAGAAAAAAAGCGAGAAGAAGCGGCTGGACATTCGTGATGTCGCCAGGCATGCGCGTGTGTCGATCGCAACGGTCTCGCGCACCATCAACAGCGTGCCCACGGTGGATAAAGATCTCGCCAAACGGGTATGGAAGGCAATCGAAGAGCTCAATTACTTCCCGAACACGCAGGCTCGAGCGCTCGTCTCGGGCCGCAGTCGTCTGTTCGGACTGTTGATCTCGGAGATCATGAACCCCTTTTTCCCAGAGTTGATCCAGGGATTTGAGGATTTCGCAATTGAAAATAATTATGAAATCCTGATCGGCTCGACGAACTATGATCCCCAGAGAATGGAGATCTGCATCCGGCGCATGATCGAGCGGAATGTGGAGGGCGTGGCGGTGATGACCTTCGGCATCGAAGAGCCGCTTCTGGACGAGCTGGTATCGCGCAATATCCCCATGGTATTTGTGGACGCTACGCCGCCGAACGAAAATGTGAGCACGCTGGCAGTGGATTATTACGAAGGCATTCGACAAGGCGTGCAGCATCTGGCAACACTGGGACATCGCAGACTTGGCTTCATCAGCGGACCGTTGCGGCAGCGCACCTGCCAGCTCCGTAAGGACGCATTTCTGAGAGCGGTCGAGGAAATTGGTTTGCAGCCTGCTCCGGAGTGGCTGGTAGAGGGCGATCACACGCTTGAGGGCGGCATGCGGACGATGGAGCAGATTCTGAAAAACACGGAACTGCCCTCAGCGGTCATGTGCTCCAACGATATGACGGCGATTGGCGCATTGCGCGTACTGGCAAAGGCAGGTTTGCGCGTCCCCGATGACATGTCAGTGATTGGATTTGACGACATCCACCTAGCGGAATTCGTTTATCCGCCGCTGACGACGGTGCGCATGTCGCGGCATGACCTGGCGCGAGCGGCATTTTCCGCATTGCGCTCGCACGTCGAGCCGATGCATGCACGGGCAAAAAAGACGTGGCCGATTCCGACTAAGCTTACGGTGCGGCAGTCGACAGGCTATCCTCCGGGGACGGCTTTGAGCAAGGTGAAAAGGCCACGTAAGAACGTCCAGGAATAGTTTTCCTGACGAGCTTGAGCGTTCGCCTGCTTGCCGAGACGGGCGGGCCTTGAGAAGTGTGCGCCATGTTCTACACAGCTTCTTTCCAAGAAGTTGCGGTTGCCATCTGGAACAGGGAGTTTGGTACTTATAGTAGACTTGCGCCACTATCACAGCCCGTGGAGGATGCGTGTTTCGACGTTTGCGTCAGCTTTTTTTCATATTTTCAGCTTCAGTTTCTGCGTTGGCCTCCCCGTTGCTTCTACACAATCCATCACTTGGCAAGGACAAGATTGCATTCAGCTATGCGGATGATGTGTGGGTCGTTTCGCGCGATGGCGGCGAAGCGCAGCGGTTGACGTCTACAGCATCACTCACCGCGGGACCCTTCTTCTCCCCGGACGGAAACCGGCTTGCTTACTCGGCAAGGATCAATGGCAACGACGATGTCTATGTGATTTCTGCCGAAGGCGGCGTGCCGAGACGGATCACCTATCATCCAGGGCAAGATGCAGTGGTTGGATGGACTCCGGATGGCTCGCAGCTGCTGTTTCTGAGCGGACGCACGGCATTCAACGATTTCGCGAAGCTGTTCAGGATTTCCGCCGACGGGTCCGGCCTGCCGGTCGAGATGCCGCTGCCATCGGCGGACAGTGGATCACTTTCCGCAGACGGCAAATGGATCGCTTACACGCCTTTCAATCAATGGCAGGTGGCGTGGAAGCGATATCGCGGCGGCCAGACGGAACCGATATGGCTGGTAAATCTGTCGACACTCGATCTGGTGAAGGTGCCTCGGGACAATTCAAACGACAAGAATCCCATGTGGGTCGGCGATAAGGTCTATTTCCTCTCCGACAGGAACGGACCGCTGACACTGTTTGTATATGACACGAAAAGCAAGACAGTAGAGCAGGCGGTAGAGAACCATGTCTTCGATCTGAAGTCTGCCGACGCGGGACCGGGTGGAATTGTCTACGAGCAATTCGGCAGCATCCATCTCTATGACCTCGCCAGCAAATCGGAACATACGGTGAACATTACCTTGCGTGGTGATCTGCCAGCGCTGGAGCCGCACGTAGCAACAATTGAAGCGCAGGAGATTCGGCACGCTGCCATCTCACCTACAGGCGCGCGTGCTGTGTTTGAAGCACACGGCGATATCTTCACCGTTCCGCAGGAAAAAGGAGATGCGCGCAACCTGACGAATACATCGTCGGCCGCGGAGCGCGATCCCGCCTGGTCGCCGGATGGAAAGTCGATTGCTTATTTCAGCGACGCATCGGGCGAGTACCAGCTGTTCATCTCGCCACAAAATGGTATCGGCGCGAAGAAGGTGATTGATCTGGGTCCGGAGCCATCCTTCTTTTACTCGCCAAAGTGGTCGCCGGACTCAAAGCGCATTCTTTATGGCGATAAAAAGCTCAACATCTGGTACGTGGACGTAGATGGCGGTC
>DATHQH010000201.1:0-5119 GCA_035482895.1 Alloacidobacterium sp. | reverse complement strand
CGTGGCATTCTGTCCCCTCTTCTCCACCGGTACAGGATGCGCATGATATCCCTGCAAAATTTGAGTTCGCAGGCCGGTGCATTGACTTTGAGGCGCTCGAACTGACCGCTCCCGATAAGCACATTCACCTCACATTGATGGAAGCGGATTTTCTGCGTTATCTTGTGCACAATCAGGGTCGCATCATTTCCCGCAAAGAGTTGCTGGAGCAGGTTTGGCGCGTGCGCGAGGATACGGATACGCGCGCGATCGACAACTTCGTCGTTCGTCTGCGACGGTACATCGAGGATGAACCGACTAATCCAACCCATTTGAAAACTGTGCGAGGGGTTGGTTACCGTTTTCTACCCCAAGGCGAATAAAGAAGAGAATCCTCATCGATGTGATCAAAAAGGTCCGGAAAGTGCCGAGGCCATGTACGACGAATTGCTTGACCTCATTTACCGGCACCCACGCTAAAGCCTGTAGACTGAGAGCGGAAGCTATTTGTGCGCATTCTTACCCGCTACATTCTGAGAGAGGTCCTCACGCACGCATTCCTGGGAGGAGTGCTCTTCACATTTGTCCTGTTCATGAAAGAGCTCGGCCCACTGCTTGAGCTAGCTGTTCGCAACAGTACGTCGTCGAGCGCCGTCGTTGAGATCTTTCTCCTGATGCTGCCTAATATGTTTACCGTCACGATCCCCATGGCGGTACTAGTCGGCATTCTGCTCGGCCTAAGCCGTCTCGCCGCAGACAGCGAAATTACAGCCATGCGTGCTTCAGGCGTTGGCGTGTGGAGATTCGTCGGCATCGTTGCCATTGTTGCCACCGTAGCCTGGGGGGGCGGACTATTAAATACTCTGTATTTCGCCCCGAAAGCCTCTGCGCAACTACTCAAAATTGAAGATGGGCTGAAAAATACCCAGGCTACATATGAAATTCAGCCACGCGTCTTTTATGAAGATCTGAAAAACGTAGTCCTTTATGTAGCAGATGTGCGCGCGGGGACAGGCGCGGCGAGATGGCATCAAGTATTTCTGGCTGATTTGACAGATCCTGTGTCCCCGAAAATCACTACCGCGGAAGATGCGACCGTAGCCAGCACTGACAACCAAACGCTTGTTATGCGGCTTCGGAATGGCACCCAACATCAAACGGCTTCGGATAAGCCGGATGAATATAACGTATCGACATTTGCTCAAACTGACTTGCCTCTTGAAACCACGACAGCTCCCGATCCCCACCTGGGTCATAGTGACGCTCCGGTCGTTGCCATGTCGAATCGTGATCTGTTGGACCGTGCCCGTCGGCCCGACGGGCGATGGTTTCTCATCGAGTTGCACCGTCGCTATGCGTATCCATCAGCATGCCTCGTCCTTATGCTGGTAGGGGTGCCGCTGGGTATTTCTTCCAAACGCGGCGGCAAAAGCGCAGGCTTCGTGCTCACCATTTTGCTGGTATTCATCTACTACTTTCTCTCGAATATTGGCGTGGCGCTGGCCCGGCAAAACAAGCTGCCCGTCTTTGCCGGTGTGTGGATGGCGAATATTATCTTTGCTGTCTGCGGCGTCTTCTTTCTGCGGCAAATGTCCACTGGCGGGGCCGCACTAGCGGCTATCACATCCATCGGCTCATGGTTGAAGCTGAAAAAGACATCGAATCTTCCGGATACAGGCGTCGCAGCCGAACGTTCTGTTTCGAAACGCCATGTGCGCGGACGCTTTCCTCTCATTCTGGATGACTATGTCATTCGGCAATTTATCTCTACCTTCACCATGGTGTTGACCGCATTCGTAATGTTGATGCTGGTGTTCACCTTCTTTGAGTTGCTGGGCGATATTATTCGCAACCAAACTCCACTCATTACCGTAGGCGAATATCTGATCAACCTTACGCCGAGCATGATCTACATCATTACGCCTCTCGGCGTACTGATCGCTGTCCTCGTAGTGTTTGGCGGGCTGAATCGCTCAAACGAGCTCACTGCGATGAAAGCAACGGGCATCAGTCTATATCGGGTCGTCATACCGGTATTGGTCATCGCCTCGATCTTGTCGGTTTCGCTGTTTCTCTTTGACGAAATATATTTGCCAACTGCAAACCGAAAACAGGAGGCTCTGCACAACGTCATCAAAGGGAAACCTGCGCAGACTTACCTCCGCCCTGACAGAAAATGGATGTTTGGCCTGCAGCAACAGGGCAAACCGGGACGCATCTTCTACTACGAGTTTTTCGATCCGGATAACGACCGTTTCGCCAACATCACCGTCTTCGAATTCGATCCATCCACCTTTTCGTTGTCTCGGCGAATTTTTGCGGCCGGAGCGCATTGGGACCCGCAAATTCATCGCTGGATTTTTGAACATGGCTGGCAGCGCAATTTTAATGGAGATGTAATCACTGACTACCAGACATTTGAAGTGAATACGTTTCCGGAAATTGTGGAAGGTCCGCAATATTTCAAGAAAGAAACCCGCCCATCTCAAGAGATGAGCTTTAACGAATTGCAGCGGTATATTCGCGACATGCGGCAGAGCGGGTTCGACACCATGCGGCTGCGCGTGCAGCTGAATCGCAAAATCGCATACCCGTTAATCACGCTCGTCATGGCAATTCTGGCGGTTCCCTTTGCGCTTTCCATGGGCAAGCGAGGCTCACTTGCCGGCATTGCGGTCGCCATCGGTATGGCCATTGCTTATCTCTTTGTAGATGGCATGTTTGAGGCTATGGGAAATGTGAACCTGCTGCCTGCATTTCTGGCAGCGTGGTCGCCCGATGTGCTTTTCGGCCTCGCAGGTAGCTATCTGCTGCTTCGCACTCCCACTTGATGCGACCTTTCTTACAAAAAGGAATCAGATATCCAGCACTACAATAAGGATTAATGCTCAAACAGCTGCAACCTCTCTTTCCATATATGCGCCGCTACCGACGCAGCTTCTTCTGGGGAGGCGTGTCTGTTGTTCTGAGCAATGCCATCTGGATCTTTTTTCCCCAGGTGATTCGTGTCGCCATCGACGACATGAACCACGGCGTCACGCAAAAGAAAATATGGCTCTACGCGAGCCTTCTGGTCGCCGTTTCTATCGCGAAGGGCATTTTCCTCTTTCTGACGCGCTGGATCATCATCGGCATCTCGCGTGAAATTGAATTCGACCTGCGGAACGATCTCTTCCTGCAGTTGGAAAAACAGCCAGCAGCCTATTACCAACAGCACCGCATCGGCGACATCATGGCTCGCATGACGAACGACCTCAATGCCGTCCGCATGCTGCTTGGTCCGGCGATCATGTACAGCGCCAATACGGTGTTGTTTTCAATAGGCGCCTTGTTTTTCCTCTTGAAGATCAGTCCATTCCTGACTCTGGTTGCACTTGTGCCGCTTCCTGTAGCCAGCATTCTAGTGCAGGCCCTTGGGCGTAAGATTCATGAGCGTTTCGAGCGTATTCAGGCAATGTTTTCCGATATCTCCGCGCAGGCGCAGGAGAATTTCTCCGGAGCACGACTGGTTCGCGCCTTTGCGCAGGAAGAAGCCCAGATTGCCGCATTCGAGAAATCGAACCGCGAATACATCCGCCGCGGCCTGCGGCTGGTTCAACTCATGGGCATGCTCTGGCCAACGCTCGAATTTGTTCTTGGACTGGCAATGGCGATTTCGCTTCTTGTCGGCGGTCATGAAGTCCTGTCGCACCGCATCAGCGTGGGTGATTTTGTCGCCTTTAATACTTACCTGGTGATGCTGACTTGGCCGGTCATAGCTTTGGGGTGGGTTGTCAACCTTTTCCAACGCGGAACCGCATCCATTGTCCGCATCGATGAGTTGCTCAAGGCTGAACCTTCGATTGACGACCGTGATGTCGACACCTCCATTCCCGCTGACCTGAAACTTCGCGGAGAGATCGAATTCCGCAATCTGAACTTCTCGTATGACGAGGACAACGGACATTCGGCCCAGGTACTGCATCATCTGTCGTTGAAAATTCCGGCTGGCAGCAGCCTGGCGCTAGTTGGGCCAACGGGCTCCGGGAAATCGACGCTGGTGAACCTGATTGCGCGCATATACGATGCCAGTCCTGGAAGCATCCTGATGGATGGCCGCCCGATCCGGGAGTATCCACTGGATGCGCTTCGAGCCAATATCGGATTCGTTCCGCAGGAGACATTTCTCTTCAGTGAAACGATTCGGGAAAATATCGCCTTTGGTGTCTCTCATGCGAGTGTAGATAAGGTCATGCGCGCTGCTGAGGCAGCCCATATCCGCAAAGAATTTGAAGAGTTCCCGCGCGGATTTGAGACTCTGGTAGGCGAACGCGGTCTGACCCTGTCCGGTGGACAGAAGCAGCGGTCAGCGCTGGCACGAGCGATTCTCCGCGATCCCAGCATTCTGATCCTCGATGATTCGCTGGCCAGCGTGGATACCTACACGGAAGAGCGCATTCTCGAAGAGCTGCGCCAGATCATGCAGGGGCGAACGACTATTCTCATATCGCACCGCATCTCGACCGTGCGGAACGCGGACCAGATCGCAGTGCTTGTCCAGGGACGCATCGTCGAACTGGGAACGCACGACGAGCTGCTGGCACAAAACGGCCACTATGCGAATTTGTTCCAGAAGCAATTACTGGAAGAAGAGCTGGCGGTCACGCACTAAGCCGTCCAACTGGAAGATTGATTCTGCATCCCCATCTGACCGTTCTGTCCTGAGGCAATCGGTTGCATCTTAGAGGGTGATGCAAATTGCTTGCGCACCTCAGGATCCTGAGCGACCTGCTGCCATGCCTCGCGCACGTTGAGAACGCACTGTATCGCTTCACGGAATCGATCGGCTGAAGACAGGCGCGACCCTTCGATGCACAAGGCAAAGACAGCCGCATAGAACTCGGACAGAGTCTTGGCCGGACCGCCGACATCCATACGCAGGCGCGATTGCAGGTGCATCAAAATGTCGAGGACCCGTTTGACCGCTATACGTCGTTCCTGCACATTGCCTGCATCCGTGGCTTCAATCGCGCGATTTAAAAAACGAACCATGCCATCGTACAAAGCGACGATGAGTTCCACCCCGTTCATGCCAGAGACGGACTGCTGCTGATAATTTAGGCCCTGCATGCGTTATCCGTTCTGGTTTTGGTTAAAACCG
>DATHQH010000200.1:0-47281 GCA_035482895.1 Alloacidobacterium sp. | reverse complement strand
GATGCGCAATGTGCCGCCGCCTGACATTGCATCCTTCGCATTGAGGAAGAGATTCAGAAAGACCTGCTGCAGCTTGCCCGCATTTCCCATGATCGGCGGCAGGTTCGGGGCAAGCTCAATGGAGGTGTTTACCTGCGCGGTTTTGAACTGGTGCTCAAGCAGAGTAAGGGTTTCGCGGATGATCGCATTCACATCCGTCTCGCGAAATTCAGCTCCGCTGGTGCGCGAGAAGTTAAGCAGATTGTTGACAATCTCGGAGGCGCGAAAGGTCTGCGTCGTGATCTTTTCAAGCAACGGGGTAAGACGTTCGTCGCCGCGCAGTTGCTTCGAGAGCATCTGCGTGTACGAAGAGATGACGGCGAGAGGAGTATTGACCTCGTGCGCCACTCCGGCTGCAAGCAGGCCGATGGACGAGAGCTTCTCCGCCTGGCTCAGTTGCGCTTCGAGTTCGGTGCGTTCAGTGATGTCATCGAGCAGAATGATGCGGCCAACTGTTTCGAAATTGCGTGAGACGAGTGGAGCTACGGCGATGTTCGCAGTACGGGTTTCACCCTCGCGTATTTCCAGGCGGAACTTGTAGAGGTTGTGTACGCCGGGATCATCTTTCACGCGCTGGAATTCCTGCATAAACGACGGCGGGAAAACTTCCGAAAGACGTTTGCCGAGAGCTTCACGGCGCGGCAGGGCGCAGAAGACTTCCATCTGCGCATTCCAGCTCTCAATGCGTTCTTCGAGATCGACGGCGAGGATGCCGACATTGATCGATTCGACGATATTCTCGTTGAATTCCTTCAGGCGCTCGTATTCAGAAATTTTCTGCTCGAGGCTTTGATAGAGGCGGGCATTCTGGATGGCGATGCCGATATAGCTGGCCAGCGATTCGAGCAGCTCCATGTCTTCGCTCGAAAGAAAATCGCCATCGGAGGTGCGGCCAAGGCCAATCACGGCAATGGTGCGCGCCTGCAATCGACAAGGTAGATAGTAATTGAGGTCGAGCGCAGCTGTGGTGCGGCGTTCACTGTCGGTCAGATGCAGCGCCTGCTGCGGATTTTCAAAGAAGATGTGCGAGCCTGCGTCAGGCTGATCGAAGTCCAAGAAACGGAGATCGAGAGCCTCCCTGCCTTCAAGGACGGAGGGCTGCAAACCATGCCCGGCAGCAAGGCGGTAGTGACTGGATTTCTCCGCCAGAAATACGGCAACGCGCGATACGAGCAGAGTGTGCGGCAGACTTTCCACAATGGAAGTCAGCAGCGCGTCCAGATCCGTCTCAGAGCTGAGCCCGCGGCCAAAGTCGACCAGCGTTTCGCGGTAATCATAGCGCTTGCGGTCGAAGACGCGATCCACCCGCTCCTGAATGCCGCGCTTCAGCGGGTCAAAGAGCTGTGCAGTGATGATAATAGCGGCAATCAGACCCCATGCTCCGGCGTTGGGCAGGTGTTTATGGACGACCTCGCCGGCAAGCCCTACCAGCGCAAAGTAGAGCGCCACAAGCGTCGCAGTTGCCAGTGTGTATGTGACGCCGCGCTTAAAGATGAGGTCCGAATCCATGAGGCGATAGCGGATGATGGCCCAGCTGAAAGTCAGGGGCAGAAAGACCAGGCAGAGGACGACGATCTTCGTCAGCAGATCAGGCACCGCCATGTCGGCCATGTATGGAATGGCATTCAATAGCGTAAAGGGGACAATCGCAACAACGGTGCCTCGCGTGAGCCATTTCATCTGCTGGCGGCGAAGCGGCTGGCCCTCATGCTGGTAGCTGATAAAAAAGACAATGGCTGCCAGCACATAGTAAAAGGCCATGTAGCCGGTAGCGAACTGATCAAGACGATGGCTTAAAAGCTCTGTCGCCGACCACTGGTGGATGGCGATGGCTTGCAAAGCCACAACAAGGGAACCAGGCAGATAAATGAGACAGGCAAGCAGCCGCCGGTGAGCTCGCCGGTCGTCAGAGAACGCTAAGGCAAAGTGTAGAAAAAGAGCGGGCTGCAAGGCTCCGGCAACGATCTTGCCCCAGTAAATAATCCAGTCAAGGGCATTGAGCTTGCCCGTGTGATTGAAGGCATACAGGACAAACGATGCCAGACAAAAGATGTAAAAGTGGGTCGCATGGGGCGCTGTCCAGCGTCGAAATAGAACGTAGAGCCCGATGCCCAGGTAGATCAGCGCAATAAGGCGATACCCCTGATTGTTGCTGCGATCGAGCGGGTCGAGAATGAGCGGGACTTCGGGCAGCTTTACGCCGGAGCGAATCAGCGTGTAGTGAATAGTGCCGTAGGTTCCGGTGCGAACCATCTCCCGCACTAGTGAGGCATAGCGGGGCAGAGGTCTATCGTTTGCCTGGGTGAGCAGGTCGCCGGTCTTGATACCCGCCCGCTGCGCCGGACCATTGGCAAGCACCCGCTGGGCCTGCAACCCGCCATTGGCTTCAGTCCACCAGACGCCGTCGGTCGGCAGGGGATAATTATTTTCCTGAACGAAATTAAACGCTGCAAAAACAGCAGCCGCCACGGTGAAAAAGGCCAGAAGTAGTACAGTGATCCGGGTTTGAAGTGACCTTTCCATCGTGCGGCTCAACAGAAGAGACGGGTGTAAGCGACATTATGAACATGCAAATTGGTTGCCATCGCACACTGGCAGCATAATGCCCAAAGTACTGTTCCAGTATACCTATGATTTTGGAGGAGATACAGAATTTCGTGACAGTCGAAATGATAGGTGTGACGAGAGTTAGTGATGATTGCGTGGCCTTTTTCCGTATCTTTATATGAAAAATCATATATGCAAAGAATGAACAACCTCCGCACAAGTCGCACTCCACGGGGTTAGGACAAAAGTACCCATGCATCTTTTTGGGCTATCCGCTTCTCTAAAAGAAGGTTAAGATTCTGAGAATTCTTTGGTCGCTGTGACCATCGCGGCACCGGGGTCAAGGGGCAGAAATGGCATTATCGAGCTGGATGCTGCGGGCGGATGATCCGCAGCCCGAAGAGAAGTCTGTGCTGGTGGACGGACACAGAATGCACTGCCTTATTACGGGCTCCGGTCCGTCCCTTCTCTTGTTGCATGGCCTGCTGGGATCGGCGGATGCATGGTTCCCAAGCTTTTCGCGCCTGGGACAATCGTCCACACTATACGCCGTGGACGCTCTGGGAATTGGAAGATCAGAACGTGTGTCCGGACTGGATGCCAGCCTGAAGGCGCAGGCAGATCGTACTGCCGCGTTCATGATGCGCGCGGGTATCGAGCACGCGGATATCCTCGGCACCTCGCATGGTGGCGCCGTGGCCCTCATGCTCGCAGCACATTACCCTGAACTGGTGCGCAGCCTGGTGCTGCATGCACCGGCAAATCCGTTTTCTACGATTTCCGATCCTCTGCTGCATTTTTATTGCTCTTCGCTCGGCCGTTGGTTTGCCTATCAGATCCCTCATCTACCGGAAAAATTGCAGGAATTAGCACTTGGGCGCATGCATGGGAACAGCAAACTCGTCTGCCGGGAAGCATTGAGCCGCTACATGAACTCATTGCGGGTGCCGGGAACGGTACAGCATGTCCTAAACATCCTGCATGGATGGTTTGACGATATGCGCGAGCTCGAAAATGCGCTCACATCCCTGCATGATTTCCCTGTTCTCCTGTTGTGGGGGACGCGTGACCGGGCGGTCAGTATTGAATCGGGGCGTTTGCTGGAAAAAATGCTCAACCATGCAGAAATGGTGGTGCTCCCAGGCGTCGGACATCTACCGTACGAGGAATCTCCGGCGGCATTCGCTGATGCCGTGAACCATTTCCTGCACAGGATTGACCGTGGTGAGACACGTCCTGGCCCGCAATTGGTGCGGCATGGCAGCTGATCGCTAGTGAGAGTGGTCGTCTGACTTGCGGCTGGTAGCCCAGAGGATACCAACAATAAAAATGGTCGCGAAAGTGAGGATGACGAGCAGTGCCAAAGTCTTTCTCCTTTTTTCTAGGTAATACCAGTTACAGAATAATAGCGCAACGAAGTGTTGCCGCGCATTCAACGGCGCATCCGCTTCTAGCTGCGCGTAGCCAGAAGAATACGAAGATCGCGAAGATTGTTGCCGGTTGGGCCGGTGATGATGGTGTCGCCGAGAGCGGAAAAGAGCGGGCAGGTGTTGAAACGAGCCAGACTCGATTCCGGATCGAAGTGGTATGCACGAGCGCGGGCAATTGTCGTTGTATCGGCTATGGAGCCAGCGGCTGGGCTGTTGCCGTCAATGCCGTCCGAACCTGCACTGAGGACCACGAGCGGCTGGCCTTCATACTTCGCGAGGTCAAATGCGGAAGCGAGTGCAAACTGCTGATTGCGTCCGCCGCAGCCTGGCTGTGCGCCCAGCTCGACGGTGACCTCGCCGCTCGAAAGCAGACAGAGCCGCGGATGTTCGGCGCGAAGCTCATGGAAGCGTTTGAGCAGGTAGCGTGATGCGTCGGCGTAATCCCAGTCGTCGCAGGTGTTGTCGATAACCACGCGAAAGCCAAGCTGCTGTGCCCGGTCGCGCGCCGCGTTGACGAAATCATGGTTGGAGAGCAGCGTGTCAAACTGCGTGTGCGCGAAGGCTTTTTCTGCATTCGCGTTGTGGGTCTCTGCAGCGACTTCAGGCGGAAGAGACTCGAAATATTCGCGCACGGCGGCAGGAAATTTTTCCAGCAGACGATAACGCGTCAGAATGGCACGGCACTCTTCGAACGTCGATTGATCGGGCAGTGTCGGCGATGAGGCGACAGCGCCAAGGTCCTTGAGCGGCACATCAGCCAGCACCAGAGAGAGCTTTTCCGCCTCGGGAGCGGCGAGCGCAAGCCGGCCGCCTTTGACGGCCGAGAAATACTTGCGAACGGTGTTGATCTCCGTAATGGTCGCTCCAGAGGCGATAAGCGTTTCGTGAAATGCAATCGTGTCTTCGAGTGAAATTTTGGGATTGCGCGGCAGTTCCAGCATGGCTGAACCGCCCCCGCTGATGAGAAAGAAAATAAAAGTATCTTTCTTCGCGCGCCTGAGCAGTTTGAGCGCGGCCTCTGCGGCCTCAAACGATTCCTCATTGGGAAGCGGATGTCCGCCCGTGAAGTAACGAATGCGCCAGTTACGCTTCTTGGGCGTCTCCGGCGCCGAACATACGCCGCGCACATGAATTTTTTTGGGCAGACGTTCAAGCAGGGCATTGAGCATCGTCATGGCTGCCTTGCCGAAAGAGATGATGAAGACTTTCTTATAACTGCCCAGAGGGACGGAAACAGGTTTCATCGCTGTAGAGGGATGCCGGATGAGGGAGGTGTCTTCAAAGTGCAAATGCCGATCGAATGCCTTGCCTATATCGCAGGCGTCGAGTGCTTGCAGAAAAATATCCTGCGCGATGGAGTGAAGAGCTTCGAGTTCTGTGCCGGTATCGGAGGTCATGAGGCGTTCGCGAGATGAAAATGCTTCTGCACCCAGTTACGGATAGCAAGCTGCACCTGATCCAGTTTACCTGCGAAGAAGTGATCCGCGTCTTCAACCCATACCATTTCCGCCGGCTGCAATGCCGTGTGGAAGACAGCTTCCAGTTGCGGCATGGGCCCGTACTGGTCGCGCGTACCGCTGACAAACAGTTTCGGCTGAGGGCAGGCAGGAAGAAAACGATAGTGATAATCGCGGCCTTCTGCGTGGACAGGCAAGCCGAGCGCGATCAGTCCTTTCACGCGCTCGTCGCCACAGCAGGCGCGTAGCCCAATCGCACCGCCGAAGGAGAATCCGGCAAAAAGAATAGGGCGCCGAAACTCGCGGTCAAGCCAGTCAAGTGCTGAACGGACGTCATCCTGCTCTCCATGTCCGTCATCGTGCACGCCTTCACTCAGCCCGGTTCCGCGAAAATTGAAGCGCAGTACGGGTAGGCCAAACGCCTGAAAAGCTTTCATTGCGTGATAGACAACTTTGTTGTGCATCGTCCCGCCGCCGAGCGGGTGTGGATGGCATACCAGCACTGTATAGGGCGCGTTTTCCGCACCCGCATTCAGGATGGCTTCGAGCTTGCCTGCCGGACCGCGCAGGCCTTCGATGGTGCGCAGCACGGCCGAAGTGGAGGGGACTGTTGACATTCTTCCTTATTGTAGCGATCGAGTCAGGTATTCTGAGACACGATGACGCTAGATCCGATTCAACTGACGCGGAACCTGATCGATATCGAATCGATCACTTACAACGAGGGCGCGGTAGGCATATATCTCGCGGATTTTCTGGCGGGCCGCGGATTTGAGGTCGAACGAACGCACGTTGACCAGCCCGCAGAAAGTCACGCCAAAGGCGACCGTATCAATGTTTACGCTGGCGCGTCGGGCCAAACACCCGATGTGGTGTTGTCAACGCACATGGATACTGTGCCGCCATTTATTCCGAGCAGTGAAGACGAAGAATATATCTATGGGCGCGGCGCATGTGATGCGAAGGGAATTATTGCTGCACAAATTGCCGCGGCAGAGCGGCTGCGCGATGCGGGCATTAAAGTGGGCCTGCTCTTCGTCGTGGGTGAGGAACGGGACTCTGCCGGCGCGAAGCTGGCGAATGCACAATCGAAAGGCAGTCGTTTTCTGATTAACGGTGAGCCGACCGACAACCGGCTAGGAATCGCGTCTAAAGGAGTGCTACGGGCGCTGATTCAGGCGAAGGGAAAGATGGCGCACTCTGCATATCCGGAACTGGGTGAGAGCGCGATCCACAAACTTGTTGAGGCACTTGACCGCGTGCTACGGCTTGAACTGCCGGTCACGGAAGAAGCAGGTCCCAGCACGCTGAATATTGGTTTGCTCGAAGGCGGCCGCGCCACCAATGTGATCGCCGACCATGCTGAAGCGCAGATTCTGGTGCGGCTCGTGGGGTCCTCCGAAGAGACGCGCAAGGCTATTCAGAATGCCGTTGCAGGCCTGGCGGATGTGGACTTCACGCTGGAGATTCCGTTCGTGCGGATGCGACATCTGGAAGGACTGCCCACGATGGTCGCTGCGTTCACAACAGACATCCCTGCGTTAACGAACTGGGGAGAGCCCATCCTGCTGGGGCCTGGGTCCATTCATGTGGCGCACACGCCGCATGAGAAGCTGGCCAAGCGTGAGCTTCTGGATGCGGTGGATTTATACGTGCAGGTGGCGCAGCGCCTGGTGGGATGAGGCATGACACGTTCGAGGCGATGGCGCAAGGCAATACTGGCAACGCTCCTTGGATGGGCTGCTGGTTTCGTCGCGACGTCACCTTTTCAAATTGTCGAGGTGCTTCGTAACAGCGGCCCGAATTTCCCACTGCTGGTTTCCGCGCTCGGCTATGGTTTTGCTGTCTGGCTGTTGATTACGTTTGCCGGTGTCGCAATGATCTGGATCTGCGCGGTATTGCCGATTGCGCTCTTCGTTCCAGCGCATTGGCTGCTGGAACACCGCGCATGGGTCATCATCGCAAGCATGGGCTTGAGCTTGCTCCTGGTGGGCTACAAAGTGCATGTTTGGACACACTTCTATCATGATGGCGTTGGCTTGATGAACTTCTGGATTTACGCATGTTTTGCCGTCGTATTCTCTGGGGTTACCGCTTACTGCTATCTGCGTTTTCTCCGCCGCGAACAAACGGCATAGTCCGGAGCGGTGTTTCCGTCCACATCGTGTAAGGCGATAAACTGCGAGAGATGAGTCAATTCAATTCGCTCGAACATGCCGCATCGTCATATCTGCGCTCGGCCATGCATCAGCCTGTGCAATGGCGTGAATGGTCACCTGAGGCATTCGCGCTGGCGGCCAAAGAGGACAAGCCCATACTGCTGGACATTGGCGCTGTCTGGTGCCACTGGTGCCATGTCATGGATCGCGAATCGTATGAAGACGCTTCGTTGGCGCAAGTCATTAATGAACACTACATTGCGGTGAAGGTGGACCGTGATGAACGGCCCGATGTGGACAGCCGCTACCAGGCCGCTATTTCCGCAATAAGCGGGCAGGGCGGATGGCCTCTGACGGCGATTCTCACTCCGGACGGAATGCCATTTTTCGGTGGTACCTATTTTCCCCGCGACGACCGCTACGGGCGGCCGGGATTTGAGCGTGTGCTGCTGACACTGGCTGATGTATGGAAGACGAAGCGCGGCGACGCACTCGAAACAGGAGGCAGTGTGCTCGCGGCCATTGAGCATGGCGAGAGCTTCTCCGGGCGCGGTGGCTCGTTGGGGCTTGAGTTGGTCGACAGACTGGTTGCAAGCGCCGTGAATCAATTCGACACGAGGCACGGAGGATTTGGCACGCAGCCGAAGTTTCCGCATCCCGCAGCGCTGGATTTATTGATCGACGTTGCCGCTCGTACCGGCAATGAAGCAGCGAAGCAGGCCGCTGTTGTGACGCTACAGAAGATGGCCTCCGGCGGCATTTACGATCACCTCGGCGGAGGCTTTCATCGCTACTCAGTCGACGAACGCTGGGTGGTTCCGCACTTTGAAAAGATGCTCTACGACAATGCCGAGCTGTTGAAGAACTATGTGCATGCGTTCCAGACATTTGTAGAGCCGGAGTTCTCGCGCGTCGCCAAAGACATGATGCGCTGGATGGATGAGTGGCTCACCGACCGCGAACGCGGCGGCTTCTATGCATCACAGGATGCGGATGTGACACTCGACGACGACGGCGATTATTTCACCTGGACGCGCGAAGAAGCGGCCGCGGTGCTGACGGAAAGCGAATTGTCAGTCGCCGGGCTTTATTTCGATATCGGTGAGATGGGTGACATGCACCACAACCCCCAAAAAAATGTCCTGCATGTGAAATACACCGTGGAGGATGTCGCGCAGCGCCTCTCGCTCAGTGCGGATGATGTACGGGCAGCGCTCGAATCGGCGCGAAACAAGCTTTACGCAGCGCGGCTGGCGCGGCCTGCACCCTTCGTCGATCAAACGGTATACACAAGCTGGAATGCGCTTGCGATTTCCGCATATCTGGAAGCGGCGCATGTATTGCAACTGCCGGTTCAGCGCGCTTTTGCGCTGAAGACGCTGGATCGTATTTTGAACGAAGGCTGGAGCAAAGAGCACGGATTGGCGCACGTCATTGCATATGCCGATGACAAGACGGCGCGGCAGCGTGTTGCGGGAGTGCTGGATGATTATGCTTTTCTAACGCACGCATGCCTGGATGCGTGGCAGGCAACCGGTGAAATGCGCTATTACAACGCTGCGATAGAAATTGGCGATGCGATGGTCGCGCGTTTTTACGACACTACAGGCGGAGGCTTCTTCGACGCGGAAACTCCCGGCGGAGACATTCTGGGCGCGCTCGTTGCTCGCCGTAAACCCTTGCAGGATACGCCGACCCCAGCGGGCAATCCGGCTGCCGCTGGAGCTCTGCTGCGTCTCGAAGCGCTCAGTGGACGGACTGATTTCCGCGAAAAGGCGGAGGATACACTGGAACACTTCGGCGGGATCGTGGAGCATTTCGGCCTATATGCTGGCACCTACGGGCTTGCTCTGGCGCGGCTTCTGCTGCCGCCGATACAGGTTGTCATCATTGGCGAAGACGAACAGGCGCATCAATTGGCAGCCATGGCCACAGCGCGTTATGCCGTGAATAAAAGTGTGATCGCGTTGCAACATGAGCAGGTGACCGCCGCAAATCTTCCTCCCGTACTGGCCGAGACACTGCCAGCGTTGCCGCTGCTACAGAATCAGGCGAGCTTCGCTGTCGTTTGCCGTGGGAGTGCCTGTCAGCCGCCCACGAGCGATGCGGAAGAACTGCTCAAAGAGCTGAGCGGAGTGTAAAGCTCGGCTAAAGCATTTTTTCGGTTACTGTCATGTAAAAAGAGTTGTCATCCTTCGACTACGTCCTTGCGAAGCAAGGACGTAGTCGAAGGATCTGCTTTTTTGGCGCGGCACCTCAATTGTGGGTGCAGCCTACATTCCCTCGCCAGTGAAGGGATTGATCTCATTTGGTTTCGCAGTCGTTGGGTCGACCGCCACCGCTTTTGCGCCTGCTTCAGAGGAATGGTTCGTGCCCGTGAACTGCACATTCGACCCATACACGCGCAGCGGATCGCCCGGCAACAGCCCGTTTTCCGCAAGCGCGATGCGAATGCGGCGCTGCGTTTCACGCATGGCTGCCCATTGCTGATCGGCTTTTGTCTTTATTTGTACGGGATAGATGACCTGCGACCCCTTGATGGTATCGACGCCGAGCAGTGTTGGGTCGCTAAGAAAAACGTCTTTGTATGCCGGATCGTTGCGAACCCCCATAACCACGTCTTTCAGCAGAGCTAGAACCTTATCCGGGTCAGCGGAGAAATCGACAGACACGTTCATCGTAGCGACGGAGTAATCGCGTGTGAGGTTGGCGACAGTCGTAATTTGCGAATTTGGAATGACATAGAGTGTACCGTCTCCGTCGCGCACCAATGTCCTGCGTAGCGACAGGGACTCCACGACCCCGGTAAGTCCTGCCAGACGAACTTTATCGCCCACATTGTATTGATCTTCCACAAGAATCAACACACCATTCAGGCAATCTTTGACAATGGTTTGCGCGGCGAGGCCTATGGCCACACCAGCGATGCCGGCGCTGGCGAGCAGCGGCTCCAGTTTGAAGCCCAGCAGGGGCAAAATTTCCAAAACCGCAATAAAAATGATAAAGCCGATGCCGGTCGCACGTATAACGGAGGCCAGTGTGCGCACCTGCGCCAGGCGTGCCGGGACTGCTGCGTGGCGCTCCGTAATACGCACAGTGCGGTTCGTAATGGCTTTGAGCACCCGCGTAAGCAGCCATGCCACAATGGCGGTGACAACGATCCTCGGCAGGACGTGGTAAGCGAAGTCCTGTATGGAATCGAAAAACCTCGGTCCAAGCTTCCAAAAGCGTGGTTCCGGAGTGAATAGAGAGATTGCGGAACGCAAATATGTCATGACTGTAGCTAATCTTCTTATAATGTCCTGATGCGACGTTTAGATGCCAATTCATCCCGGCTGAGATCGCTTGCTCTGATACTTCTTCTTACAGGCAGTATCGTTCCAGCTCACGCGCAACAGCAAAATCCGCCCACTACACGCCCCGTGCCTGTTGCTCCGGGGATGGCGCCGCCATCAGGCGACGAGAATGATGCTGATCCGATGGCGCGACGATCCATGGAGCAGCAGGTGCAGAGACGCAATACGCAGCGACAACAGGATATCTTGAATGACACGGCTAAGCTGCTGGAATTGGCGCAACAACTCAAGATTGAAGTAGACAAGAGCAGAAAGGACCAGATGTCGGTTTCCGTCATCAAGAAAGCGGAAGAAATTGAGAAGCTGGCCAAGGCCGTCAAAGAGAAGATGAAGGGAAGCTAAGAGCCTGCCCTGAAATTCATAACTGACTTTTAAGATGCTTTCGCAATTTGCGTTTTAGAGTATGATGGGGCGGTCAGAGGTTGCCCGACAGCTGCCCCTGCGAAGTTAAATGCTGCATCTGTGGTGCATCTGTGTTGGTAGTGATCATTCTCTTTAGGAGGGTCGCATGTCGACAGATACTCTAGGCAGTACCCAGAGGCGCGGAACAGGCTTGGCCATTCTCTGGGCCGTGCTTCTGATCATTTGCGGAATCATCGCACTGTCATCGCCGGTCATGGCTGGAATAAGCACGGCAATCGTGCTGTCCATTTTGATCATCGTGGCAGGGGTAGTTCACCTCACGACCGCCGCTATCGCCGGTAGTTTTGGCGGTTATCTGTGGAAGACACTCGTAGGCATCATCTACATCATTGGCGGAATCTGGCTCTTTCGGCACCCGGTGCTCGGTTTGGTTTCGTTTACTTTTGTTCTCGGAATCGTGTTTCTGCTTGAGGGTTTTCTCCAAATCATCAGTTTCTTCCAGCTTCGGAAAGCTGCAGGCTCTTCCTGGCTGCTTTTCGATGGGCTGATTACGCTGCTACTTGCTTTTCTGATTCTCGATCGCTGGCCTTCGAGCGCGGCCTGGGCGATTGCCACGATTGTCGGCGTCAATCTGCTGATCAGCGGAATTACGAGATTGATGGCATTGCTGGCTGTGCGTCGGACGGTGCCTGCTGTAGCATAAGGACGCTAAAGCCGCCGAATCAACAGAAGCGTTTGATCGTCTGTCTGTTTGCCGAAGCTGCGCGCCGCGTTGACGATGACGTCTGCCATCGTCTGCAGGCTGTCCATGGAGTGGTGTGCAACGATGTCCTCCAGTCGATCCAACCCGAATTCTTCTTCAGTCTGATTGCAGGCCTCAAGAATTCCGTCTGTGACGGCAATCAGCAGATCGCCTGATGCCATGTTCACGACCTCGGAGGAAAAGCCGGTGACCGGCAAAAGTCCCAGAGGAAATTCTTCAGTGGAAATCTGTTTTAAACACTGTTCATTCGCTTGCAGATGATAGTGCAGGATGGGTGGGTGCGCGGCCAGCGCATAGAAGACGTTGCCGTCGGGATTCAGGAGAAACCCGGCGAAGGTTGCGTACATCTGCGGCTCTTTTACGTCGGGGAGCACCCGATTCAGCCGCTCCATAAGAGAAGGCAAAACCGTGCTCGGCTCGGTCGAACACGCATCAAGCAACGACGTGCGTGCCGCAGTCTTCACCATTCCCATGAGGATGCCTGCCTGCAGGCCATGACCGGCAACGTCGGCAAGGTAAGCCACAGTGCTGCCGTCATCGAGAAGCACTGCATCGACGAGATCGCCGCCTACTTTGTCGCTGGGGTCGGAGCGTCCATATAACTCAAACTGCGTGGTGCGCAGCGAAATGGGTGGCACCAGCGTCGTCTGAATGCCATGCGCAAGCTCAAGTTCATTGCGGATGCGGAACGATTCCTGTCCTTCTCCGCGAAGAAATCGGATGAATAACGAATACGAAACGATGACCAGCAGGAGCATGACCACACCGGCGAATCGAATTCCGGAGGGTGTGCTCACTGGCTGCAAATGAAAATGCGATATGAGGAAAGAAACAGTGACGGAGAAACCTAGCCATAGCGGAATCTGAAGAAGAGTCGCATAGATAAAGAAGCGGCGACGCAGACGCGTGCCAATGTGAACATACATGAGAGCGGTGAACCCACTGCAGACCGCATTCAAGATCACGACGACATAGGGTATGTGGCCGAGGTTGAGCATGTCTCCGAAGAAGCCTGTGATGGCAAACAAGCAGAAGACAGCTGCATATAGAGACCACAGTCTGGTGAACGGAACAGATTTGTAGTACTGCCACTCCCTGGGCTTATTATCTTTGTCGCCGGATCTTTTGAAGAAAGAACCCATCAGCATGCACGATAGCAGAGATTTTCTGGAAATCTATGATTCGACACAAAAGGCCGCCTGCACGGCGGCCTTTGATGATCGTACTTAGGTTAAACGAAGAGCGGCGCCAGCACTAGCGTTACTGTTGCCAGCAGTTTGATGAGCACATGCAGCGACGGTCCGGCTGTATCCTTGAACGGGTCGCCGACTGTATCGCCTACAACGGCTGCTTTGTGCGCTTCAGATCGCTTGCCGCCGTAGGCTCCGGTTTCGATGTACTTCTTCGCGTTGTCCCATGCGCCTCCGCCATTGTTCATCAGCATGGCAAGCAGGATGCCGGAAATCGTTCCGACCATAAGCAACCCCGCCACAGCCTCGGCTCCGCCAAGATTGATCGGTACCCCGTTGATCTGAGGTCCCCCAGCCATATCGTGAATGCGAAAACTGGTGCTGAAATGACGAAAGATGACGCCAACCGCAAGCGGCATGGCGACGGCCAGCACGCCCGGAAGCACCATCTCCTTGAGCGCCGCCCCGGTGACGATATGAACGCAGCGGCCATAATCCGGCAGCGAAGTGCCTTGCATGATGCCGGGATTTTCTCTGAACTGCTGATGGACATCCTGAATTACGGTCTGCGCGGTACGCCCGACGGCTTTGATAGCCATCGACGAGAAGAGATAGGTAAGCATTGCGCCCAGCAGTGCGCCAACGAAGACCGGCACTGACGCGAGATTGACATTCGAGAAGCTCCAGCCCGTAGGTACCACACCTCCCGCAGCCGTAACTCGCTGATTGACGATGTCACGGATGGTCTCAAGATATGCGGAGAAGAGGAGGAAAGCGGCCAGAGATGCCGAACCGATGGCATATCCTTTCGTGAGCGCCTTGGTCGTGTTGCCCGCCGCGTCGAGCTTGTCCGTCTTTTCGCGAACACTCTCGGGCTGATTGCTCATTTCAATAATGCCGCCGGCATTGTCAGTAATGGGGCCGAAGGTATCCATAGCCAGAATGTAGGCAGCCGAAGAGAGCATGCCCATGGTGGCAATGGCCGTACCGTAAATACCCTTTGAGTAGTCTGAGATGCTGGTCACATCCGCCAGGCCGCGCGTGCCGAAGTAATAGCTGAGCAGCAGAGCTGCGCTGATCACGATGACGGGCACAGCTGGAGTTTCCATGCCGACCGCAAGGCCGCTGATGATGTTGGTTGCCGGACCGGTAAGCGAGGCTTTGGCAATGCTCTGAACCGGGCGAAAGCGGGTCTCCGTATAGTATTCGGTGATGCGGACGAAGAGGAATGAAGTAATGATGCCGCAGATACCGCAGCCGAGCAGCCACCAGCGTCCCTGCAGCATGTAGTGGACCGCCACCGCGAATCCAACCAGCGCCAGAAGTGAAGTGACGTAGTAGCCACGGTTCAAGGCATGCATCGGGTCTTCGTCTTCTTTGCTGTGCACGATGCTGACGCCGATGATACTCGCAATCAGGTTAATGGCCTGCACGATCAGAGGAAAGAGGATGCCCTTGATACCGAATACGGGATAGAGTGCCGCGCCCAGAATCATGGCGCCGACGTTTTCCGCCGCGGTCGACTCAAAAATGTCGGCGCCGCGACCCGCGCAATCGCCCACGTTGTCGCCTACGAGATCGGCAATCACGGCTGGGTTGCGAGGATCGTCTTCGGGGATTCCGGCCTCGACCTTGCCGACAAGGTCAGCCCCCACATCGGCAGCTTTGGTATAAATACCGCCGCCAAGCTGGGCAAAAAGCGCAACCAGCGACGCTCCAAAACCGAATCCGACTAATTGATAAGGCGTTTGCTGCGGGTTATGCAATCCACCGAAGGAAAGGAACAAGATGCCAACGCCCAGCAGCGAGAGAGCCACAACGATCAGGCCGGTGACCGCGCCGCCGCGCAGGGCGATCTGCAGCGCCTTGCCCAGACTGGTGCGCGCAGCCGAAGCCGTGCGGATATTCGCGCGGATAGAGACCCACATTCCCGTCTGGCCTGCCAAAGCCGAACAGGTAGCGCCAATGAGGAAGCTGATCACGACTTTATTTGCATAAGGAGCAGTAAAGGGCGAAAGATGATAGCCAAGAAAAAGAATGATGGCGAGTGCTACGGCGATCATCGCAATGGTGCCATACTGCCTGCGCATAAAGGCTTCCGCCCCTTGGCGAATCGCATCGGAGATGCGGTGCATGTCGGGCGTTCCGCTATCAGCTCCGAGTACGGAGCGCGCAAAGATCAGCGCCGCAAGCAGGCCGAGAACGCCAACCGCGAGCGCAATCCACAGATAAATGCTGCTGGAACTTATATTTGTAACGTCATTGGCCTGCCAGAAAAATGCGGCCAGCGAGGAGAAAAACGACATTCAAGGTCCTCCAGGGAAAATGCAATTACGCCGTTCTAACACTTCCGGTATTTGTAAATTTCCCGGAATCAGAAACGTATCAAAATTGGACACGATCTGGAATCAAGAAAAGTAGCTCCCAACTGTACTTCCGAAATTTTGGGGTGGCCATTGTCCTGAAAACGCTGAATTAAAGCACGCAGGCGAAACAATGGTCAATGCGTCAGAAAAATGAGAGAGAGCGACTTCGGCAAAAATAGTCTCTTCGCGGTTACAAGTAGCCTCGTCGTTTTCACTTTCTTACAATAGAAATGCAAAGCAGCCTCTCCCTGACTATGGCTATAACGCATCGAAATATGGTTGGATTGGCAGAGCCGAGTCCAGACGTTCGGGGCATCGGTGGGAGACAGACAGGAGTTTCCTGAAGCTGTACAATCACCTGTCGCCCACCTGAACGGGCGGCTAACTGTAAAGACGGGTAGAGGTTTCTGAATGGCCAAAACAGCTGTCCACAGCGCAGAGCAGAGCAAGGCAAATGTAGCTTCCGGTCTCGATACCGAGCGCCTCATTGAGATGTATCGCCTCATGTATCTTTCGCGGCGCACGGACGACCGAGAAATCCTGCTCAAGCGGCAGCAGAAGATTTTCTTTCAGATCTCTGGTGCCGGCCACGAGGCGCTGCTGGTGGCTGCTGGCATGGCGCTCAAGCCGGGCTATGACTGGTTTTTCCCGTATTACCGGGACCGGGCACTCTGTCTCGCGCTCGGCAGCACGGTCGAAGAACTGCTCCTTCAGGGAGTTGGCGCCGCAGCCGATCCATCGAGCGGCGGCCGACAGATGCCATCGCACTGGGGCAACCAAAGACTGAACATTGTCTCGCAGTCGTCGGCCACCTCAACCCAGATGCTGCATGCCGTCGGTTGCGCCGAGGCTGGACGCTACTTCGCGCATCATCCTGAATCGGCCGGGAAAAACGAAGATGACTATCGCGCCTTCAAGGATGTCACCTTCCACGGTGATGAGGTCGTGTACGCATCCCTGGGCGAAGGCTCGACCAGCCAGGGCGAATTCTGGGAGGCGCTGAATACTGCGTCCAACCAGAAGCTTCCGGTGTTGTTCGTCGTTGAGAACAACGAGTATGCGATTTCGACGCCCGTAGAGGTAAACACACCCGGTGGCAACATCTCGAAGCTGGTCGCCAACTTTCCAAACTTCTATTTTGCCGAAGTCGATGGCACCGACCCGGTCGAGAGTTTTCGAGTATTTGAAGAGGCTGTTGCCTACTGCCGCGCTGGCAAAGGGCCGGCTTTTGTGCATGGACACGTCATTCGACCGTATTCGCATTCGCTATCAGACGACGACCGCCTCTATCGTCCGGAAACCGAGCGCAACGCCGATTCGCTGCGCGATCCGTTGCAGAAGATGCAGATGTTCCTGCTGCGCGAGGGCATTCTCGATAGCGAGGCGATCAATCGCCTGGAACAGCAGGTGGACGAAGAGGTACGGCAGGCTACCGATAGAGCTTTGCGCGCTCCTTTTCCTGAACCCGCGAGCATTCCGTTGCACGTCTACTCCGAAGACTATGATCCGACTCGCACTGAATTGCAGACGAAGCCTGCGCAGACTGCGGAGACGCAGGAGCGCACAATGGCCGACCTCATCAACGCATGCCTGAAGGACGAGATGCGGCGCGATCCGCGCGTCGTCATCTACGGCGAGGATGTGGCCGATTGCAGCCGCGAAGAATACCTCAAGGAAGGGCTGGTCAAGGGCAAAGGCGGCGTTTTCAAGTTGACTGCAGGCTTGCAGGCCGAGTTCGGCAGTGACCGCGTCTTCAATTCGCCATTGGCTGAGGCGAATATTGTTGGCCGTGCTGTAGGCTATGCCGTGCGCGGCATGAAGCCGGTCGTTGAGATCCAGTTCTTTGATTACTTCTGGCCCGCCATGCATCAGATGCGCAACGAGCTGAGCCTCATGCGCTGGCGCTCGAACGGAACATTTTCATCGCCGGCCGTCATCCGTGTTGCCATCGGCGGATACCTGACCGGTGGATCGATCTACCACTCACAGTGCGGCGAAAGCATCTTCACGCACACGCCCGGTGTGCGCGTGGTCTTTCCGTCCAACGCGCTTGACGCCAACGGCCTGTTGCGGACGGCGATTCGCTGCGACGATCCCGTCCTCTTTCTCGAGCACAAACGCCTTTATCGCGAGACCTATGGCCGTGCTGTCTATCCTGGACCGGACTACATGATCCCGTTTGGCAAGGCAAAAACCGTACGCGAGGGCAAAGACCTGACAATCGTGACCTACGGCGGGGTCGTTCCGCGTGCTTTGCAGGCGGCCCAGAAGGCGCAGCGCGAACATGGCATCGAGACGGAAATTCTCGATCTGCGGACGCTCAGCCCCTATGACTGGGAGGCGATTGCCACCTCAGTGAAGAAGACCAGCCGCGTCATTGTTGCCCATGAAGACATGCTGAGCTGGGGTTACGGTGCCGAGATCGCGGCACGCATCGCCGACGAGCTCTTCGAAGACCTGGATGCGCCGGTGAAGCGGGTAGCTGCGATGGATACGTTCGTCGCCTATCAGCCACTGCTGGAGGATGTCATCCTGCCGCAGCCTGAGCATCTGTATAAGGCGATTGCTGAGCTGATGCGATATTAAAGCAATCTCAGAGGGTCAGGGCAGCCTAATGAATCCAAGGGTTGAATATCCCAGTGTGTGCCAAGAGGACACAGATGAGGCGTAATGTGGGACCCGACGGTTTGCACAATACGCCAACCTCCCGCCATGTTCCAACCGCCATCGCGGCACACGCAATTTGGGAAGCGAGCGCAACTTTGCCCGCAAGGTTTGGTTTGCAGAAATAGACGATTGTCTGCTGGAGCCTCGTTTCTATGGCGATTACGCGTCGAGCATTGATGAAGGGCGGGGCGATGGCCGTGATCGGTACCTCCGCGATTCCCAGCTTTCTTACGCGAACCGTGCTCGCGCAGGCTACAACCGCGCAGGCTCGGGGTAAGAAGCTGGTCGTCATCTTCCAGCGCGGAGCGGCAGACGGCCTGAACATCGTGGTGCCGCATCGCGAGAGCGTCTACTACGAGATGCGGCCAACCATCGCCATCCAGCAAAATCAGGTCATCAATCTGGACGGATTTTTCGGACTGCATCCGGCGATGCAGCCGCTCAAACCACTCTGGGATCAGAAACATCTGGCCATCGTCCATGCATGCGGATCGCCGGATCCGAGCCGATCGCACTTTGACGCGCAGGACTATATGGAGAGCGGAACCCCGGGCGTGAAGGTCACGACGGATGGCTGGCTCAATCGGGCATTGCAGGCAGAAGATGCTGCGCACGCGGGACGGAAAAATACGGCATTTCGCGCTGTTGCTTTGGGCTCGCAGGTACCCAGGACGCTCGAAGGCAAAATTCCCGCAGTCGCTATCAATAATGTCCACGATTTCAGCGTGGGCGGGCAAAATCCAGCGGCCGCCCCGATTGCCACCAGCTTCGAGGCGATGTATGCCGACAGCGTGAACACGGTGCTGCACGGTACCGGGTCAGAGACGTTTGAGGCGGTGAAGATGCTGAAGGCGGCTGATCCGGCAAAGTACACGCCTGCCCTGGGAGCTAACTATCCTAACGGTCCCTTCGGGAACAGTCTGAGGCAGGTTGCGCAATTACTGAAGGCCAACCTCGGTGTTGAAGCTGCGTTTGCCGATATCGGTGGATGGGACACACACCAGAACCAGGGCAATGTGAACGGCCAGCTTGCCAACCGGCTGAAAGAATTCAGTGAAGGCATTGCCGCTTTCTGGACGGATATGGGTGATCAGGCAAACGACATCGTTCTGGTGTCCATGTCGGAATTTGGTCGGATGGTCCACCAGAACGGCACTGGCGGGACCGATCATGGACATGCGAATGTCATGTTCATTCTGGGTGACGACGTGCAGGGCGGACACGTCTATGGCAAATGGCCGGGCATGCGCCAGGACCAGCTTTATGAAGGTCGCGATCTGGCCGTTACGACGGACTTCCGGCAGGTTCTTGGAGAGGCAGCTTACAAAACGATAGGCGCTCGCGACCTGAACCTTGTCTTTCCGGGAGCGCAGTTGCAAAACAATCATTTCCTGAATGTTTTAAAAGTACAACTTTAAGATTTTCTGACTTCCGTTCTCTCGTTGTTTTATCGTCTGCCTCGCCCGATTCCAACGTGGGAGTCGACCGCTAAATATCCAGGCCCGCTGAAAAGAATCAGCAGCGCTAAGGCAAAGAGCGACAGCGGCAACTCGAATCCCTGTGAGCCCGTGAGTCCGTGGTGCAGGTGGACTTTGATGATGGCAACCGCCATGTCGATGGCAATGCCGAGAGCGGCGATCGGAACCAAAAGCCCGATGATGAGCAGCGCCCCGCCAAAAAACTCAGTAAAGGCAGCGACGTAGCCCAGCCATGACGGAAGCCCGAGATGGCCTACGGATTGGGTGAAGTTGTAGAGCGAGCCGCGAGGAAAGATTTTGTGCCAGCCATGGACGAGCATGATAGCTCCGAGAACGAGGCGGGCAATCAGCAGCCCCAGCGGTTGAAAACGGTCGAGCCATGCGAACATCCAGCGATCTCCTGAAGAGGCTTTGATTTCCAGCAGGGTGTTTGAAGTTTACGGCTGTGAGAGTTGTTCGTCCAGAAAACGTTGCAAGGCTTTCAGATAGTTTGCCTGGTCGTTCGCCGCAAGTTGGAACATTTGCTTTGGATCGCGAGCGGCGTGAAAAGCACTTTTCGTATGCGGGTCATTGCCGGTTTCGAGAAAAAGTTTTGGCGTGGACAACGTCCTGAGTGTCTCTGTCGCGTCGAAGCGGTCGCTGGTAAGCAGGCGCACAGGCAGGATTCTTGTGCGTCCGTCAGCGGCGAAGACCGTCGATGCCGGAGGGCTGATATTTTCCAGGATGAGTGCCGCGACCTCCGCATGGCGCGATGCGGTGGAAGCGGCGACAGGCGCTCCGAATCCCGCTCCATACAGGACGATGGAATGAGCAGGCAGGTGCCGCGTGCCGGTAAGGTACGCTATAGCAGCGTCGGCGTCCTGATTCATGCTGGTTTCGGAAGGATGCAGGTCTGCACTCGTGCCGAAGCCACGATAGTCAAAGGCGAAGATATTAATGCCGAGGGCATGTAACGCCTGAATCTGGCTGACCGTGTCCGAGAGCGACCCGCGGCCGTCATGCAGCAAAAGGATCGTGTTCGACGGATAACGGGCGGCAGTTCCAGCAGGAATCCACCAGCCTGTTAATTGCGGCTTGCCGGTTTCGGTGTAGTCGAAGCGGATCTCTTCGTAAGGAATATTCAGACTGGCAGGAGTCGTATTAACCGTTCGCGAGGGATGAAAGATGAGCTGCCAGCTCCCCTGGTAGAAGAGCAGGCCCAGTGTAACGTAAGCGCAGACAGCGGCCACAGCCACCATAATCCCCAGCGCCGAGAGCAGCCATTTTCCGCTGACCAGGGGCTGCTGGGGACGCAACGGGTCGTTCCATCCCGCAGCGCGGGCGTGTTGGGAATGAGTTTTAAGTTTCTGCTTTGCCATGAATGCTTTGCTTAAGTTTATCTGGTGACTCTGAGACTCATGGCTGATTCCGGCCCGCTCAACAAAGACAGTGGTTTGAAAATATATCTATCCAAAGGCGAGTTCGTCGGCAGATTCAAGGGGTGTTCCGCAGACTCGGCAGATGACAGCGGAGCAATCGCCGCAGACGAGCGGATCATCGACTTCTTTTGCGCAATTCGGACACCACAGGCGGATCTCTTTTTGCGCGGGTGGATTTGAGGGTTGCGGGTCGTGCATTCTAAAGATGAGCGTAGCATGAGGAATAGTCAGCATGCTCAAGACCACCAACATTTAGGAAGCTACTGAAAATGTCAGAGTTTGTAAGGATTGGCTCAAAGGCCGATTTGCCTCCCTCAGGCGAGGCGCGTGAGATTGCCTTCGGTGAGAAGACTTTGTGCGTCGCCAATGAGAACGGCGCGATTTCTGCCATGGATAATGTATGTCCGCATCGCGGCGGCCCGCTGGGGCAGGGAATGCTGGAAGGCGGCAAGTTGATTTGCCCCTGGCATGCCTGGGCATTCGATATAAAAACGGGCGCTGCTGAGCACTCGCCACAAACCAAAGTCGCTATGTATGAGATCAGGATCGACGGAGACGACGTACTGGCTAAGATTTAAGCAGAAATGGCGTTTGCTGAGTTGGGTTACCGCTTGGCGGCGATAACCCAATCGGAGTGACGAATGAATTCTTTGCCGAATCGATCATTTGTACAGGTGCAGCTACCTCATTCAGACGTGAAGGTGGAAGCGGGCAGATTTTCTTTGTTGAAGAGATTCGCGTTGGTGAAACTGGCCCAGGCGTAGCGAACTGCCCTTGGCTTACTGACACCTTGCGCTTGTACGACAACAGTCGAGCCATCAATCCTGGCTGCGGCTGGGACAAACTTCCCGTCGGCTCCGGCAATTTCAAATCCTTCGAGTTCCGGGCCGTGGCTTGTTAAGCCGCTTTTGGCGTGATCGAACCATATGCGCATGGCTGATCCTTCGGTTGTAGCCGTGCGGAAGAGCGGGCCGGAATAGGTAAGCTGCGGCTCTCCATAAACCAGAGCGCGGGCTGCGAGCGCAAGGCGGGCGCCGACCGTCTGCTTGTCCGCTGGATGCACATTGTCGGGGTCGCCGATATCAAGAGTCACGGCCATGGCAGTGTTTGCGGTGGAGAGCGTACGGCGCTGCGCATCGCGTATGGCGCCCCAGTCTTCCGCCGGCGAATTGAAATTGGAAATCTGGACGTAGAGGAAGGGAAAGTTGCCTTCATTCCACTGTTGGCGCCAGTCGGCAATGAGTGTGGAGAAGAGCCTGGCATATATCGGTGCACGCCTGGGATCGGTGTTGGCTTCGCCCTGATACCAGATGACGCCTTTGATCGTATATGGAGCTGCAGGCGCGATCATGCCGTTGTATAGGGCTGCCGGCTTCCAGGAAAGCGGGGACGGATGCCAGTCATGTTTTGGCGCGGGTTGGTGGGCCTGGGCAGCGGCCTCGTCTTCGCGTTTTTCTGCAGCGATGAGGAGATCGGAATTGATCAGCGGCTTTGCAAAGCGCGCCCACGAAGCAAAGATCGGCATGAGGCTCGCGTCCGAGCCAATCGTCTCCATGCTGATCCATGATTCGACCGGCGTTCCTCCCCATGTGGAATCAATCAGGCCGATGGGGACGTGTTCGCGCGCGTTGATCTCACGGCCGAAGAAATAAGCGACGGCCGAAAATTCGGCTGCGGTCTGCGGGGTGCATTCGGTCCAGGTGGTTGAGACGTCATTCAGCGGGTAGTCGGAGGTGTTTTTCTCGAAGCGCAGCAATCTCACCGTAGGAAGGTTGGCCTGGGCAATTTCCTCCGCTCCATTCTTGAGCACCGCATTGCCGGGAAAGCCATTGAGCGGCATTTCCATATTCGATTGGCCGGACGCAAGCCAGACGTCGCCTACGAGAATGTCGGAAAGGGTGACGGCTGCATCTCCTTCGGCATTGCCTTGCGCAGTCAAGGTGTACGGGCCACCCGCATGCTCGGGCATAAGCCAGAGACTCCACAGGCCGAGGTTGCTCGCGTCAGCGGAGCGAGTTTGGTCATGGAAGCGGACGGTGACAGTTTCGCCCGGATTGGACCATCCCCAGATGTGAATGGGAGCATCACGCTGGAGTACGGCATGACTGCTAATCGTATTAGGAAGCCTGACCGCTGCTTTCGCGGAGATGACTATGCTCGATGTGAATAGGACTGCAATGCCAAAGATCAGATTCCTTGTACCCGTCATGCCTGCTTTTCTACCGCCGTGTCGAGATGTGATATCGAATGCGAGATAACCATACATCATCCGCGATCGACAATTTATTGACATAGTTCTTCGATAGAAAATTCCTGATTACGCAAGACATGACGACGTATAATTGCGCAGCTTTCTGAGGGGAGGGCTGGCATGGCTTTGCTGCAAGACCTTAAGACATTTGTGTCTGTTGGGTTGGTAACAGTTGTTTTAACGACAGTTTGCTACAGTCAGAGCTCACTAGCGAATCAGACGGTTAAGTGGGACGACTATACATTCAAGTTCCTTTCCACTGGGCAGATGGCCCAGGTATTGGGCAGCGATGGAAAGGTTGTCGGAACGATCCTCACGATGAATGGCGACCTCCAGGTGATTCCATTGCCCGGAACAGATGAGGAGAAGCTAAAGAAGTCTTTCGCGGACTGGAAGGCTTTTTATGCTCGCAGTCACACTCAGGCGGCCGCTGCTGCCGGGACTACTGCTGCGCCTTCCTCCCCCGGCGCTGAACCATCAGTTCCGTGCCCTACATCGTACGGCGCGACATATTTTGACGGCTCGGCCTGGAAAACTATGATGCTGGCTGTTCAAATGCCCAGAGAGCACGACGTATCGCTCAAGCAAGGATTCAAAGACCTGGGCAAGAATCCGTTGAACCCAAGGGCGGGAGAAATGGTCGTCACGCGATATAAGGATCCGGCTGCGCCGTTGACGGTGGGAACCAACCAGTCATTCTGTATCGGAATTCCGGCCAACTTCAACCCAAGTCAAATATTGATCGGTGCGGTCGACGTGAAGAAAGACCATCGGGAGATAGAGGAGGCGGTAAGTACGCGTGACAGCTGGATGCCCCCAAAGAGAATTCAGCCAGTCGACATAAAGCGGATATCCGATACGGTCGTCGTGGTCACACCGAAAACGCCGTTGCCGGCTGGCCAATACATCCTGGGCGGCCCGCCCATGGTCGGTATCTACGATTTCGGCGTAAATGGCAATCCATAGGCGTCGGTTTCCAGCCATTATGGCTATTTTGTAGGCATCTGCACGTAGAGTTGCAGGCCATCAAGACTTCTCGTTGCCCCTGGCATCATCTCCTAGAGCAGCTTGCCGGCGGCAAGATCGCGGACAAGGCCGCGGTCGGCGGCGAGGAAATCGTAGCCGGGCAGGTCGCGCAGGTTGCTCCAGCGTAAATCGTTGAAAATGTGATTGGTAATTTCACCCTGGAACTGATGGACGGCAAAGAATTGCAGATCGACCGAGCCGCCGTTGCGGTAGGCGTGCCGCACGTGGGCGACGAGCGAACCTATGGTTGCAGTGATGCCCAGTTCTTCTTCAAGTTCGCGGATGAGTGCCTGTTCCGGGCTTTCCCCGGCCTCCATTTTGCCGCCGGGAAATTCCCACTTGAGGGCCATCGCCTGATCGGCCCGGCGCTGGCAAACGAGAACCTGATCGCCGCGAAGAATGAGAGCGGCGACCACATAGCGCACGGGCTTGATTTCCGGCGCACTTCCGTTCTGCGAACCGATATCCTCCACGCTCACCTTAGTTTAGACGGTTCAGCCTCAAAATTGATGCTACGCATTTGCGGGTTGTGTGCGAGATCAAAAATCTCAGGATGAATGGCCGCCGCAAGTGTATGTAAACCCCCAATGAGACTAGGCGCCGGCGTATTCAGCAATTCTTCGTTGATGCAGAAGACGCGACGCTCGCCGACAGCATGCAGGTGCTGCCATCCGCGTTTTTCCACAGTGCGTTCGAGCGGCACGCGCATGCCTGCGCCGCACCATGCCATGACGATCACATCCGGGTCGGCTGCGGCGATTACGTCAGCTTCAGTCACCGCGCCGGGAGTGCCGACAAACTCGCCGCCTGCCGCTTCCACCAGTTCCTTGACCCAGTATTGCGAGTGGATGAGCGGTTTGCCCCACTCCTCGCAATAAACGCGCGGCCGCTTACCCGCCGATACCGCCTTCGTTCTGGTTTCAGAGAGAGCAGACTGCATGGATGCGATCACGGCTTCAGCCTTATCGCGTGCATTCACAACCGAAGCGACGAGCCGGATGTCGCTGTAAATATCTGCAAGCGAATGAGGAGCAAGCGCCAGTACTGGAAAGCCCGCTTTCAGAATGGCCGCCAGCGATTCATGGCGATAAGGAACCGACGCGATAACGAGGTCGGGCTTCAGGGCCGTCAGCTCGTCAGTGGTTGTAGTCCAGGCATCGTGAACCAGAGGAAGCTTGCGACTACGCAACGCAGGCAGAATATCAAGACAATAGTGTGTGCAGGCGACGAGCGCATCGAGATGATCGAGGCGCTCTAGAATGACGGAGACGCTGGGCTGCAGGGAAACGATACGCATCCTGGATGTCAGAGTACCGTGACTTCCCGATGAGATTGTCATCCTGATGACACGAACTGGTTATTTTTACGGCAAGCCGGTATTCAGGCTGAAGAAAATTGGCGCGTGTCTTCAGATTTTGCTGTCTTTTAACACCGATTCCGGATAGAAGACCGTCCAGCCATTCTCGGAGGCAGATTGCAGCAGGCCTGGCGTGGGATTTACCGGAAAGGCATGCCTCGCGATCTTGAGCATGGCCTCATCGTGGATGGAGTTGCCGAAGACACAGTCCGGACGTGACACACCCGCGCGAACAAGAGCTGTTGCTTTGGCTTCATCGGTCGGAACATCGATCAATTCGCTCGTGATGAGGCCGTTGACGACGCGGACTTCTGCGGCAAGCACATGAGATGCGGGAATGCCGAAGCGCTTGACACCCTCTTCGATGACCCAGTTGTTGGTGGAACTGACGGCCCATATATCGGTTCCCGCAGCGCGCAGGTCCGTGATCAGCTCGTGCAGCTCAGGGAAGATATTCGCTTCAATATGGGTGCGGAAGTATGTGGCAGCAGCCTGGCGCAGCTCGTCTTCGCGCAGCTCAGCATAGAGCTGTACCATTTCTGCACACATCTCGACTTCCGAAACCTTCCCGGCGCGATAGGCGCGGTATTGCGAGTCGACCCAATCGGCGGCATTGCGCGAGACAAGCCCGGACTCGATCGACCAGACCATGAAGCCGTAACCGGCATCGCCGGTCCATAGCGTGCCGTCGCAATCGAATATGGCGACAGATGGTTTTGCGGAAAGAACAGCGCGGCGAAATTCTTCGCGGGTGTATTGTTCGGCGGGTGCTGTGCGCAGCGTGGTCACTTCTTGCTCCTACTCTTCTATTGTGAGGGATGCGTAGGGATTTTGCACGATGCGTAATGTGAAGCGTTGGTGAACTTGATTCCGCAAAAAGACTTGTTGGTGTTTGAGGTCCCCTCGGACGCAGATAATCAATCTGTGAGCACGAGCCGTAATACAGAGGTTATCCACGAGTATCTGACCTACCTGCGCGTGGAAAAGGGGCTGCGTCCGTTGACCTGCGAAGCCTACGAGCGTGACCTTCTGCAATTTGCGGAATTTCTGGAGCGCGAGAACGAACAGTTAGTGGGCGCGCGACAGCCGGAAGTGGCTGGATTTCTGGAGCATCTGCGGACGCATGCGGTGGAGTCCCGGTCGATGGCGCGAAAGCTCTCGTGTCTGCGTGGCTTTTACAAGTGGCTCCTGCTCGATAAGCGCATTCACCATGACCCGACGGTGAATCTTGAGTCGCCCGATGCCTGGAAGGTGCTGCCGAAATCGCTCGCGTCAAGTGAGGTGAATTCGATGTTGGAGCGTGCGGCACGGGCAGCCGATCATCCCGAAGCCGATGCGATTGCGCTGCGTGACCGCGCAATTCTGGAGCTGCTCTATGCGGGTGGCCTGCGTGTTTCGGAATTGACGGGTCTGTGCGTGGCTGATCTGTCGCTCGATGCCGGACGGGTTCTCGTTCGTGGCAAAGGCGACAAAGAGCGGATCGTTCCGCTCGGCGCGTTGTGTGTCAAAGCTATCGAGGAATATTTGGAGCGGGGGCGTCCGGGGCTCGCACGCAACAGCCGCGTGAACCAACTCTTTCTTTCCGTGCGCGGAAAACCACTTTCTCGGGAGTGGGTATGGCAGCTGGTGAAATCGAGCGACAGCCATGCAAGTCCGCATAAGCTACGGCACTCCTGCGCAACGCACATGGTGGAGCATGGAGCGGACCTGCGCACCGTCCAGACATTTCTTGGCCATGCCGATATTGCAACAACGCAGGTATACACGCATCTGGCGCTTGGACGGTTGAAGGCGGTGCACCGGATGCACCATCCGCGGGCGAAAAGAGTGCAGGAATAAAACCTACCCTGGCGACGGCAAAATGGGTAGGCGAGGGCTTTAGCCCTCGCATGAAGCCACAGAATCAAATAGGGCTTTAGCCCCTGGGGTCAACGATGGACGAGGAAGCCAAAAAATCTGCAAAGCCGAGAGTTGCCATCCTCGCCGACAAATTCCTATCCACGCTACAGAACGAGCGCGGATCATCCCCGCATACCATGCGTGCCTACGCGCGCGAGCTGCATAGCTTTGCCGCATATCTGGTCGAGACTTTTGGCGCGGGCGTGGAAGTTAACCGCGTTGAGCATCAGCACATTCGCGCCTATCTCGGAACGCTGTACGAAAAGGGGTTGTCGAAGGCGTCTGTGGCGCGGTCGCTTGCCTCGATTCGTTCCTGGTTCAAGTGGCTCGCGAAAGCAGGTCATGTCGAACAGAGTCAAGCGGCGCTGGTTGCCACTCCGAAGCTGCCGAAGCACCTGCCGCGTGTTCCGACGATCGAACAGATGAATCGCGCTGTCGATGGCGTTACGGAAGAATCTGCAACGTGGCCTGAGCGTGAGCGCGTCATCCTTGAGCTGCTGTATGGCTGCGGTATCCGCAACGCGGAATTGGTTGGGCTGGATCTCAAAGATATTCACTGGGCGAATGAGGCGATCCTGGTGCGCGGCAAGGGGCGCAAAGAGCGCTATGTTCCGCTCGGTGACGCAGCGGCGCAGTCGTTGCGTGCATATTTGCCGGAACGCGAAGTTCGCTTGCAGTCAGCAGGGAAGCAGGCGGAAGCTCTTTTACTGAATGCAAAAGTGCGCGGCGATTGCAGGCTTACAACGCGGAGCGTAGGCCGCATCGTAAAGGCGCTGGCCATGGCGAATGGGCTGCCTTCGGAGGTGCATCCACACACGCTGCGCCACGCCTTTGGTACACACATGCTGGAAGAGGGAGCGGATTTGCGGGCGATTCAGGAACTGCTCGGCCACGAACGGCTTTCGACGACGCAGCGTTATACGCAGCTTACCGTCGGCCAGGTGGCGGAGGTGTACGACCGGACGCATCCGCGTGCAAAATAAAGGTAGTCGCTTTCAGTTCGGCCTCTCTGTATATCCTGTGGATAGCGCCTTTCGAATTGGATGGCACAATCCAGCACGAGATATGGGGTTAGGTTGCAGATTACGGCTCGTTCTTCTACGTCACATTTGCTTGCGTTGATTTGTTTCGCAGTATTGCCTGGATTTACTTCTGCACTTCACGGTCAGGCCGTAACCTCATCGACTGCATTTCAGTCTGTTGACCCCATGATTGGCACAGGGCCTGAGGGGCACACATTTCCCGGAGCTACAGTGCCTTTCGGTATGGTGCAGCTCAGTCCTGATACGCAGATTCGCCCCTTCAAGCAGAGCTACAAGTGGGCGGCAGGCTATCGGTATGAAGACACGACCATTCTTGGCTTTTCACATACGCACTTTTCCGGAGCAGGCCACTCCGATCTTGGCGACTTTCTTGTCCAGCCAATCGCCGGCGACGTAAAGCTTGAGCCGGGCGAGATCGATGTGCCGCACTCGGGCTATCGTTCGCGCTTTCACCATGAAACGGAAAAAGCAGAGTCCGGCTACTATGCCGTAACGCTGGACGACTATGGCGTGCGTGCTGAGCTGACCGCGACAACGCGCGTCGGCGTGCATCGCTATACCTTCCCGGCAGACCAGCCTGCGCATCTGCTCATGGACTTGCGCTCGTCGATCTACAACTACACTGGAAAAGTTCTTTGGGCGAGTCTGCGTGTGCATGCTGACGGAACCGTTACCGGCATGCGTGAGACACGAGGCTGGGCCCCTGCGCGTCAGCTTTATTTCGCCATGCGCTTTTCGCAGCCCCTTGTGGGCCATGAGCTGTATGATCGCGAACCTCTTCCTCAGGAATACAAGGGCTTTGCCACGCCCGGCACATCCCCTGCCGATACGCAGGCCATCACGGGTCGCGGATTGATCGGTGTCTTCGATTTCGGAGAACTCAGGCAACCGCTGGTGGTAAAGGTCGCCATCTCGCCTGTGAGTGAAGACAACGCCATTGCAAATCTCGATGCGGAAGTTCCAGCCTTTGATTTCGATGCAGTGCGCGCCAGTGCACGCTCCGCGTGGGAGAATGCGCTTTCTGTAATCAACATCAAGGCCGAGCCTGCGATGCGCAAAAGCCTCTACACCGCGCTTTATCACTCGCTGATGGCGCCTGGTATTGCCATGGATGTGGACGGCAGCTATCGCGGCCCCGATTATCAGGTCCACAAAGCGGAAGGTTTCCACTTTGTCTCTACTTTTTCGCTCTGGGATACATACCGAGCCGAACAGCCACTGATGACCTTGATCGAACCGCCGGAAAGAACGGCGGATGTTGTGCGATCGCTCCTCGCTTCGCAGAAGGAAAGCCCGTTTGGCATTCTGCCAATCTGGCAGTTTCAGGGACTTGAGACATGGTGCATGATCGGGTACCACGCCGTGCCGGAAATCGCCGATGCATACATGAAGAACATCGCAGGCTTCAATGCCAACGAGGCGCTCGATGCCATGGTCGCAAGCGCGACCTATGCACCCTATGGTCATCTCGGCGAGTACATGAAACTGGGCTATGTGCCGGTCGATAACGATGGAGAAGCCGCGTCGAAGACAATGGAGTACGCCTTTGATGACTGGACGATCGCCCGCATGGCCCGCCGCATGGGGCGTAACGACGTTGCCGATACCTTTGAGAAGCGCGCGAAAAACTGGCGCAATGTCTTCGACAAGGAAAGCGGATTCGTGAGACCGAAAAAAGCCGATGGCACTTTCCGCGATCCCTTCAACCCAGCCCAGGCTGGCGCGCAGAGCGGCTTTACCGAAGGCAATGCATGGCAATACTCCTGGTATCAGCCGCAGGATGAAGCAACATTGATACAGCTTCTCGGTGGAGATCAGAAATTAGTCGACAAGCTCGACGCGATGTTCAACGCCAAGGTCGATCCCAAACAATATGCCGATGTGGAAGACATCGCCGGAATGATCGGGCAGTACATCCACGGCAATGAGCCGAGTCATCACCTCGCCTATCTATACGACTACGCCGGCCAGCCATGGCGCACGCAGGAGCGGTTGAAGCAAATCGTCGATTCGCAATATCGGCCCGCGCCCGATGGACTGGTCGGCAATGACGATCTGGGTCAGATGTCGGCATGGCTGCTATTCACAGCTTTCGGATTCTACCCGGTGGCTCCGGGCACGAATGAGTACGTTATCGGCAGACCATTCGTTGATGAAGCCACGCTTAACCTGCCGAATGGCAAGCACTTTCGCGTGACGACGGAAAATATGTCGGACGGCAACCGCTATGTAGGTAAAGTGATGCTGAACGGCAAGCCGCTGACTCGCAGCTATCTGCGTCACGAAGAAATTATGGCCGGAGGCGAGCTGCATTTTGTGATGAGCTCTACTCCGAACAAAACCTGGGCTACCAGCCAGTCAGCCAGACCCTATTCACAATCCACAATCGCATCGCAGAAACCCGCTGAACAGGACTGAAGCGAAAAATAACGACGTTATTTTGCACTCGCTGACTGCGCCTGATGCGCGTCGATCCACTGGCGCGCATGTTGTACATTCTGCAAGTTCGGATCGGCTGTTTTCCATGCAGTCAGAAATTGCTGATAAGCGGCTGTAGCCTGCTGGCCCTCATTCGATTTTTCGGCGACTTCTGCAAGTCCATACAAAGAGAAACCGGAGTTGGGGCGGTCTTCGAGCGCGTGCTGCCATGCGGCGCGTGCCTGCGCGTACTGTCCGGCGGACATGAGTGCGACTGCTTCCTGTTCGCCAACGGGACGGATGAAAGCCGGAGGCTCGTGATAGCCAAGCTCCTGTTCTTCCTGTCTGGCTTGTGCGAAAAGCTGTTCCGCGTCTGCGGTTTGGCCTTTTCCCACAAGAATAGATGCGCGCAACTCCAGCGACATGACCGCGATGTTCTTGAGCAGCGGCTTCAGCACTGGATCAGGCGACATGCTCGCATTCGCAGGCGGGGTGGGAGTACTCAGCCGCTTTTTCTGTGCCGATTCCTGATCCTTCACCTGTTGCGACAGCCGCCAGAGTTCGGCATCGAGGCTGGTGGAGTAGGCCTCGGCCTGAGCAAAGTCCTTGCTCTCGGCCTTTTGCATGCCTTGAGCAAATTCCATAAGCGAGCGGGCCAGAAACTGAAGGTTCGGCATGGAGGTTGGTACCTCGAACTTTGAGAGAAGTAGCGTGACCTGAGGCCAGTCTCCGGTACGAAGTGCAATGGGAAGCTGCGGGTTGATGCGCGAAATGGCGTCGCGTGTAGACCACGGATAGAGCGTATCTTCGCGATGCCCACGTGCATTTGCAAGCTTGCCAGACACAATGGCCGCCTGTTGCAGGTGACCTTCTTCCATCAGATTGGCGATGGAGTACATGAGATTGTGAACGTAGTTCCAGTCGTCATCGATGGCAACGTTCTGATCGCGCATATACGCTTCGTCTACCGACTCCGACAGATCGAAGGAAACCTGGGCACGCGCATAGTTCCCGGTGCGATAGAAAATGTGCCCCGGCATGTGCGTCATATGGCCGGAGTTGGGAGCGAGCGAGGCAAGAACGTCGGCACTGTGCAGGGCTTGCTCAGGATGCGGGCTGGCCTCGACCGCGTGTATCCAGAGATGGTTGGCTGCGGAGCTATCTGGATATTGCTTCAGCACTTCCTGAAGTAGTGTCATCGTCTCCTGTGTTCCCTTGCTCGGCTTGCCGTCCTCGTAGCCGTCCTGAAGCGTTTCGGAAAGAATCAGGCGCGCTGTCTGGTCGGCCGGGTACTGCTGGATGATCTTGCGCAGAATAGTAACGGCTGGTTCACGGTCCGGCGAGCCGTCTGCTCCGGCGGCGAGCTGCGCCTTTTCTTCCGCAGCTGCTGCGTCGATATAGAGCTGTTCGCGCGCGTCGGCGTGAGAGCGTAGGGCGATGGCCTTTGTCAGCTCATCGTGAGCGTAGCCTGCGGTTTCGCGTCCACGGGTAGAGTAAGCCTCGTACAAGCCCCAATGGCAGATGGCGCAGTTGGGATCAGTGCGCACGGCCTGCTCAAAGGCGCGCTGGGCTTCGTATTCCCAAAAATCGAAGATCAGGTTGATGCCCTGATTGAACCATGCCTGCGTCTCTTTGTTGGGCGAGCTGATGGCGAACTGCAAATTGCCGATGCCGGCCATATGCTCGGGCGCAGGCAAGGAGGATGGCGGTCCAGGATCGCTGCCCGGCGCCATGCTATGACAAGACGGCATTTGCATTTGTGCCGATGCAGCGCCTGCGCCGGACACAAGTGTAGCCGCTAGGATGAGGGTCGTTGGAACGTTGAAATTGCGCATGTTCTATCCGTAAGCGCCAGAGCCAGAGGGGAATTTGGGACGGGTCGACTTCCTTAGCAGAGTATCGTGGCCCGGTTGGGTTGGGAAGGTGTGCCGCACCGCGAGTCGCAAAACGGGCGTCATTACGTGCTGGCATAGCTATATTCGCCCGAATTTCGTGCTGCAAGACCTTCTGATGCGCGTCCCCGGGGTTTTCGTAACGGACAAGCGGTATATTGCTTCCATGAAGAATCGTTCCGTGCCGACAGATACGGTATTGCCGCATATCTTCTATCAGGACGTTGCCGATGCGGTGGACTGGCTAACGAGGGTATTCGGGTTCCGTGAGCACTATCGCTACGGCGATCCCGGGGGACCGGTCAGTGGCGCTCAAATGCACCTCGGCGGGGCGTGGATCATGCTCAAACGCGTGCGCGAAGGCTGCAAAACCCCGGCCCAACTCGGCTACGGAACGCAGAGCCTGACGGTCTTTGTCGACGATGTGGACGCCCACTTCAGCAAGGCGAAATCGGAGGGCGCGAAGATCGTGGAGGACCTCCAGGTGACCGTGTATGGCGAGCGGCAATACGGAGTCGAGGATCTCGACGGCCACCACTGGCTTTTTTCACAGCATGCGCGGGATCTTAGCCCGGACGAATGGGGCGCGCAGATCGCGCAGAGTTGAAATGGCCTGTGTAATTTTTTGTTACCAGTTAGACCGTGATGCGGAACTGTGGCAAATACTTACAGGAAATTAGCCATATCCAGGAATTATCTAAAGCTTTCTTGAATAAAATCAAAGAGTTGGTCTGGCTCGCCAAAATGCTGGAAAAGCAGTTTCTTCGTTTTGCTCCGGATAACAGCGTTCTTGTGTTTTGCGCCGAAGGCGCGTTCGCCTGGACGGCCAGTCCCATTTACACTATATCTTGAGGAAATTCTGCTTTGATCGGTAGTGCTCTAGCTAAAGTTTTTGGGACCAGCAATGAACGCGCGGTGAAGCGCCTGCTGCCTGTCGTCCAAACAATTAACGACATGGAGCCGGAGATTCAGCGGCTCTCGGACGACGAGCTTCGCGCCAAGACGCAGGCCTTCAAGGCGCGTGTCGCCGCTGCAATTGAAGGAATTAGTGACGCCGAAGAACGCAAGTCCGTGGAAAAGCAGGCTTTGGACGAGATTTTGCCCGAGGCCTTCGCTGTGGTCCGCGAGGCCGGCCGTCGTGCCGTGAACATGCGTCATTTTGATGTGCAGCTGATTGGCGGCATGGTTCTGCACCAGGGCAAGATTTCAGAAATGAAGACCGGCGAGGGAAAAACGCTGGTTGCCACGCTGCCTTGCTATCTGAATGCTCTCGCCGGGCGCGGCGTACATGTGGTCACGGTAAACGACTATCTCGCCAAGCGCGACGCCGAGTGGATGGGTAAGATCTACGAGTTCCTTGGACTGACCGTCGGCGTGATCGTGCATGATCTTGACGATCAGCAGCGCCGCGATGCTTATGGCGCAGATATCACCTACGGCACCAACAATGAGTTCGGCTTCGACTACCTGCGCGACAACATGAAGTTTGAGCTGGCCGAATGCGTGCAGCGCGGCCACTACTTCGCCATCGTTGACGAGGTGGATTCGATTCTGATTGATGAAGCGCGTACGCCGCTCATCATCTCCGGCCCAACCGATCAGACGACCGACAAATATGCCCGCGTGAATCGCATCATTCCGTCCCTCGAACTCGGCGAGGAAATCGAGCGCGGCGAAGAGAAAATTCTTACCGGCGATTACGTGGTCGATGAAAAACACAAGACCATCAGCGTGACCGATGAAGGCTGGGAGAAGATCGAGAAGCTGCTGGGCATCGGGAACATCGCCGATCCGGAAAACTGGGACCTGAAGCACCATGTTGAGGTTTCCATCAAGGCGCACTCACTCTATCGGCGCGACGTGCAGTATGTGGTGAAGGACGGCGAAGTCATCATCGTCGACGAATTCACCGGCCGACTGATGCCGGGCCGCCGCTGGTCAGATGGTCTGCATCAGGCCGTCGAAGCGAAGGAAGGCGTGAACATCCGCCGCGAAGACCAGACGCTGGCGACGATCACCTTCCAGAACTATTTCCGTCTCTACACAAAGCTGGCTGGCATGACCGGAACAGCGGAGACGGAAGCTGCCGAATTCGACAAGATTTACAAGCTCGAAATCGTCGTGATTCCGACGAACAAGCCGATGCTGCGTCTTGAGAATCCGGACGTGGTCTTCCGCACGGCAAAAGAAAAATACTTTGCCGTTGCCGATGAGATTGCCAAGCTGCATGAGAACGGCCAACCGGCTCTCGTTGGAACCACCTCAATTGAGAAATCGGAGCTGCTCTCGCAGATTCTGCAGCGCAAGGGCGTCAAGCACGTCGTGCTGAATGCGAAGTTTCACGAGCGCGAAGCCGAAATCGTAGCGCAGGCCGGTCGCCTCGGCATGGTGACCATCGCCACCAACATGGCAGGCCGCGGCACCGACATTCTGCTCGGCGGCAACGCAGAGTTCGTTGCTAAACAGGATTTAGTCAAGAAGGGCGCGGCGCGCGCCATCAGCGTGGCCGAGGGCGCACTCAACCCAATGGCCGCGGCAGGCATGTTCCGCTTCTATTACCAGGGTCAGGAATTCGAAACAACGCAGGAAACCTGGGACCGGGCCTATACCACTTACGAGGCGAATGCTGCGCAGGAGCACAACGCGGTGATCGCGGCCGGCGGCCTTCACATCATCGGTACGGAGCGGCACGAATCGCGGCGTATCGACAACCAGCTTCGCGGACGCGCAGGACGTCAGGGTGATCCGGGCGCATCGCGTTTCTACCTCTCGCTCGAAGATGACCTGATGCGCATCTTCGCCAAGGAATGGGTGGGAACTCTGCTGCAGCGCCTCGGCATGGAAGAGGGTGTGCCGATTGAATCGCGCATGATTTCCAAGCGCATTGAGGCTGCACAGAAGGCCGTTGAATCGCAGAACTTTGAAGCCCGCAAACACCTGCTCGAATACGACGACGTAATGAACAAGCAGCGCGAGGCCGTCTACGGGCTGCGCCACCAGCTGCTCGAAGGTCTCGACCAGAAAGAGCTGATCGTCGAGGACTACGTCGCCAATATTCTGAGCGAGCTGCTCGAAGAATCGGCGCCGGAAAAACAGCATCCCGATCAGTGGGATTTGAATACGCTCAAGAGCAAGCTCATCTCGCACTTCGGTCTGGATGCAGATGCCGAAGGCATCAACCTGAGCGAAATGACCCGTCACGAGCTGGGCGAAACGCTCTTTGAGCGGTTGAAGGAGCGTTACGAGGCCAAAGAGCAGGTCATCGGCGATAAGGCCATGCGTTTCCACGAGCGCATGATCATGCTCAGTGTGCTCGATGGGCTGTGGAAAGACCATCTGCTGAACATGGATCACCTGAAGGAAGGCATCGGCCTGCGCGGCTACGGTCAGCAGGATCCATTGGTGGCCTATAAAAAAGAGTCCTTCGACATGTTTGAAGGGATGATGGGCCGCTTCCAGGAAGACACCGTGCGCTATCTCTTCCTGATGCAGATTATGGGTCCCGATGGACAGCCGCTGGTGATTCCATCGCGTCCGCGTCCGGCGATTCCGGCTGCGCCTGCGGTAGCTTCAGCTGAGACGAGCATGCATCATGCACAATCCGCGGTAGCAGTCGCGGAACGGCCTGTGGTTCCCATACCGACCCGCCAACCTTCAACGACGATCGACGAGATCGAGAAGGAGTTCGAGCGCAAGAAGCGGCGCGAACTGGAGCACGCACGCATGGCCGGCAGCGGAACTGCGGAAGCTCCGGCACAGCGCAGGACGGGTGACAAGGTCGGCCGCAACGATCCTTGCCCTTGCGGATCGGGCAAGAAATACAAGAAATGCCACGGTGCGACCGAGGCTTAACCAGATTTAAAACAAAGCGCCTGCCGACTCTGAATCGATTGCTTCGAGAAAACTCTTGAGCGCGGCGATTCTGGGCTCGGCCACGCGCTTTGCATTTTCCAGATGAATCTTTCCCGGTAAAACCTGCAGATTCTTGCGCAGTGTCTCAATGGCATCGGTGAACGTTGAATAGCGCGTATCGCGGCCAACCTTGCAGACTGTGCGCAGGATACCAATGCCGCCTAACTGTTCCAGAATGTCTGCATCGCGGAGAACCGTCGATTCGATGCTTGTTGGCTGATCATGCGGCTGATGTTCGCGGACAACGGTGATTACTGCCTGTACTTTTTCGGCAGGGAAACCGGCATCGGCGAGAATCTGCGGAGCGCGTTCGCAGGTGTAGCGCACGTGATCCCACTTCGCCAGTTCCGCTGGATCTTCAGGGCGATGCCCGACGAATACGCCCAGATCATGCAGCCACGCAGCCGCGAAAACCACATCATCGTCATAGTTGAGGTCCCAGGCAATCTGCCGGGTTAGGGCATACAAACGCGGCTGGTGGCCGTATTTCTCTACGGGCTTGGCTTCGCGACGGATGAAGTCCATGAGTGCGGTGCGGAAATCGGTAGGCATCGTCTGGTTTCGTCTTCAATGCAATTGTAAAAAACAAACGAGACAAATTACGCGAGTATTTGAGATGCAGGCAGCGAGTGGATTGGCGCGAAGTGGCAATTTCTGTATCCGCACAGAGTAACTAACCTATAAACTGACGCATGCCAGGCGGGTCATCATCAAGTTCGACGTATCGTGAAGTTCCTCTCAGAACAGCGTTTCTATGAGAAGATCACCGATGTCAGCATTTGAGCTGCTGTGTTCTCTGTTTCGGTTGTTATGTATGTAGGTCTCCAGTGTGTTTCTGTGCGCATTTGTATGGGCAGCTCTTTTGCAGGCTGTGGCAAATGAGGAATAGGAGAGTTACAGATGAATCGAGCCAAAGCAAGTTTCTACGCGAGACAGTCTGCCGGCAGGTCTCGTACTCGCAATCGATGGGCACTCATCTTCGCCGCAGCTGCGCTTGTCGTTAGCGTCCCTGCCGTTGCTCAAGCAGGTGGAGAACTGCAGCAGAAACTGGCGGCGTTGAAGCAATCGGCTGCCGAGAACCAGCAAAAACTGCATCAGTATCAATGGACGGAAACCACTCAGCTGACGCTGAACGGTGATGCGAAACCTCCCACTCTCTCCATGTGCCAATACGGTCCTGACGGAAAGGTGCAGAAGACCCCGATGGGATCGCCGCCTCCACCACCCAGCGGCGGTAGATTGAAGCAGAGAGTCATCGCCAAAAAAAAGGAAGAGATGAAGGATTACATGGGACAGGTGAAGACCCTGCTTGCCATGTATGTGCCGCCCGACCCGCAACGCATGCAGCAAGCCTATCAATCCGGCAAAGTCTCGTTGAATGCAACAGCAGGTTCGGGAGTAGCGGGGCTTGTATTCAAAGACTACGCGCAGCCCGGCGACCAAATGACAATCTCTTTCGACACCGCGGCCAAAAAGATCAGTTCGCTGAACGTGAACACCTACATGGATGACCCGAAGGACACAGTCACTTTGGCAGTTCAGTTTGCCAGCCTGCCGGATGGCACCAACTACGTACAACAAAGTGTCCTGAATGCGACAGCCAAAAAGCTGCAGGTCACGACGACAAATTCCAATTACCAGCCGGTCGGAGCACATTAACTATAGCGAGGATCACCGGCCCGGTGTTTCTGCTCTGGACTGAAGAGAGTTTTAATCTCGATTCTGCTTCTTCCAGACCACGTCCCAGCTTTCGCGGCGATCGACGAAGCCAATGACATTTCCCTTCGCATCGCGCTGAAAGATCCTGCGTATGCGCGGCTGTCCCGCATTGAAGAAGACGTCGCGCAACTCAGCATTCCATTCAACGGGTGATCCGCCTTCTCGTTGGCCGATGAGGCGGTCGCCATCGCGGTGCAACACGTAGACAAGATCGCCCGCCGTATATCGGCCTGCATAGTCATCCAGCTCCTTCGGGCTGAGCTTCTGCGCGGGTGGGTCCTGCAACATGGCATAGGTATGGATTAGCAGCAGTTTCCAGTCATCGCCTGACTTCTGCCAGGTTTCAGTCGTAAGGTAACGGGCCTTCAGTACCTGCCCGTGATAATTCTCGGTTTCATCGTCGGTGTGAATCACAGTTGCGACGTCGCCGTGAAGAGCAGCCTGATAGGCAGCGATGACGAGCGTGCCCGATGCTCCAGCCGACAGTGGAGTGAGCTGTTTCAGGAACGCGGCGCGATCCATGATGACGCCGTTCTCGTCAACGTAGACGGCATTGTCGGCGAGTACTTCATCCCACACCTGTACCTGGCCCGGAGCGATGGCATCGAGCAGCGCCTGGTCTTTAGCGTGCAGCAATTGCGTGACTTGCGATGGTGCGTCATCGGGTGCGGCGCTTGCAGTCATAAGGGCGCATGCAAAAAGACTCAATAACAGAAAAGGTCGAAGTGATCTACGCATTTGGGCTGCCTCCGAACGGGATTACGGAAGGATCCTATCTGTGGAATGGAAGCTATGTCTGGATTTTCGGTGAAAAGAGGCAACAAAGAGATGACACGGTTATGACATTCGCATGACACGTACAAATGCTCGAAGCGAGACGCTGGATGAGTGGTGGAATCAAAAGCCGATTGACTAGGCAATGGTCCCTCTTGTCTTCCCGCTGCGAATCAGGGAGGTGGGACTCCCTGAAACATGGTGGAAAAAAGAAAGGGCAGAGCCAACCAGCTCTGCCTTTCTTCTTGCGCGCGAAAGTGAAGATTAATCGCCGTAAGCGGGTGCATGATGGATGGAGAGCCCATGCGTCGCGTAGTTCTTTCGAGTTGCGACCTGTCCCTCTTCCAGTTTGAAGTTGGCGATGTGCTCTTGCAGGCGTTTGGCTCCTGATTGTACAGAGTTAACGATGGCATTGCTCTCGGGGATCGAAGCGGCATTTTCTTCACCGAGGCGGTTGATGATGTCGACGTTGGCGCTCGATTGGCGCGCAGCCTCGGATTGTTGCATCGATGCGGCGGCAATTTGCGCAATCATGTTGTCCACCTGGTCGGCCATGTGGATGATACGCTGGAGCGCTTCTCCGGCACGCGTCGTAGTCTCTACACCTTCATTGACGGTTGCAGTGCCTGTTTCCATGGCATCGACTGCGGAGCGCGTGTGCACCTGAATGCCCTGGATCATCTGCGCGATCTCGCTGGTAGCATTGCGCGTGCTCTCGGCAAGGCGGCGGACCTCACCCGCAACGACTGCAAAGCCTCGGCCCTGCTCACCCGCACGAGCGGCTTCAATCGCCGCATTGAGTGCGAGCAGGTTGGTCTTCTGCGCGATTTCTTCAATGACGTTGACGATGCGAATGATCTGCTCGGATTCCTTGCCAAGCCGCTGCACAGTCGAGGCCGTATTTCGTACCGAGTCTGCAATCGACTGCATGCTGACCAGCATATGCTCCACAGTTGAGCCTCCCGTGCGCGCGGTCTTCGATGCTTCTTTTGCATTTTCAGCGGCATTCTGCGCGTGGCGTGAGACCTCGGAGATGCTGATCGACATCTCCTGCATGGCGGTGGCAGCCTGCTGTGTCTGCAGGCTCTGCTCCTTCAAGCGGCGAAAAGACTCGGCGGAGGAGTGTGCCAGCTTTTCGGCGTCTCCGTTGACGATGTTCGAAATTTCCATCATCGTGCCAATCATCTCGCGCAGGTTGTCCTGCATCCGGTTGATGGAGCCGGCCAGGCTGCCTACCTCGTCATTCGAATCCATATGCAGGGCCTCGCCGGTGAGATCGCCTTCGGCGATCTGTTGTGCGCGACCGGCGACGAGGACGACTGAACGCACCACGCGGCGTATGGTCAATTCAGCAAGAAGCGAGCCAATGACGCCGCCGAAGGCAATCGCGAGCCAGAGATAAATGGCCTCCAGACGAATAACGCGCACCGTTTCGCTCAGGTCATGATTCGTAGCGTTCATGGTGGAGTTCACAACTGCAGACGCAGCCTTTTTGCATGCGGCTTCGTGGTCGGCAACTTCGCCCTGTAGAAGGTCGTAAGCCTTGCTGGTGGCGTCGCTGCCCTGACCAATGGCCAGGGCTGCAACGCGTGCCTGACCCTGCTCAAAAGCATGGTACTCATTCAGCATGGAATCAACCTGCGCAGCTCCCGCCATGGCGTCGATGACCTGCCGCCGGGCTTGAATCTGCGCGGCGGCCTGATCTGCCTCGCCTTTGCTCTTCTCCAATGCGTCGCGGTAACGGACAGCCATGCCCGCATCAACGCCAAAGAGCATGTATGATTTCAGCGCGTTGGACGAATCAAGCAGGGCAATACGCAGGTCGCGAACCGCTGTAAGCGCCGGAATCTGCTCGCTGGCGACGCTCTCGGAAAGCTGGCTGGCCTGACGCATTTTAAGGTAAGCGGCGAAGGAACCAAGCAGAATGCTCAGCACCAGTATGCCGGTGCTGAGACGAAGTTTGTTGGTCAGGCGTGACTGCGTGAATGACATGATCGTTTCCTTGGGGTAGCGGCTGCGGCTGGATTTAATTCATTTCAAAGTTGATGTCGACGCCGACCGTCGACTGATTGTCGCCGGGCACGAACTTCCAGCGCCTCACCGCATCTTCCGCGGCCGGGCTAAGCATTTTGTTGCCGGCCGTGGCTTTCACCATGGTCACGCTGCCGTCTGGAGCTACCGTCGCTTCAACATGCACAACGCCTGCAATGCGCATTCGCTTGGCGATCTCTGGATACACAGGAGGAACGCGCTTCTCTACACGGCGTTCATCGGCGCGGCCCGGTAGAGCAAAAAACAGGCATGCAACGAAGAACAGCAACCCAGTGTGCTGAAAACCAGCGGCGAAGGCAGATTTACGGAATTGCAGAAGATTCATTCAAGACCTCTCAGGGTAGCGGTGATCCGCCGTTTGAGAGGGTTATCGGCAAAAATTGTGAAGGCTTGAGTGGAAATGAACGAGAGGTATCTGGCTCGTTCAGTCCTGTCGCGGAATGGCAGCGAAGGTCAGGTCGTTTGCCGTGCTGCCGGTGCTGGCGCGCCACTCGTCGAAGAGACGGCCATAGCTCAACGTGAACAATTCAGCAGGATCCAGCCCAAGCCGCTGGCTGGTGGCGTCGATCCACTCAGCCGGACCCTCAAGCTCTGCAAAAAGTCCGATCGGCGTTTCATCGACGACGCAATGGCCCGTCGCATCGGCGTATTCGGTACGCCACTTCTCATAAGTGAAAGCAGCCTTGTAGCCGAGCTGGCCAAAGATGACGGACATCGCCTCGCCATCCTCGACTTCGGTTTCGGTTTCGATGCGCCGCTTATGGCGGCCGGCCGGATCGTTGTCCTGGGGAATAGATTTGTGTGTCACGACCCAGCGCTCTCCGTATTTGCGAATGCGCAGAATCGATTGCTCCGCGCGTAGCGCACGATCCGGCGTATCGAAAAGAACGTTCTTCTCAAATGTACGTGGAGTGATCTGGCGAAAACCAAGCGCGGCGAGTTTTCGCTCGAGAACCGGGCCGTCCGTAACGCGGAACTTTACCTCGGTCTCAACAACGCTCATGCAATGCAGTATAAGCGATGTGCCATTCGCAACAGGCTGTGATTTGCGAAAATAACAGAATGCACACACTACGGCTCTTCGTTGACGCGAACGACCTTGCCGCTGAAGATTCGCGTGCCTCCCTGAAGCGGGCGGCTGCGATTTTGCGTAACGGCGGCACAGTCGCGCTTCCTACGGAGACCGTATACGGGCTCGGCGCAAACGCGCTCGATGCCGCCGCTATTGCAAAAATTTTCGCCGCGAAAGAGCGCCCATCCTGGGACCCGCTGATTGTCCATATTTCGGACACGGAGATGCTGCGTCGCGTGACGGCAAGCCTTCCGGCTAACGCGACGAAGCTGATGGACGCATTCTGGCCCGGTCCTCTGACGCTGCTGCTGCCGAAGAGCGATGCAGTGCCTGATGCCGTTACGGCAGGACGCCCACGCATTGGCGTGCGCATGCCGCAGCATCCTGTCGCACACGCGCTGATTCGCGAAGCAGGTGTTCCTGTTGCGGCTCCGAGTGCGAATCGCTTTGGCCGTACCAGCCCTACCACCGCGCAGCATGTTGCCGAGGATCTCGACGGACGCATCGACGCGATCCTCGACTCGGGAGAGACCACACATGGCCTTGAATCGACAGTCGTCGATGCTTGCGAAGAGCCATGCATTATCTACCGTCCGGGAGTCATCTCGCTTGAACAGATTCGAGCTGCGGGGGTTGACGCCGTGATGTTTCGTGAATCCGTCGGTACGCGGGCAAAATCTCCGGAATCGCTGCCTTCTCCTGGTGTGGGATTGCGGCACTATGCGCCAAAGGCAAAGCTCATCCTGATCGACGGCGGCGGCGAGACGCAAATTGCCGCATTTCGCGATGCCGTGCACCAGGCGCGATCGAATGGCACGATGCTGGGACTGATGCTTGCGGATTTGTTTGAGCGTGAAGTGGACACGAACCAGGCCATCGTCTATCGCTGGGGCAAGTGGAACAACGTCGAAGAGCTGGCGCAGCGGCTTTTCGCAGGGTTGCGCTATCTGGATAGCGCTGGCGCGAACGTTATTGTATGTCCGCTGCCCGTAGCCGAGGGAATTGGCATCGCCATGCGAGACCGTTTGCTGAAAGCGGCGAAAACGGAATAAGGATCAGAGCACGGATTTTCATCCGTGCTGATAATTCTCGCTGGCCTTGTATAAATACTTGATGCTGGATTTATAGATGAGCGTACGGGTGTGGTTTTTCACCTTGATCGCGTCGCGATCATACCACTCGATATATCCCTCAATGCGCTCGCCATCCTCCAGAATGAAGACCATTAACGTCTGCGTCTGCATCTGCTTCTGAAAATAGAATTCCTCGGCATGAGAGCTTTCGGGTCCGTTATACGCAGACTTCATCTCATGATGCGCAAGAATAGACGAGTCCTTTCGGCGCGAGAAATATTTACTGCCTAAAGCGCGCGCAGGCAGCGTAGGGCGGACCAGCTTCCGTGGACCGGATGCGATGACGCTGGCTGTCTGAGAGGAAGACATATCTTCAGCCACCTGATTCTCAGAGGCAGCACTCTTGGCTTCTGCACCAGAATCGACGGAACGCGCTGGGCGTGCGTCAGGCATGGAGATTGGAGACGGGTTCGCCATAAATTTAAAAAAGCAATGCTGAAGAGATGGGATGCCGCTCGGCGTTCTTAGGGTTACTCAGCATGACAGCACACTAAAAGCGCATGCCCACCGATCCGACTGCCGAAATACATTTGTGTGTATTAGTTGTATCTTAGCCCAGAAAGGGCGAATTAGAAATAGCTTTTGCGCGGTAGACGCCGCTTTTCATCACATCTTGATCAAAAGCAATCATATAGGAGACATACACAGAGAGTTGTTCCAATGTTAGCTGACAGTAATATCTGCCGCGAAAGCATCCAAAGCCAGTGACCGCAGAAGATTGCGGCGCATGCCGGATTGCACCTGCTGTATGCTGCGCGCCGTGTTCTCGATCCATTCAAACGGTACGGTGGAAGCTGTTTCCGTAAGCTCCGCCAAGAGATCGATGTTACGAATCAGCGTCGGCTGTCCACTCTGGATGAGAAGAATATCCTCCAAAAGGCTGATCAGAGCGCGCAACAGTCCCTGTGTTTTCTCCTGCCCCTCAGCGCCTGCGCGATAGGTCTCCGTCATGCGGAAGAGCGTTGAGTGGTCCGCTTCACGCGTTGCATTTCGCAGCAGGATGAGCGCATCCTGGCGTTGCGCAAGATAGAGCTCGAGATCGAAACCGAGTGCCGCGCCGACCGCGCCTTGCGCCAGCCGTGCCACAAGCGAACGTTGTGCCGGTCGTAAATCCGTGCGGCGTTGAACAATCAGTTGTTCCAGCTGATCGAAGGGCAACGCGCCCAACCGCACAATACCGGCGCGCGAGCGGATTGTCGGCAACAGCTCGCCCGTGTTTTCCGCCAGAAGAAAAATGCTCGCGTGAGCAGGTGGCTCCTCCAGAATCTTCAACAGCGAATTGGCAGCTTCCTTCATAAACGCAGCGCTGGTGAAGATGTAAATGGCGCGCTTTGCCTCGGCTGGCATACGATAGATTTCGCGGATGACGGTGCGCACCTGCCCCAGCTTGATGAGCAATTGGGGCGGATCGGGCGGTATCACCAGCACGTCGGGATGCGTCTGAATCAGAACACGCGTTTCCTTCTTGTCGACCTCGCGCAGGTCTTCTCGCGCTGTGACGGCCTCCTCCACGCGCGTCTCAAGCGGCATGGCCTGGGCAATGCGCGTGCAATTGCGGCAGACGCCGCAAAAATCCGGCAACCCGTCTGATTCCTGCGGGTTGAGGCAATTGACCGCCTGCGCCAGCATCAGCGCCAGCGTGTATTTGCCCGAGCCGCGCGGTCCGGCAAAGATCAGCGCATGCGGCAGCCTGCCCTGCGCGATGCTTTCGCGCAGATGATGCACTGTCGATTCGTTGCCGAGAAAATCCTGGAAACCCACAAGATGAGGGTATCGGCTCGGAGCGGTCACTAGCAAGTCGGTGGGCGGTATACCAATTTCGGGTATCCGACTGGCAGAGATTTATTCTATATTGTATAGATAATGTCCGGTCGCGATTATCTCGGCGAGTTCGAACACATCATTGTGCTGGCTCTTCTGCGGCTGGAAGATCGGGCCTATGGAGTCACCGTGCGGCAGGAGATCGAATTCCGCACGCATCGTGAGGTGTCAATCGGTGCAGTCTATGCCACCCTGAACCGACTGGAGACAAAAGGGTTCGTCAAGTCCCACTGCGGAGATCCCACACCGGAACGGGGCGGACGTTCGAAACGCTTCTTCCGTGCCACAGCTAAAGGAGTGTCGGCTGTGAACCGCACACAACGTGCACTCCACAGCATGACCGAAGGCCTCGACCTTGTTCGGAGCTACTCATGACGTCCCAACCACAAATCGTTCAACCGCCACGCATTGCTGTCAGGCTCGTCAATCTATTCTCCTCGGATGAAGAAGCAGAAACGATCGAAGGGGATCTGCTGGAGGAATACACCCACATCACCTCGGAACATGGAGCGACTTTTGCCCGAAGATGGTATTGGCGACAGACGGCGAAGACTATCGTGCATCTCGCCGGGACTGCCTACCGCACTGCTCCATGGTCAACCACCTCTGCCATAGCCGGAGGATTTCTTCTACGAAGATTGGCTGCTCGATTCGTCGAGCCCGCGATATTTGCGGTAATTGACCGCTACCAGATCTTCGAACATCATTTCAGCACTTATAGATTCTTAGCGTCGACTGGAATTGATATCGGACACATCCTCGTGTTCCTGTTCGTGGGCTGCGTTGTCGCGCTGGGGGCCAAAGGAAGAGAAATGGTGGCCACGATGATGCTGGGCCTCATCTTCGGCGCAATGGCCGTTACTGCTGTCCTGGTAATGGTGAGCAGGAGCGGGGATGACGCATTTGTGTGGAGGCTGACGTGGTACTTCGCCGATTCGTTTGCGCTGGTGATCGGTGGAGCAATCGTCCGGACGCATAGATCAGCTGCGACAGCCAGGCCTGCCATCGCTTAAAGTGGGCAATGCCTGGGTGCCCCATGTCTCGCTTCTGAGACATGGGATCAACGCATCTCCGGCACCATGTGAATCCCGTACTTGGGCCGAAGCGTAATCTTCGGCTGTACATCAATCTTCTGGTCGGGAATCAACTTCAGCCGCCAGCGCTGCGCCAGCGTCACTAGGCTCAGAATCGCCTCCATCCATGCAAAGGATTCACCGATGCACTGGCGACTCCCGCCACCAAAAGGGAAGTATGAGAAGCGCGGACGCCCGGCCTTGCGCTCTGTCGTAAAACGCTCCGGATCAAACTTTAGCGGCTCGGGAAAGAAATCCGCATTGCGCTGAATGATGTACTGGCTGAAAAAAACATAGGTGCCCGCAGGCAGCTTGTAAGGACCAATCTCCACATCGCACGTTGCCTGCCGCCCCATCGCCCATGCCGGAGGGTAGAGGCGCATCGACTCCGCCAGCACCATCTCCGCATAGCGAAGCTGGGGAATATCGTCCAGCGTAGGCAAACGTCTACCGAGCACTGTATCTATTTCGACATGCAGCTTCGCCTCCGCATCCGGATTCTGCGCCAGCAGCAGCCATGTCCAGGCGAGGGCATTGGCGACAGTCTCATATCCGGCAAGAAAAATGGTGAGCACCTCATCGCGCAGCTGTTCATCCGTCATACCG
>DATHQH010000199.1:0-2299 GCA_035482895.1 Alloacidobacterium sp. | reverse complement strand
GCTTTGCCAGCGCATTTGGCCCACTGCTCATCGCGCATATGAGGCAAGCCAGCGGCAGCTATCATACTGCTCTCCACGTGATTGCTGCGATCATGCTGGTGTCTATCGTGATTCCGCTTATCCTCGCGCCGCCTGGTAGAGCCATGTCCCGAGAGCCATTGCGTCAGGTTAAGCAAGGGGATCGCACACACGCCTAGAATTGGGCGGCACCATATGTGGCGGCTGAATGACGCCATGTCCTTATGAGGACGCGGCATGATCGCCGGTCCTCCGCTAAAATCCGCGCCGCCACAATCAATCTTTAATTCTCAAACCGTTCGCTGACTGGCACGACTCTTGCATGCAGCGGAAAGTGCCCTCTCTAAGGCGCAGATGTAGGCATCACATCCTCCCAGCGGAACCAGCAAAAACTTCAACGTTTTCGGGTCAGCAACTTGTTTGCCAAGTAGCATTACGGAGATTTTTGCCAAGAATTGAGCGTCACCGATCAACCCAATGGGGTTCTGGTCGGGTTTGATTTTCGAGGTCGCGCGCCGGGCATAACAAGGCTTAGCAAAGAAACACAGCCAGCAGCCATACCTCACGGCCGCAGCCCGTATTCGATAGCGAGTATTCTGTGTTTCTCGATACACTGAATGCTGTAAGACCGCACAACACCTATCTCCATGAACACGGATCCATTCCAATATTTTTCGGCCATGATCAAATCAACAAACGGTTCGGTCCCAACTGGCACTCCACACTGTGAAACCGTAAGAGCAGTCTTAAGGGTGGATGCGCAATTCTGAGAAATCGGAGTCTGCAACGGTTGTGGCGAGGGCACCGGGCAGCGTCTCAATTGGTCGGCCGTTCGTCTCCAACACTCCATTCGGATTGCAGGATAAAATCCCTTCATGCGAAATCTCAGACATCGAATCTCAGTCACGCTTTGCCTCGTCTTTCTCGCTTTCTACTGCAGCGCTCAAGAGTCCGCAACACTGCAAATCACTGGAGAAGTTGAGAAGTTGGAGCTGACGAGAGCCGATCTCGCGAAGATGCCGCGCCTTGCCATTGATGTTCACAACCCTCACAGCGGAGAGGCGGAGCACTACGAGGGTGTCAGACTGTCCGATCTCTTGAGTAAGGCCGGAGCACCGCTGGGGGAAAAACTGCGCGGGAAGGCGCTTGCTACCTACGTGCTCGCGCGGGCAGCAGACGGATACAGCGTCGTCTACTCGCTCGCTGAGCTAGACCCCGCGATGAACGGGAACACAATCATTCTGGCTGACACTCTGAACGGTAAACCACTCGATCAGAAGGAAGGGCCGTTCAAGGTGGTAGTGCCGGGGGAAAAGCGAGCGGCAAGGTGGGCACGAATGGTGGTTGGAATTGAAGTGCTAAACGCGATCAATCCTGCTCGATCTTCGCTTCGGTAGACAGCCAGAGTCATCTAAGAATCGTTTCGCGGCGCGGTGTAGCGATTTCAGGGAGAGAATCAAGAACCAGAAAGATACTCAAGACGAAGTCATGGGAAAGGATCGGAATTCTTGTCATGCTCTGCGCCTGTTGGCAAGCGTATGGTCAGACGACCGTGACTCCTGATCGGAACATAGCGCCGCTTGATCAGTATCTGATGAACGAAATGCTGAAATCGCCTTAGCACGGAGCGCAAGCACCTGACTCCAAATTCACACGATGCTGAGGTTTTCAGATGTTTTCGTTCTCGGACCGCACCGGTACGCCAATAAAAGCGAACAAGTAGCTCAGCACCAGCTCGTCCTCTTCGCATCGTCTATTCTTCGCGGCATTTCTTCTCCCTTATCTCTTATAAAGTTCGGGAAATTGCCGCCGAAGATGTTTCATCTTGAGTGCATCGTTGAAGGCGATGTACGGGTTGTCCGGATGGAGCGTGGCGTAATTTTGATAACAGCCCTCGGCAGCGTAGAAGGCCTTCCGCGGAACGACCTGCGTCACAATCGGGCGAGGAAAAGACCTGGCCTGATCCAGTTGGGCGATGTATGCCTCCGCGATGTGTTTTTGCTCATCATTGCGGTAGAAGATCACCGACCGGTATTGGCTGCCGGTGTCTGGCCCTTGACGATTCAGCTGCGTCGGGTCGTGGGCGACAGAGAAAAACACTTTGAGAAGCTGTCCGTAGGAAACGTGCGCCGGGTCGTAGGTAATCTGTACGAATTCGGCGTGCCCGGTGTGTCCCGTGCTGACGACTTCGCATTCAGCCGTGGCCGACGAACCGCCGGAGTACCCGGAAGTGGCACTCTTGACGCCTTTGACATGTTGGAAAACAGCCTGGATTCCCCGG
>DATHQH010000198.1:0-11448 GCA_035482895.1 Alloacidobacterium sp. | reverse complement strand
GCCACTTATTCCGATTTCTGAGAGGGGTAGATGCACACATTTCTGAACGACCTGCGCTACGCAGTTCGGCAGTTTCGCAAGACGCCGGGATTCACGCTGGTCTGTGTGTTGACGCTCGCGCTGGGGATTGGCGCGAATACGGCTGTCTTCAGTGTGATGAATGCTGTTCTGCTGAAGTCGCTGCCGGTCGCCGATCCGGACCGCGTGGTGTATCTGAACACCTCCGGCGCGCCTCACCATGGGAACAATACAGGCGACTGGGATACTTCTTTTTCTTATCCGGTTTATGACATGCTGCGACAGCAGCATGGTGCATTGGCGGAGGTGATGGCTTATGTGCCGATCAGCTCAGGGGGCAGTAAAGTCGCCGTGCGTCTCGGTCCGGAGCCAGAGGAAGCCGAAGGCGACATGGTCAGCGGTAATTTCTTCTCCGGGTTAGGCGTGACGCTGGCGCGCGGACGCGGTTTTACAGCACAGGATGAAGCGCGGCACGCTCCCGTTGCCGTGATCAGCTACAACTACTGGACACAGCGGTTCTCACGCAATCCGGATGTGCTGGGGAAATCTCTATATGTGAAGGGCATTCCCCTTACTATTGTTGGAATTGCCGGTGAAGGCTTTGAAGGTGTAGAGGCAGGCGCTTCCACAGACTTCTGGATTCCCCTGCAAAGCCGCACTGAACTGAATGCATGGAGCGCACCTGCCGAAGATGGCAAGACCTATCTGGAGCGGCCCAACTGGTGGTGTCTGCGAATGTTGGGCCGGCTGGCTCCCGGCGTTACGAAGGCACAGTCAGTTGCTCAGCTGCAACCGGTTTTTCAAACCGCGGCGTATATCGGCATCGGAAACCCTGAGCCTGGAGAAAAAAGGCCGGAATTGAGTTTTCAGGACGCCAAGAACTTTCCTGGCTATGACGAAAATTACGGCAAGCCTCTCAAGATGCTGATGGCGATGGTGGGACTCGTCTTGCTGATTGCTCTGAGCAATGTCGTGATGCTGCTGATGGCACGCAATACGACAAGGCAGCGGGAATTCTCGCTTCGCCTCGCACTTGGAGCAGGCCGCAAGGAACTCTTTCGGCAACTGCTCACCGAAAGCCTGCTGCTGGTGACGCTGGGCAGCGGACTGGCATGGCTCTTTGCCATTGGGGCAACGCGGTCGCTTGCGGCCTGGTCGCAGATTGAGTCGAGTCTGGCACCGGACCGGACAGTGCTGCTGTTTACTCTGTGCATCCTGCTGAGCGCAGCGCTTGTTTTTGGACTGGCGCCGTTGCGCTCCGCGCTATCGGGCGGTCCGGGACTGGTGCTGAGAACTTCTTCTGCGACTGCCAGTGCGGATGCAAGCAAAACACGCGCTGGCAGGATCATCGTGACACTGCAGATGGCGCTGTGCCTGGTCCTGCTGGTTGGTGGAGGACTGCTTGTCCGCACATTGCGCAATCTTGAGAACGTACCGCTGGGCATGCGCACGGAAGGACTAGTTGTCTTCGGCGTGAATCCTCAGAACGTGCATTCATTTAACGAGGGCGTAGCGTTTTACCAGAACCTTACGGAAAAACTGCGAGCTCTGCCGGGAGTCGAGTCGGTAACTACGATGGACGAGCGGATCGGCTCGGGATGGTCAAGCAACAACTATGTGGGCAAAATCGATGGGGAAAAAGCGCCCAATTCCGATGGCGAAAACAGAATGGTGCGGAGTAACGTTGTCGGGCCCGCCTTCTTCCACACACTCGGCGTGCCCATGATGGCCGGTCGCGATTTTGCAGATTCTGATACTGCGACATCACCCAAGGTGGTCATCATCAACGAACTGTTTGCACAACGCTTTTTACCGAATGAAAGCCCGCTTGGACATCACCTAGGCTGGGACGATCCCAAGGACCAAGCGGTGATCATTGGCGTCGTAAAGAATCACAAATACAGGAGCATCGAAGAAGATCCCATCCCGATGATGTGGACTGCCTATACTCAGCAAAAGACTATCGGTGAAATGCACGTCGAGATGCGCGTCCATGGTGATCCGATGGCGATTCTGCCTGCGGCACGCAAGGTGGTGCAGCAGATTGATCCAAACCTTCCGCTGATGCAGCCGATGACCCAACGGGCGCAGTATGAACAGACCATCTCACAGCAATTGCTCTTTGCGCGGCTGGCTGGATTTTTCGGATTGCTAGCCGTGGTCCTCGTCGCAACCGGCCTTTACGGAACACTGGCGTATCGCGTGAACAATCGCACCGTTGAGATTGGCGTTCGCATGGCTGTGGGTGCACAGCGCGGACAAGTCGTGTGGATGGTGCTGCGGGGCAGCTTGATAATGACTGCAATTGGTGTCGCAATCGGTGTACCGCTAGCGCTTCTCGTAGCAAGGGCGCTGACATCGGCGCTTTATGGCGTAAAGCCTTATGATGCAGCAAATTATGCCTGGGCCGTAGTCGGGGTGGCGGTTGTCGCTTTGATCGCCAGCGCTGTTCCAGCGCGAAAAGCCGCGAGTGTGAATCCGCTGTCAGCATTGCGGGCAGAATAGCGCCCATACTGTTCCATATGCAGACATGAAGCATGATTCGTAACTATATAAGTCACAGTTTGCAAAATAGCTACGCTGCTGTTTTGACCTCCATCGGTGGCAACATCGAATTTGTGAGGTAGGAAAGCTGGATTTGAGTGGAATTCACACTTCCAACTGATACATTAATCCAATCTAGTAATTCGATTTATTGAAGGATTTTTCGGTGAATTTTCTTGGATTGGATGTGGGCACGGGCGGCACCCGCGCTGTCCTGATTGACGAGAATGGCCTCGTAGTAGCATCGGCGGCAAGTGAGCATGCACCCTTTCGCAGCCCTTGCCCGGGATGGGCGGAGCAGGACCCGGAAGATTGGTGGCGAGCGGCGCGGACGGCGATCCGTGAAACCCTTGCCACAGGCGCTGAAGTGCTGACCTCGCGCGGGGACGCGGCTTCAGCAATTGGCGCGGTTGGGCTGACCGGACAGATGCATGGCGCCGTCCTGTTGGACAGGGACGGCAAAGTGCTGCGGCCCTCGCTCATCTGGTGCGACCAGCGCACGGATGCGCAGTGCGATTGGCTGCATGAGCGGATTGGACGGGAACATCTCATCGAACTGACGTGCAATCCTGCACTCCCGAACTTTACCCTGACGAAACTCCTGTGGGTGCGCGACCACGAACCCGAGGTATTTGCGCGCATCGCGCATGTTCTGTGCCCAAAAGATTATGTTCGCTTACGGCTGACGGGCACTTATGCCATGGATGTACAAGAAGCTTCCGGCACGTTGCTGCTGGATGTGACGCATCGGCGCTGGTCATCTGAGGTGGCACGCATTGCGGGTATCGATGAGGCGTGGCTGCCACAGCTCTTCGAGTCGCCGGAAGTTTGCGCGAAGATTTCGGCGGAAGCTGCCGAGGTAACCGGGCTGGTTTCCGGTACTCCGGTGGTTGCAGGAGCGGGCGATCAGGGCGCAGGCGCAGTAGGGATGGGCATTCTGCAGCCTGGTTCGGTTTCGGCGACGATTGGGACATCGGGTGTCGTATTCGCAGCGACCGCAGTCCCCACCAAAGACTCTCTCGGACGGCTCCATACGTTTTGCCATGCTGTTCCCGGACGCTGGCATGTGATGGGAGTGACACAAGCAGCAGGTCTGTCACTGCGCTGGCTCCGAGATGTGGTCGCGCCGGAGGCGAGTTATGACTCGCTTACGGCTGAGGCGGGACGGGTTCCGGCAGGCAGCGATGGGCTGTTGTGGGCGCCGTATCTTCTGGGCGAGCGCACACCGTATCTTGATTCGCAAGCAACGGCGGCATTTTATGGCATCACCGCGTCGCACACACGCGCGCACCTGGTACGCGCAATTTTGGAGGGCGTGGCTTATTCGTTAAAAGACACGTTCACGCTTTTTGCCGAACTGGGTATTCCGATCAAGAGTGTTCGATTGGGCGGCGGCGGGGCACGCGGACCATTGTGGCGATCGATTCAGGCGAGCATATACGGATTTCCGTCCGACATTCTTGTCGCCGAAGAGGGCGCGGCCTTCGGCGCTGCTTTGCTCGCTGGTGTCGGTGCAGGTGCATGGGCTGATACCGATGCGGCATGCGCAACAGCGATTCGCGTGGCTGAGCAGATTGCCCCCGATCCAGCAGTGCAGCAAACGTATGCCGATGGATATAAGGTCTATCGACGGTTGTATCCGGCGCTGCGGTCGATTCGCGAAGGGCTTTAGCTGTTCCCAGTTTTTCACAGAGCGTTGAAGAAGTTGTCGAAGTTACCTAGATGATGGCTTGAAATGCGATGAATGTTTTGCTATAAAAACCACACTAACCAATAAATTGTTGTAGACGCATGTTATCCGTTCCATGACATAATCTACCTACTACTCCTGATGGCAGGAAAATTCGGTTGGTGCACAAGAGCGTGACACACAGTCGTGCGCGCTTATCCTCGTTGCTGTCCCGTTGAGCTGCAGAGCAACTTCATTCTTAATTTGGTCTGGGTTAGACATCCAAGAGTTCCACGATTGAGAAGTCGTACCTCGGTTTTTGATCAATTAATAGGCCTACTGCAGCCAGACATTCATCTGAATTTAATTGGACTGCGGGATCCTAATCTCACATCGTGTTTCGCTCCTCTTTATCTGCCTCTGAAAAGCATGCAAGTTTGCAGAGGTGAAGTTCGTGGTGCATATTTTTATTCCGTCCCCCCGGAGTTCCGAAGGTAAGCCCGTCGGTGCTCTCGCATGTTGCGACCACCCGCAATCGAACCTATTCCGCGTCCACACTCGCGTGCCGCGTTTAAAGACCCCTCACTGGTGGAGCGCTCTTATTCTGCTGCTCTGCTGTCTAACGGTCGGCATCTCCGGTTGTGGGTACGAGGTAAACGGATCGTCGGCGGCAGGGGCGTTGCTCGCCTCGCCGGCAACCATTAATTTTGGAGATGTGCCCGTTGGGCAAACGGCCAATAGCAAGATCTCGCTTGTCAATCAAAGCGCGGCACCGGTCAATATTTCTTCTCTGAACGTAACCAGCCAGACCTTCTACGTCAGCGATCCGAATAGTCTTCCTGTCACCATCGCTCCCGGCGGGAGCTATGCCTTCGGGATTGGATTTAAGCCTGGGAGCGCCACAACTTATTCCGGAACATTCATCGCGTTGGACTCTGCAGGGAACCCGGTCGCACAGGGATCCGTCAGTGGCGCAGGAACGGATGCTGCAACTGCTACGGCTACCCCACAGTTGACCGTCAGCGCGGCGAGTCCAAGCTTCGGTAATGTCGCTGTTGGTAGTTCGTCCACAGAGTCTGTCACCCTGACTTCGAGCGGTACGGCGCCGGTAACGATCAACTCTGCATCGATAACTGGTGCCGGCTTTAGCGTTTCCGGAGTCAGCTTCCCCGTGACTTTGACCCCAAAACAGGCGACTACGCTCATTGTGCAGTTCAAGCCCCTGGCCACCGGCGAAGTCTCCGGCAACCTGACCATTAACAGCAACTCGTCCACCAGTCCCATCGCCACGGTCGCCCTTAGCGCCGCAGGCGCAGCTGCAAGCACTTCGGCTGCGAGCACTTCGGCATTGACGATCAACCCAGCCAGTTTGAGCTTTAATAATGTGATCGTCGGTTCCGCAACCACTCAGCTCATCACCCTTACCTCGAGTGGCACGGCCGCAGTGACGATCAACTCCGCATCGATAACTGGTGCTGGCTTCAGTGTCTCCGGCGGAAAATTTCCTGTCACTTTGAGTCCCCAAAAAGCGATCACCCTCACCGTGCAGTTCAAGCCTGCAAGTACGGGCGCGGTCTCCGGCCAGCTTACGATCGCCAGCAATGCATCTGCTAAAGCCACGCCTGCGGTCAGTCTCAGCGGCATCGGGATATCGGCAACAAGCCCACAATTAACGACCGGCGCAACGAGCCTCAGCTTCGGCAGCGTGACGATGGGTTCTTCATCGACAAAATCTGTCACCTTAACTTCTTCGGGGACGGCTCCGGTAAGCATCACCAAGGCGACCGTCATTCGAGGCGCAGGCTTCTCTCTCTCCGGTGTCCGGTTCCCTGTTACTCTGAACCCCAAGCAGGCGGTTACGCTCCAGGTCCACTTCGCACCGAAAAAGACTGGCACAGCTACCGGCACTCTCGCGATTTATTCCGACTCATCGTTGGAAGGCACTACCGTGGTCAATCTCAGCGGCACCGGGGCGGCAGCGGCAAAGACTCCGACCTTAACCGTCAGTACGACCAGTCTGAGCTTCGGCAACGTGACGGTGGGTACTTCGTCGACTAAATCTGTCACCTTAACTTCTACAGGAACTGCTGCGGTGACGATCAGTTCTGCCACCATCACTGGTGCAGGCTTTACGGTCTCGGGAGCCAGTTTTCCTGTCACCCTTAGCCCCAAGCAGACGCTGAGCCTCACGGTGCAGTTCAAACCCGCGAGTGCCGCTGCTGTCTCCGGCAAGCTCACCATCACCAGCAACTCATCCACCAACGCGACTGCTGCGGTCAGTCTCAGCGGCACCGGCACAGCTGCAACGACTCCGACCTTAACGGTCAGCCTGGCCAGCTTGAGCTTCGGCAATGTAACGGTGGGCACTTCCTCAACACAGTCTGTCACGCTTACATCTAGTGGAACAGCTCCGGTAACGATCAGCTCTGCCGCCATCAGCGGCACTGGCTTTACCGTTTCCGGATCCAGCTTCCCTGTCACGCTTAGCCCCAAACAGACGTTGAGCCTCACGGTGCAGTTCAAGCCTGCAGCTACGGGCGCTGTCTCCGGCAAGCTCACCATCACCAGCAACTCATCCACCAACGCCACAGCTACGGTAAGCCTTAGTGGTACGGGCATTGCTACCACCCCGCAGTTGACGGTCAGTTCGTCGAGCCTGAGCTTCGGTAATGTGACGGTAGGTAGTTCGTCCACACTGTCTGTCACGCTTACCTCAAGCGGCACGGGCCCGGTGACGATCAGCTCTGCCGCTATCAGCGGCACTGGCTTTACAGTTTCCGGATCCAGCTTCCCTGTCACGCTTAGCCCCAAACAGACGTTGAGCCTTACGGTGCAGTTCAAGCCTGCAGCTACGGGCACTGTCTCCGGCAAGCTCACCATCACCAGCAATTCGTCCACGAATGCCACCGCTACGGTGAGCCTTAGTGGCACGGGTGCAGCCGAACAACATGAGGTTGATCTAACTTGGGATGCGCCGAGCAGTTCTCCAGTTCCGGTAGCTGGATACGACGTCTATCGGTCGACGGGGGGTTCTGCATTCCAACTGCTGAATTCCTCGCTGGATACGCAGACAGCATATGTGGATAGTACAGTCCAGAGCGGTAAGACCTATAGCTATGAGGTAGAAAGCGTCGATGCTTCGGGCATGGCGAGCAGTCCGTCGAATCAAATCACTGTAACAATTCCATGAAGCACTTCTCCTGAAACGAAAATGGAGGGGTACGCTTGCAGCTCTTCTCAAAGAAGTGCTGCGCGTACCCCTCCAGGGGGAAGGCGACTGAATGAGTTTCAAGTATTTCTTTGCAGACTAGTGCAGGGACGTATGCAAAACCCACTATGCCGCCAGTCCGCGTTGTTGAATCTTGTCAAGCGGCGCTAATGTTTAAACACCACCATGAACGGACTCTCAGAGTGTGTCGATCTGCTTCCGAGCTTACGATGTTTGCTTTAGCTCGATCACAACCCTTTAGCACCTCACGATATTCGCGGCTTCGATCCCTTTAGTCGCGTTGCGCGTATCCACTACCAACTTAGCCTCGTTGACGATTCTGGAATAGTCATACTGCGAGTGGTCGGTGACGATCACCACGCAGTCAAATTCAGGGATTTTATCTAGTGGCGTGCTGGTCATATTAAGCGCATACTTGCGCCCGTGGCCGACCGAGGGAAAGAAGGGATCGTTGTATTCGACATGGGCTCCTCGCTTTTGCAACAGTTCGATAATGGTCAGCGAGGGTGACTCGCGGAGGTCGTCGATGTCGGGTTTGTAGGCCAGCCCAAGTACCAGAACTCGTGAACGGCCCAGCGCTTTGCCGCGCTGGCTCATTGCTTCGATAATGTTCTCAACCACGAAGTAGGGCATACCTAAGTTGACCTGCCCGGCAAGCTCGATGAAGCGTGTGTGGAAGTCGAACTGTTTGGCCTTCCAGGAGAGGTAGAACGGATCAATAGGGATACAGTGTCCGCCGAGACCGGGTCCTGGGTAGAATGCCTGGAAGCCAAAAGGCTTAGTCTTGGCGGCATCGATCACTTCAAATATGTCAATGTCCATGCGCATACAAAGCTGTTTCAGCTCGTTGACCAAGGCAATGTTGACACATCTGTATATGTTCTCCAATAGTTTGGTCATCTCCGCTACCGCGGGTGAAGAGACGGAGACAGTGCGGTTGAAAATAGTTGAGTACAGGGCGGATGCTATATCAAGGGCCACCGGTCCGCATCCACCTACAACCTTGGGAATATCTCGGCGAGCGACCGAATCGTTACCCGGATCTTCCCTTTCGGGAGAGAACGCGACGTAAATCCCCCGGCTCGCACTATTCCGCGCCACCCGGAGGCCGGCAGGGTTTCCCTGCTCCAATAGTGGGATAACTACTTCTTCTGTGGTACCCGGATATGTTGTGCTCTCCAAAATGATGAGCTGCCCTTCTCGCAGGTGCGGCGCGATGCTCGCTGTGGTGCGAGTGACGTAACTAAGATCAGGCTCATGATTCTCATTTAGAGGAGTCGGCACACAGATGATAACAATGTCCATCTGGGCAATCTGGCTGTAATTCACAGCCGCGCTGAAACCGTTTTTCTGGGCCAATTGGATTTCCGTGCTGGGGATACGCGCGATGTATGATCCACCCCCATTCAGCGTGTCCACTTTGCGAGGATCGATGTCAAAGCCGGTAACTGTAAAGCGTTCTTCGCTAAATAGTAGAGCGAGCGGCAGGCCCACATAACCCATCCCGATAATGCCAATGCGGGCTTCACGAGTTTCAATTCGATATCTAATTTCGTTCGTTCTGTCTAAAGAGGCTAATGTCACAGATCACTCCTAGCGTTAATATTTAACGGATTTGATAGCAGTCTTGTATCGGACGAATGTGCGCTCAATATCCTCGTATAACCTCATGAGCAGCGCGGGGCCAGAGCCCGTTGCCCGACTGACATCAGCAAGCGAATGTCTTCCATCTGCGATTATGAATGTTGATCTAACTGCTGGGCTGACTAATTCTTTTCGAGCTAAATTCATCAATAACCACGCTAAGGTTGTTAGAGCCTTTTCTAAGTCCCTCAGAGTCTTACGATGACTGTCTTCACTTCGGTATATTGCTGCAGTCCATACTCACCCAGCTCACGTCCAGACCCCGACTGCTTGAATCCACCGAACGGGGCTCTTGTGTCCAGGATGTTGTAACAATTTACCCATACCGTTCCGGCACGCACGCTGTTCGCGATCGCGTGAGCCTTTTTTATATCGCGAGTCCAGACGCCTGCTGCCAACCCATAGTTCGTTTGATTAGCCCGCGTGATCACCTCTTCGAGATTCTTAAACGGAATCACGCTCATTACGGGTCCGAAAATTTCTTCCCTGGCAATTTTCATGTCGTCCTGAACGTCGGCGAAGACAGTAGGCTCGATGAAGTAACCGCGATCTCCGACACGCCTGCCGCCGCAGGCAAGTGTCGCACCCTCGTTTTGTCCGGATTCGATGTAGCCCATCACCCGGTCAAACTGCGCCTGATCGACTTGCGGACCCTGCTCCGTCCTTGCATCGAACGGATCTCCGACGACCCGTTTGTGCGCGCGCTCCACGCTCTTTTCTACGAACTGGTCATAAATCTTTTCTTCGACAAACACTCTCGATCCCGCGCAGCAGATTTGACCTTGATTGGAAAAAAGTCCCAGGTGCGCACCTTCCACCGCTTCGTCTAAATCCGTGTCCGCGAATATGATATTAGGACTTTTTCCACCCAATTCCAGAGTGACCCGCTTTAGATTGGACTTAGCGGCTGCTTCCAGAATCAAACGCCCAATCTCACTGGAGCCGGTAAATGCCACCTTGTCCACGTCCATATGGCGAGCAATGGCCGCGCCGGCTGTAGGACCAAACCCAGGCAGCAGGTTGACGACACCGTCCGGAAAGCCTGCTTCCACGATCAACTCTCCAATGCGAAGAGCGGTGAGCGGTGTCTGCTCGGCAGGCTTCATCACAACCGTATTTCCGGTAGCTAACGCCGGGGCAAGCTTCCAAGCCTGCATCAGCATGGGATAGTTCCAGGGAATGATTTGCCCGACAACTCCGACAGGCTCATGCCGCGTGTAGCAGAAGAAGTCGCCGTCAATGGGTATCGTCTTCCCCTGAATCTTGTCCGTCCATCCTGCGAAATACCGATAACAGGCAATGGCTTTCGAGACATCTACTCGCCTTGCCACGGAGACGGGCTTACCATTGTCCAGAGACTCGAGTCGAGCAAGTTCTTCGGTGTGTTTTTCAATCAGGTCGGCGAGGCGGTGCAACAGTTGTCCGCGCTCCGACGCGTTCATTTTTCGCCACGATCCCTCGAAGGCTTTTCGCGCTGCCTGGACGGCCCTATCCACATCGGCGGCATTGGCTGCGGCAACCTGGCAGATTTCCTCACCTGTGGAGGGATTGACCGTCCCGAAGGTCTCACCCGACTCGCTCGCAACCCATTGATTATTGATCAAAAGCTTCGCAGCCAATGAAGTCACTTTTATATCTTGAGGTATTGAAAGGGCCGAAGCCATAAGAAGGAACTCCTTGCTCACGAACTTATAGGATAGTCAGCACGCCGCGCGCTGGAGTAGAGATCGGGCTTGATCCCTGATGCCCTGTGGCGAAAACTGCTGAAGCGGGAACAGCTTCGGCAGCAACTGGAGCCAAAACAAAACTATCCACTTCACGCGCTTCGACGGCAGCTCTGGTGTCCTGCAACTGCAGCTTCTTTTGCACGCATATATATTGCAGCCAATTCCTGTACATGCACGCTGCTGTCGAGTGCCAGGTATTTTCGATACTTGCCTTTTCCAATATTCTGGAGACTTCCGCCAACAACTCCTCATGTGGGCTGATCATGGCTTCTTGCCCCAGCGTTGTCAACGCAATGACTGTATCGCGGTCGAAATAGGCATACGGCAGCAGAGGATATCTATTCGTTTCTCTCCTGAGAAAACGCCCGACATCTCTGCGGTATTCGAGTAGCAGGGTATTGGATTCGTACTCTGGGTGCCCCTGGAAAAAGACAAACATGCTCTTGTATTTCTTGATGAATGTATCAACGCCTGCGTCTGCCGTCCGCGTGAGCACGTCATATCCGCAATTCATCAATTCGTCTTCCGGCAGACCATTCCAGCGGGAATGAGGGAGCCTGAAGCTTGATGATGTGCCTGCAGTCAGCGAGTGATCTGACAATTGCGTGCAGTCGAAG
>DATHQH010000197.1:0-4429 GCA_035482895.1 Alloacidobacterium sp. | reverse complement strand
CGCCGATCGAATCGAGCAGAAATACCGTACCGCTTGCAAGAGTAGTGGGAGCATCCATCCACTGCGACCGCCGTACCCATTTCCTGCCGCTTCGCTCAAGCAGCCTCGCAACGGTGTCAAAACGCTCCGGATGGCGCGGAGCGAGGACCATCAACGCATCGGTCGGGGCCGCGCTCAGCAGCAGCTCTTCCTCGCCTTCCAGTGTGCTTCCGCAGACCAGCACTTTCGTTCCCAATACGATCTGCTCTTTGAGTGTCAACGTCACCGCTGCCGGTTCGGCTGCACGAATGTCGTACTTGAGATTGCCACCGTAGCGGACATTCGTAGCACCAATCGCCTGCAGACGCTCTACATCGGTCTCGCTCTGCGCGAGGACAAGCGCAAGGCTGCCGAGCAGGTGCTTCCATAGAAGACGCAGTCGAAGATAACGTGGCCAGGAGCGGTCTGAAATGCGCGCGTTTACGACTGCGACTGGAATCTGAGCACTGTGGCATTCCACCAACAGACGCGGCCAGAACTCCGTTTCCATCAGGACTAGCAGGCGCGGTTTGAGCGCCCGAAGATAGGCTCGCACTGCGAATGCAAAATCCAGCGGGAAATAGAAGACATTCTCTGCCTCAAAACGCTGCCGCGCTAGAGCTTGTCCTGTGCGCGTGGTGGTGGAGACGACGATGCGCCAGCCGGGCACACGTTTGCGCAGGTCTTCGACCATGCGGGCGGCAGCCAGCAGTTCACCCACAGAAACCGCATGGATCCAAATGACCGGCTCGTTTCTGGAAGGCGACAATAGGCGTTTGGGGACAAATCCCAGCCGTTCGCCCAGCCCTTCCCGATATTTTCCGCTGGTTGCCATGCGGAAGAGCCAGTATGGCGCGCCCACAATGAGCACAAGAACGAGGGCCAGGCTGTAGAAAAGCAGCATCCGCTTACGAATCTCACTTTACTGAGGTCTTAACGGTTGATGATAATCGTCCTCAGGATGATGCGCTTTCGATCTTTTCTTACCCTGGCGTTGCTTGCCGTATGTTTTGTAGGACTGTCATGGGCTTTTGAGCATGGTGCGCCGCCAGCGAAGGACGCGGCAACCTATCCGGCCGTCGATATTCATCAAGAGGAACATGTAGCCATTGCCGCCGAACCGTACAACACGGAAGACAAGGTGAAGATGTTCCGCGTGGACTATCTCGATCACCAGTTTCTTCCCATCCGCATCATCATTACCAATAGCGGCGACAGGCCTATTTCCCTCAACGACGCGCGTATTAACTTCATCAGCGCACATGGCGATCGAATTCCCGCTGCCGAGCCGATCGATGTGGAGCGGCGCATCTCACTCCGCGATAAAACAGGATCGAATATTCCCGTCGGCCCCATCCACATCCATACCAAACCCAAAAACCCGAATGGCAAGGTTGAGCAGGATTTTTCCGAATTCGAATATGCCGCAATTGTTGTGGAACCGCACACGACCCGCGCTGGATTTCTCTTTTACGACATACAGGGGCTAGGGTCGGCTCCGCTGCACGGCGCGAAACTAGTCTTTCGCCAGGTCAAGAATGCGGATGGCAAAGAGTTGTTTTATTTTGAGATTCCGTTCGATAAGTATCTGCAGACGCAACCGCAGTGAGGGCAGAGCAGGTCAGCGCGCCTCAGGCGCAAGCAAGTCAACGAGAAACCCATTGACTCCATCCTCGGATCAGCATCCGGTCATCCCATGGCCTCAAGTTTCTTAGAAAAGATGCACGCAGTCTGGTTTTAGCTCACACGCTGACTTGCTTGCGAAGCGCTGACTCGCTGCCTCTACACGCCCTTCTTCTGCGGCTCCCAGATGTACTTGTGAATTTGCAGGCTCAGCCTTGCGTCGAGACCGTCCGCCAGCATCCACTCCACCAGCTCCCGCGGATCGAGCATGCAATTCTCCGTGCTACGCGCGATCGACGGCGTCTTGGTGAACGCGGGTGAAAGCAACACGCTGCCAGTGCGAACCTCGAGCGCGTGCTGACGGATGAAGTCTCGGGCAAATTCATAATCGCTGCGATTCGTGATGACGAACTTGACCTCATCGCCCTTCGTCAAAAACTCAAGATTGCTCATGCGGAAACTGCCGCCCTCGTTTGAGCCGGGGCATTTCACATCCACAATCTTGTGGACCGCTGCGGGTACATGATCGAGCGGGCGCTCGCCGCTGGTCTCGATCATCAGCTCATAGCCCGCACCCAATAACCGCTGCATGAGCGGAATCAGTTCGCGCTCCTGCAGCAGCGGTTCGCCGCCGGTGAATTCGACCAGCCTGACCGGGGCCAGCTTTTCGATTTCGGCGACGACCTCATCTTCCGACAGCTTATAGCCGCCCTTGAAGGTGTATTCCGAATCGCACCACGAACAGCGCAGATTGCACCCGGCAAGACGCACGAAGATGCAGGGGCGGCCGGCGAAGCTCGATTCCCCCTGGACTGATTTGTAAATTTCGATCAGATACACGGCTGGCTACTCGTAGTACGTCGCCGTGGTGGTGTCCGTTTCGTAAATCGTACAGTCTTTTACGTGGACACGGCCGCCAGTCATCTCGCTGAGCTGCTTGTTCGTCTCATCGTAGAAATAGCGCGCAAGATTTTCGGCCGAAGGATTGATCTCGGTAAATGGCTCGAGTTCGTTCAGCATCTGGTGATCAATCCGGTCGATGACGGGGCGCATAACGTGCTTCAAATCTTTGAAGTCGAGCAGAAGGCCCGCGTGGTCCAGCGCTTCGCCGCGCAGGGTAATGCGCACCTTGTAATTATGGCCGTGCGGGTTTTCGCACTTGCCCTTGTAATTGCGCAGAAAATGCCCGGAGGAAAACCCGCGCTCTACAGTTACTTCATACATGCTTTGCTTGCTCTCTAAGGGCAGATAGGCCCTCATTCCATTGTAACTTTTTTGCTCCCTTCAGCGGCGGGGCTTCCGGAGGCGATCCTGATGACGCCGCTCTTCCGCGCGGCGGTCCACCTGCTCAAACATGGCCGTCATGACTGCGAAAAGCGCAACCATAAGTCCTCCAAGTGTCAGAAAAAGCGCGGTCGTCTTCCATAACGACCCATTGCCGGGCAAACCCGGCTGCGCGTTGCCGACAAATATCATGCCGCATGAAACAAGGGCAAACAGCAGCAGTGTTGCGGCCAGGATGTAAAGATTGCGTGCCATGGTCCAATTCCATGCTAACGGATTCCGGCCAGCCCTTGCACGGAGTGAAGGAGCGCCACAGGGTCGTAACCAACCCCATCCTTAAAAACCGTGTCGACTTTTTCCACGTCAGCGATTTTTTCTGCCGGATTGCCGTTGATGACAACCACGTCCGCGGCCTTGCCGACAGCAATGGTGCCCACGCTGCTCTCTTCTCCCAGCCACTTTGCGCCGTTTTCTGTCGCAATGTGAATCGCTTCAACCGGCGTGAAACCAGCCTCCACCAGAAGCTCCAGCTCCCGCTGATCGCCAAAGCCGGCGATGATGCCGCCAAAGCCGGTTGGATCGCAGCCTGCCATCAGCGTACCTCCAGCTTTCACAAAATCGCGCTCGAACTGCATCTCTTTTTTCAACAGCGCACCCCACGGAGACTGCTCCGCGTGGTCCGCGAGTGCCGCTCTCTTCTCCAGTACGTTTGCCCACGATTCACTGGACATGGACGGCTTCTGCTCCATCTCAAATTCCAGCGGAGCGCGCTTGCCGGAGAAGCTTTCAAAAATCGCCAGCGTCGAAGTAACCGCGACGTGGCGCGCCACCAGATCCTGAATCATCTGCTGCACCGGCGCGCCTTCGATATCCAAGGTCTTTGCCATCTCCATCATGGGGCCGCGCTGGCCCGGGCATACGCCGGGCTTCTTTGCGGAATAGAACTCCGTGTCAACGACGAGCCCATGCTCCAGATTGTCGATGCCGAGCGCAGCGGCCTCCGTAAAACCAATGGAGCAGAGGTGACCGGTAATCTTCAGACCCTTTGCATGCGCATGATCGACCGCTGCCTTCAGCTCTTCGGGAGTGATGTGCATATACGCCTTGAACGACGTCGCGCCTTCCGCCGCCCAGTAATCGACGAGACGGCCTGCATCGGCTGCGTCTTTCAGCTCATAAAGTTGAGGACCGAGCGTTGGCGCGCCTTCCAGATAGGGAGACGTGAGGTGAAGCTTCGGTCCCGGAAGCAATCCGGCATCAATCGACTTCTTGAGCTGAATATCCGTGTATGGTTCCACGCTGCCTGCGGTGCGGGCCGTGGTCACACCGGCAGCGAGATACAGCCGCGGCGCAGAGTCGGGCGCTTCGCCAAAAAAGACCACACCATCTTTCGGCTCAAGTGGCGTCGCATAGTACAGGTGCTCGTGCATGCCAACCATTCCCGGGAAAACAGTCTTGCCTTCCAGATCGATCACCTTCGCGCCCGGCGGAAATGCATTGCGCA
>DATHQH010000196.1:0-21068 GCA_035482895.1 Alloacidobacterium sp. | reverse complement strand
TGTGGCCAAGAATCCAGTCGGCCATGTAGCCGCCGTAGCTTGCGCCCAGCGCGCACTCGCGCATCTTGTCGATGAAGCTGTAGTGCTGCTCCGCGTAATCGAGCCCGCGCATCAGGTCGATGAAGGGTTTGCCGCCCCAGTCGCCATTTACGCCATCGACGAAAGCCTTACCATAGCCCGTTGATCCGCGCGGGTTGATCATCACGACGACATAACCGTTCGCGGCAAGCAACTCGGCGTTCCAGCGATAACTCCAGCTATCGCCCCATGCGCCCTGAGGGCCGCCGTGAATGAGGAACTTGACGGGGTATTTCTTGCTGGGGTCGAAGGCTGGCGGTTTGATGAGGAAGCCCTGTGCCTGTACTTTGCCTATAGTGGGAAACCAGAAAGTTTCCAAGTTTCGTAAGTCGAGTTGTGCCAGGAGGTCTTTATTCAGATGCGTAAGATCGGTTTCATTCAAGTCGAGACGGGCCAGCAAAAGGTCAGGTCTTCCAGAGGGTAACTTTGAATAACCTTGTGCCATCCCTGTACGGTCAATGTCCCACACGTTGAACGACACAACCTCCGCAGGCGAGGCCACAGTGTTCTTTGCAGCAATCAGACTACTACCGTCGGCCGCAGGTATAAGAGAGCTGAAATCTCCATCCCATGTCAGCTGAATCAGTCTGCTTGAGTCTGGTTTGACGCAAAAGATTGGGGCTCTCCCGACGTCGCCAGAAACGAAATAAATTCTTTTTGAGTTGGGTGCCCAGACAAACTCATCCACCCAGCGATCAAAATTCGGCAGCAATTCCTTCGCTTGATTCGTACTGCGGTCATAGAGCATCAACCGAAACCGATCGCTCTCATACCCAGCCCGCGCCTGCGAGCGCCAAGCAATATACTTCCCGTCCGGCGAATAGGCAGGCGAGTGGTCACCGCCGAGGCTGGTCGAAATCTTCACCGGCTTCGCATTCGGATCATCGAGACGCAGCGTGAAGATATCGAAGTTGGTGCTGATCGCCGGAACTGGATCGAGATTTTCCTCGAAGGCAATTTCTTTTCCGTCGGGCGAAAATGCATAGCCGTCGGGTCCGCCGAGTGAGAACGGCGGCACATCGTGCTCATCGCCGGGAGTCAGGTCGCGTGGCGTTCCACCATTTGCGGAAACTAGAAACAGGTGACTGCGCTTATCGCCGGTGAAGGCATTCCAGTGGCGGTACAGCAGATGCGTGAAGACCTGCGCCTTTACTTTCGACTGTGCACGCTCCTCATCGCGCTGCTTGTTGCAGGCGTCGTCTTTGCAATCCGGATACACGGAGGAGACGAACAGAATATTTTGCCCGTCCGGAGACCAGATTGCCCCGTCAGCCTCGGTGCTGATGCTCGTCAGTTTGTGCGCATCGCCCATTGTGCCTGCGGTTGTGTCGAATGGAGCAAGCCATATCTGTTGTCCGCCATCGCGTGTGCTTTGAAAGAGAATCTGCTTGCCGTCTGGTGAAAAGCGCCCGCGGCTCTCGCCCGCGAGCGAATCCGTTAACGGCTTTTCATCGCCGCCAGCCGTGGGCACAATCCAAAGATGCGAAGTGCGCGTGTTCTTCTCGAGGTTCACATCCGTCACGCCAAACAGCACCCAGCGGCCATCGGGGGAGACGGCTATATCGTCCAGGCGGCGCATCTTCATCATGTCTTCGAAGGTCATGGGACGCTTTGTCTGCGCAAAGACGCAGAGGCAGAGACTGGAGAGATAAAGCGAAACGAGCAAACGAAATCGGGGCATAGGAGTGTTCAGCATCCTGGAGGCAAGTATTCTCAGGAGCAATCTACTTATAGTAGCTGGAACGCATCAATGGTTGATGCCGCTCCCATTCCATTCCAGACGGGGAGTTCGCCCTCCAAGCGGCAGTTCGATCACCAGCGCAGCGCCGTGCGGGTGCAGGTTATGCGCTGTGATCTCGCCTCCATGGTCGCGAACAAGCGCATAGCAAACACTGAGCCCCATGCCGGTGCCTGTTCTCAATGATTTGGTCGTAAAGAAAGGGTCGAAGGCCCGGTTGGGATCGGCAAAGCCGGGTCCATTGTCGGAGATCGATACTCTCACTCCACTTGCATGTGGACTTGCATCCACCCGGACGGCCTTCTGCTGCCCATTCGCGTCGGCATCAAATGCTTCAAGAGAATTATTCAGGATATGCAGAAAGACCTGTTGCAGCTGAGTCCTATTCCCGTGAACCAGCGGCAGATCATCGGGCAGATGAAGAAGCAGTTCAACTTGACGATGACTGAATTCCGCGCGCTGCAATCGGCAGATATCATGCAGAATTTCGGTTACAGATACCAGAACCTGCTCGACCGGCGAAGGCTTCCAGAAACGGAGCATACTTTCAATGATTTGCCTCATGCGCTGCGCCTCGCGGCGAACGAGGGACATATTCTCCCGGGCTGGATGATCTTCCAAAGTTTCTTCCAGAATCTGCGAGTAGCCCAGCACGACGGTCAGAGGATTATTAAGCTCATGCGCAACACCGGCCGCGAGCTGTCCAAGACCGGCAAGCTTTTCCGTTCGGGCTACCCGCTGCATCAGCGCGTTGTGCTCACGCATTGCTGTAAGACGCGCAACCAGCAGTTCAAGCGGAAGCAGGTCATCGGCCTGCAGCGGCTCACCGGGCTGCTTCAATCCACTGAGTAAGAGGTGGCCGTCGACGACTCCTGATTGTGTGGTTAGCGGAATGACATGATTTTTGAAGTACTGCAGATGCTCCAGCGCATCGTCATGTTCGAACAGAGGTCGTAGATCAACCTGCAGCGTGCTTCCCATCTCAACGGCGACACTTCCGCTATTTCGGAATTGCTCAATCTGTTCCGAAGTAAGACGCTGGCCGAGGGCCTCCAGAGCAGAGACGAGTGCACGATCCATGCCCGCATGCGCTGCCACATAGATGCTGCCTTCCGCGCTGCGCAGAAAAAGGAGTGCCTGGCTGAAGCGGCTCACACGCGTCATCACTTCGCATGCATGCTGATATGCCGCCTCTTCATTCACCCCGGAGAGAATCGAAAGATCGATCTGGGAATACTGTTCCAGCTCTGTACGCGCACGGTGATCCCGTTCCTTGGCCACCTTGTTCTGCGCCACCTCATCTTCGAGCACGATCAGAATCATGCCGACTGCCGTCAGCACTTTGATGAGATTTACGCCGCGCGCAATCATCAACATCGTCGGTCCTGGTCCCGGAAAAATGAAATCGAGAATGACGGGAGTGCTCCACAGGAAAAAGCCCACGGAAGTAAAGATGACGCCGGGACTGAAGCGGCGATAGGACACCGCGAAGAAAATCGCCGTCATAAAGTTCACGCAGCTTTGGGCTAAAAATTCTACGAAGGAATATTCGCCCTTGTAGGTGAGCCACAAGCCGGCGCAGCTTGCCACCACTGCGAAGGGGATTGTGAACCACACCGGCAGCAGATTTTTTCGCGCATTCCACGAAATCGCCACGTAAACTGCGGCAATCGTGCACAGCATCAACAGACTACGCGGTGGCTGGTACGGAGGCGGGTAAAGCGAGATGAGCACCGTGAACAGAAATAACGGCACTGCAAACGCGTAAGCGTATAAGATACGCGGCCAGCGCTTGAATCCGAGCGGCGACATCGATCCAAGAAACATCAGGGGAGCCAGCACCAGACCTGCGCGGGAGAGCGCAAGAGCCAGGCCAGGCGAACGTATTCCGGCAACTTCGCTGGCGAGATGAAGCACAACCATACTCCAGCCGACTAGCCAGAGCAGCCTCTTGGTTGTTCGCGTCTGCAGGTAGAGCAGGGCGAAAGCAACAAGCAGCAAACTGAGGAGCGCCAGGACCGGTACTCGGTAGAACTCATTCATTATCAGGAGAGATAACGTAAGTGTACGCCGCGGACGTATGATTATGTGAGCGAAAATTTAGCGGAACCGCTAGGCTGACGCACCTTTCAGACCGGACGGCGCGTCTATCCTTATTAGTGGCGGCGATTCCGCTACACGGAGCGTACTTCTGTGAATTCCATAAGACAACGCACCTGTCGAATTTTTTCTTCGGGGTTTCTAGCAATCGGTTTCGTCGCTGGAGCGGCTCTCACCGCGCAAGCCATGTACGCGCAGGTATCCTATACGGCGATGCCGCTCGATCAGGGCTTCGGCACGCTCGATACTGCTGCGCCGACTGTCCCGGCACAGCAGATCATCGACAACTTTACCGCCAAGGAATCGGAATTCCGCACAGCGATGGGAAATTACACCTATGAGCGCAGCGTGAAGGTGGAGACGATCGACGATGACGGCAAGGTGGATGGGCAGTACTATCAGGTGACCGACATCACATTCGATCCAACCGGCAGGCGATATGAAAAAGTCGTTTTTGCTCCGGAAAATTCGCTACAACGCGTTTCCATGAGCCCCGCCGATTTTCAGGACATCGAACAGCGTCTGCCCTTTGTGCTTACGAAGGAAGATGTCGGCCAATATGACCTGACCTATGTTGGCAAACAGAAAGTCGATGACGTGGATACCTATGTCTTTGACGTAAAGCCTAAAGTCATGGAGAAAAACAAGCGCTACTTTCAGGGGCGTATCTGGGTCGATCAGAAAGACCTTCAGATTGTTGTGACGAATGGAAAGAATGTGCCCGATGACACGCGCAAAGGCCACGAAGATTTATCGCCGCCCTTTACAACCTATCGCGAGCAGGTAGACGGCAAGTATTGGTTTCCGGTCTATACACGTGGAGAAGGCGTGCTGCACTTCATGGGTGGCAATGGTTACCTGAGCCAGGATGTGCATATGCGCGAGACGCTGAAGTATGCCAAGTACAAGCGCTTCGGCACGTCGGTAAAGATCACCTTCGATGGTCAGGAAATTGGCTCCGGCACCGGCAGTCAGCAGCCGCCGCAACAGCAACAGCCGCAACAACAGGCTCCGGCCAAACCTCAGTAGTCATTGCGTCAGAGGAAGAGATCAGGCGGTCGTCAGAATGACGACCGCCTGATCTCTATAAGACCGTCTAGTAGTAGAGATATTTCCTCCACTTCTGGTCGCTGTGCCCAATCATCCGCATGATGTGGCGGCTGGTGTGCAGCGTAAAGGGGCGAGGCTCGCGCAGCAGCTTCATCTCCTGCAGCTCATGCAGTAGCTGGTTTCCTTTGCGGCGATTGCAAGAGTGGCAGCAGGCTACAAGGTTTTCCCAGGTCGATAAGCCGCCGCGCGAACGCGGAATGACGTGATCGAGCGTCAGCTCGCCCGCAGGCAGCACGACGCCGCAATATTGGCAGCTGTTCCGATCGCGCAGCAGGATGTTCTTGCGCGACAAGGCTCGCGTCTGGTGCGGGATGCGCCGGTATTCCAGCAGCCGAATGACGGATGGCATCGGCATGCGAACCCGTGCTGCATGCAGCATCGCGCCCTGTTCTTCTTCGGTTTTGGCGACGCCTTTCAACACAAGCACCAGCGCGCGTCGCGCTCCGCAAATGTTGATCGGCTCATACGAGGCGTTCAGCACCAGCACCGGCGACTGCATTGTGCTGCTGGAGTGCGGCCGCATTTCTTCGCGCGGCTGCGCGATGTGCTTCAGTTTGCGTGCGTGAATCATGGCTCTTCCTAAGGACATCTCTCCCCCAGACCCGATCAACCTATCAAGACCTGTATGAGCAGCTTTTGGCGATTACACGCCGCGAGCCGCAGGAACAAAACCCGCATCCCAGAACGCCACGTCCTCGTGCATGGGAGCCTCGGCGGCAGGCAATGCCGATGGCTGGATCATGTCCAGCCGCTGTGCCCGCGCTACCGTGGCTACGCGCACACGGTTTGCTCCGGCGCGGCGCAGCGTCTGTGCGCATGCCCGTGCCGTGGCTCCCGTGGTGTAAATATCGTCAATCAGCAGCACATCCGCGCCCTTCACCTTTTCCGACGAAGGCGCAAAAAAAGCGCCGCGCAGATTCGCGCGACGCTGATGCGGGGTAAGCCCCGCCTGACTTTCCGTGGCGCGGCGCCTTTCCAAAAGGCCCACCGCGACCGTCAATTTCCATGCAGGCTGTTGCCGCCTGAGCGCCCTCACGGTAGCGCGGGCCAGCGCCTCAGCCTGGTTGAAACCGCGCTGTCGCCGTTTCGCGCGGAAGAGCGGCACCGGTACCACCAGCATTGCGGGGGGAAGATCGGGAAGCGCCAGAATCCGCCGAGCGAGCAAACTGCCGAGCTGATCGGCCACCGGCTTCATGCCGTCATATTTCAGCAGATGCAGCAATGCCCGCAGTTCATTCTGGTAAAGACCATGCGCCACGGCGTGTTCAAATGGGGGCGTAGATACCCTGCATGGGCGGCACAATGGATCGCCAGCCTCCGCATCGGCGCTGCCAAAGCCTTTTGCGCCAAGGGCTTCCCCGCAAATCGCGCATAAGCTACCAGATTGTTCAGGGAGTTGTTTCCAGCAGGAATCGCAGACGGGAACGCGAGAGAGTCGCAGAAGAGATTCGCCGCAAAGACGGCATGGAGCAGGAAAGAGAGCGCAGCAAAGGCTGTCCGCCGGACTTCGCAGCACACGAGCAACCGCTCTCCATGCTGAGGTACCGGATCGTCTAACGTCGAGCGCTTGTGAATCACGCTGACTGCAGAAGACGCACCTCTCACGGCAGGGGCTGCCCACCGTTGATAGAGAGTATACCGCGAATGTCTGCACAATTCCAGGTGCTACTTCAGTGCTACGCGCACGGCGACACGCACTTCGCGCCAATCCGTTAACAGGAACCAGTGATTCTCTGTGTTCTCCGTGGTGAAGGCTTCTTCCGCTGTGCTTCAGCGTCTCCAGCGGTAGAAGCGGTGCAAAACCGTCCTAAGCCGCAACCTTTCTTTCAGAAGGAACAGTCTGCTTTCCCGTCAACGTAGCAAACACCCCGGCCAGCACGAGCAAAACGCCAATAAACTGAAGAGGGGAAAGCCGCTCTCCCGCCAGCAGGGCTCCGGCAAAGAGCGCAATCACGGGATTCACATAGGCATAACTGGCCACCCGTGTTGCCGGATCATGCGAAATGAGCCACACATAGGCGGTGAATGCGAGAATCGATGCGGCAATCACAAGGTAGGCCATGCTGATTGCCACTCTCGGGCGCAGAAGCGCGGCGAGCGGCGGCATGCGATGCAGCTCTCCAGCAGCCGCGGACAACACCAGCAGCAGTCCTCCTCCGACGGCCATCTGCCAGCCGGCGTTGAGCGTCTGCGGCCTGGGCAGCGTCAGCTTGCGCGACCATAGTGTGCCACCCGCCCAGCAGAGAGTTGCTGCGATTAATACCATCAGGGTAAACGCGGAAGTCTGCGCACGCGAGCCGGACGCTCGCCATGTAAGCACGACCACCCCGGCAAATCCTAATACCACACCAACGATCGATAGCAGAGCTGCCTTCTGCGTGCGCAGAATCGCAAGTTCCCCGATAAAGATCCACACCGGGATCATCGCGGAGATAACCGCAGCGATGCCCGAAGGCACGCGTATCTCAGCCCAGAAGAGTCCCGCGTACATGCAGGTGAACATGATGAAGCCGAGCGCAGCCGCTCCAAGCCATTGCCGCCGTGAACACACTCTGTCGCCGCGTAAGAGGCTGTAGAAAACCAGAAGCAGTCCCGCGAGGGAAAAACGAAAGCCCGCGGCAAGGAACGGCGGTACGACGGCGACAACCTCGCGAATTGCCAGAAACGAGCCGCCCCACAGGATATAAATCGCCGCGTATGCCAAGAGCTTACGAATAGACATGATCCAGAATAGCGTTCGTCGCAAAGGAAAGCATTCGGGGCCTGTTCACAGGCCCTAGCCTTTCCGAGAGATCGAATGAGTGCAGTGCTCTTACAACTGCAGGCGGATCCTGCACCGCGTCAGAAGCCCGGCAATCGCAAGAATGAAGGCTGTAAACACCACCGCTCGCACTACGCCCGGCCACCCGTAGTTGAAATGTGTATCGAAATACGTGATACCGGCGAGAGCCACCAAAAAGTAGTAGAGGTCCGGCAGCAGGTAGGTCAGCAGAGTATTTGCGCCTGCTGGCCGTACAAAGAAGGCCCAGCCGGTTTTCTTCTTTACATCGCAGATCCAGTACAGAACGGCGAACGACAGCACAGCGGCCGCAATGCAGTAGAGAGACCAGGTCGGCGTGGCTCGTATCTTGGAGATGCCCAAAGGTGTGAGCAGCCGGGCCGCTGCCAGGGAAGCCAGTGCAAAGGCCACGGCCATCGACATTTTCTGGCCGACTGTCTTCCATCGATGCTCTCCGAGAAAAATGACGGAGGTGACGATTCCTCCCATCATAATCGCCGCCATGGCGCCGTTATCAAAAGGCCAGAAGTAAAGCGGCAGATGGCGGGGCAGAGCGATCCATTTTGCCGTGCACAGCGCATTGAAGGTCAGGAGTGCAACCAGCGACGCCAGCGGAGTCCAGAGCCAGCGGCGCGTCGGGATGTAAAGAAGTGAGACGGCGAAATAGGTATATCCGATCAGTCCGAGAATCTCAGGGTAGGAGCCATTGATCCACGCAACATGGCCATCGTGTGTGGTTCGGCGATATATCGCGTACATGACAACAACCAGCACCAGCCCGAGTACTCGCAGAACACGGTGCGCCACTGCGCCGCGTTTTGAGCCGGTATAGACACTCAGGTAGAGCGATGCGCCCAAGAGCGCAAGCAATGCCCACAGGTTGGGATTGAGGCCCATTCGAGCGGGGTCGCCTTTTTCCGCATTCGCCAGTATCAACCCGAGAACGATCAGGCTGGCGGAACGAACCAGAACGTGCAGCCAAACGGCAGGCAGCGATGCGTTCTTCTTCAATCTCTGCCGGATGGCGAGCGGAATCGACAGGCCGATGATGAAGAGGAAGAATGGATAGACCATGTCCACATAGGTCATGGCATCTACTTTGCCGGGCGCGTGATAGGTCCACCATGGCAATCCGTGAACACTCGCAAGTTCGTTGACGAAGATCATCACGGCCATCGTGAGACCACGGAAAATATCGATGGATGCAAGACGGGAAGAGACTGACTCTCCTGCAAATTTCATGGGCGGTGTGGGTGCAGCCGTGGTCATGGTGTCCTATTTTCTGAGCGCAACGGTTCTGGGATGAATAGGCTCTAGCGTATCCTCGTCTCGCCTCCATTTCAATTGGCATGTGCCCCCTGAGCCATCATCGCTTCAGAGTTACGGAAACACGGGCAATCCTGATACACTCGTCGATTCCTGGAGGTATGGATTTTGGCTGCACCGGAAGGCTTTCAACCCTTTGTCCCGGCAAATGAATCACGCCCGGAATTTACCGTCCGCGCCGTTCTGCTCGGGTGTATCTTCGGCGTTCTTTTTGGCGCAGTCACTGTCTATGTCGGTCTGCGCGCGGGGCTTACCGTCGCGGCCTCGATTCCGATCTCGGTTCTGTCCATCAGCGTACTGCGGGCCCTGGGCAAGGCGTCGATTCTCGAAAACAACATCGTTCAAACAACGGGCAATGCAGGCCAGTCCATCGCCGCCGGAGTAATCTTCACTCTGCCGGCGCTTATTTTTCTCGGCTTCGACCTCGAATACGTCCGCATCTTCATACTGGCCCTGCTTGGCGGCTGGCTCGGCGTGCTCTTCATGATCCCGCTACGACGCCAGCTCATCGTCGAAGAGCATGGCAACCTGACTTACCCCGAAGGCACAGCCTGCGCCGACGTGCTTATCGCCGGGGAGCGCGGCGGCTCTTTTGCGAGTCGCGTTTTCTTCGGCCTCGGACTGGGCGCGCTCTACACCCTCTTTCAGAATGAAAACCTGGTTGGCGCATGGCCGGGCACGCCTAATTACGAGCCAAAATGGCTTCCCGGAGCCGCTGTTCGCGCCGACGCCACGCCGGAATACCTTGGCGTCGGCTACATTATCGGGCCGCGCATCGCTGGAACGCTCTTCGCAGGCGGCATCATCAGCTGGCTGGTCATTATGCCCGCGATTCACTTCTTCGGCGCGCACTTTAACGGACCTATCTATCCGGGCACTGTACCCATTTCGCAGATGTCGCCCAGCGATCTCTGGCGCACCTACATTCGGCCGATGGGCGCGGGCGGCGTCGCGGCATCGGGTCTGATTACGCTGCTCCGAACCATGCCGACCATCATCAGCGCTCTGCGGGCCGGCATGAAGACGATCGGTAAGAACGTAGCCGGAGCATCGAATTCGCGCACCGAACGCGACATCCCGATGAATATCGTTCTGCTTGGCAGCGGGCTTCTTGTGCTGATGATCTTTCTCTTCCTGACCTTCAAACCGATTCCCGGTGCGCAGACCGGATGGCTCGCGAATCTGGCTGCAGCGCTGCTGGTAATGGTCTTCGGATTCTTATTCGTCACGGTCAGCAGCCGCATCTGCGGCCTCATCGGCAGCTCGGCGAATCCGGTCAGCGGCATGACGATCGCGACTCTCATGGCCGTCGCCGCCATCTTCCTCGTCAGCGGCTGGACCGCACCCGCCTTCGGCGCGCTCGCCATCAGCATTGGCGGCATTGTCTGCATCGCATCATCCAACGCAGGCGACACGTCGCAGGATTTGAAGACAGGCTTTCTGATCGGAGCGACTCCATGGAAGCAGCAGGTTGCCGTCATGGTCGGTGTCGTCGTTTCCGTTTTTTCGATCGGGATCACGCTCAACGCCATGAACAAAGGCCTCGAAGAGTTCACGCCGATGAAGCAGCCCATCGCCTTCAACATCAGCGCCCCGCCCGATGGCGTACAGGTGCAGCAACAGCACTTCTCACGCCAGCGCTTCCTGCTGACCAAGCCCGATAAATCGACACAGTTCGTAGAAGGCAGCCAGTTCATGCTGCTCAACGCACTCGGATCGACGACGCTGCCAGACGGCAAGTACCTCTACAATCCACAGACCGGCATGATCGAAGTTCAATGGATGCAGGGCATCGGCAGTGAAAAGGCCGCTGCACCGCAGGGCCGTCTTATGGCCACGGTCATCAATGGCATCCTCGCGCGCAAGCTTCCGTGGGGACTCGTCTTCCTTGGCGTCTTCATGGTACTCGCCGTTGAAGTTCTTGGTGTTCGCTCGCTCTCCTTTGCTGTCGGAGCCTATCTCTCCATCGGAACCACGCTCGCCATGTTCTGCGGAGGCATCGTACGCTGGATGGTCGATCGCGCTGTCCTCAAGGCCGGAGGCAGCGAAGAGGAAACCAGCAGTGAAATTTCTCCCGGCTCGCTCTACGCCAGCGGACTTATCGCCGCCGGCGGCGTTATGGGATTGATGGGCGTCGCGCTCAAGCTCTACGAGGCTGCCACGGGCAACGAACTGCGTCTTTGGTTCCCGGCAGGAAGCGCGATATACAACCTGCTGCAACATCAATCCATCTCTATCGTTGCATTTGCCCTGCTGGCCTTTTCGCTCTACTATTTTGCACGGAAGCCGCTTGACAGCAAATAAACCGCAGCCCCTCCAAACCTGCATCCAAGAGTCTGGAGGGTGTGAAATGTTCGGTTCCAGAACAGGTTTTGGAGTGGCTTCTGCTCTGTGTGGTTTGATGATTGTGATATCGGGTTGCAAGGGCAAGACGGAACCGGATACATCGAATTTCAAAACTGCAATCAATGATTCCTACTCGGCTCATCCTCGCTGTTTATGGTTGAGTCCCGTCAAATTTCCGGCGCAGGCGGATGCATCGAATGATGAGCAGACCAAGGGTTTCGATGCCCTCACTGACGCCGGGTTCCTGACGCGCAAGGCGGAAGAAAAGAAGCGTTTTCTCATCGGCTCAAAGCAGGTCAACGACTACGATGTCTCCGATAAGGGGCGCACCGTGTGGACTCCGGACCAGACGCAGCCCGGTTATGGAAACTTCTGCTATGGTCATCGCGAAGTGACATCGATCGATAACTTCACCATGAGCACGAATCAGTCCGGGGCGAACACTGCAACGGTGAACTATCACTATGACCTTGCCGGCGTTCCCGACTGGGCCAAAACACAGGAGATGCAGACGGCCTTCCCAAACTTGCAGGCGGATTTGGCCACTCCTAATACTGCGACTGCCACCCTGCTGCAAACGCAGAACGGCTGGCAGGTCTCGGCTGATTAGGGCCTAAAATCCATTTCCAGCAGAACCTGTGACGAAGGGTACGGGCATAGTACCGTGCTCTTCGCGCATCAGCACTAAATCATTGCCCATCACGTACACTCGGTTGCATGCAGGAAGGCCGTCCCAGCCGTACAGCATTTGGCGTGGCCAGAAGGCGCGCCGCTCATCAAATCCTCGACCATCCGCCGCTGGTGCTCGACGATCCTATCGCCATCCGGATTCTCGGTCCGCAAACGGCAGATGCTATCACAGCCGATCTTGAAAAGCACAACAGTCCATTTGCCCGCGCCATGCGCGCCTTCATGGTTGCACGCAGCCGATGCGCGGAAGATCATCTCCGCAGCGCCGTTGCTCGTGGTGTGATGCAGTACGTCGTTCTTGGCGCGGGACTCGATACCTTCGCGTATCGCAGTCCCTATTCGGAAGAACAGCTGCGAGTCTTTGAAGTTGATCACCCGGCAACACAGCAATGGAAACGGCACTTATTAGTGGAGGCCGCGATCCCCATTCCGTCAGCGCTGACCTTTGCTCCTGTGGACTTCGAGCAGCAGACTTTGACGGCGGGCCTCGCACAAACCGGCTTCAATTTTCGCCAGCCAGCCTTTTTCTCCTGGCTTGGAGTCACTCCCTATCTCACGCTCGACGCCTTTCGAGCGACCATCCGCTCCATTGCGTCGATGCCGCAAGGCAGCGGTGTGACTTTTGAATATGCACTCTCGCGTCCCTTTCTTAGTGAGCGGGAAAAGATAGCGTTCGACCATCTTGCCGCGCGCGTAAAAGCGACGGGTGAGCCATTCCAGTTATGTTTTTCTCCGGAAGAGATGCAGGAAGAGCTGCTCAGTCAGGGCTTTCGCGATATGGAGGAACTGACTTCGAAAGACCTCAACGCCCGCTACTTCGATGACCGCAGCGATGGACTACGACTGCAGGGCGGCGTTGCACGGTTGATGACCGCATGGCTGTGATTACGGATGGATAGACGCGCGCTTCAACGGCGGCGCGCTTAATTGTTCAAATCCCTCAGTGCGGCTGATTTGCAGCTGGAGGTGCAGAGGTTGTCTGTGCGGGCGGCTGCTGTACATTCGCAGTTGTCCCCGGATTGGTCGCATCCGGTGGCGGCTGCGCAGGTTCTGGAGCAGCCGCGGGTGGGACCGGCCTGGCCGCGGAAGCCTGTTGCGACAGTTGTCTTGGCGGCAGTACGACGGTGTTCACGGTCGATGGATCATCCCGCAGCTTCACATAGAGTGAGCCACCCACCGGATGCGGTACCTGCAAGGCGTTTCCGGCAAATCCATCCGGCACCTGCATGCTTTGTTCAAACTTCGAATCGGACGCGACAGCATCGAGCAGGAAGAGGTTTGTTCCCGTAAGCGTGCACGGGAGCGCCGTGTTCCGTGAGCACTGCAGTTCCTCAAGGATGGGGAGTCGCACGAGATTGGTCAGAGGCTGCCAGTCGCCCGCTGTATCTTTCGGCCCAACAGGGCGGAAGCGGAGCGGACCAAAGGCCGAGGGGCCAAAGCTCTTTGCCAGGTCGATTGTGGCCAAGGCGGTCTTCGCGTCCTGCAGCGTCAGGCTGCCATCCGCAACGCTCAATGTCGTGTGAAAGGAGCCGTCAGCTGTTGCCACTTCAATTTTTTCGTCGGGAGTGAATGTCTCCGGCGTTACAGTTTTGATGGAAAATACGATCTTGCTGTTGAGCGGAACCTCATTTTCATTGCTCAAAGCGATATGCGTGTCCTTGGCCGTGTCAGGGCCCTGGATGTTCTTGCTCAAAAGTTGAACCTTAGGACGTGCTGTCACCACGCTTGCCGCGACGTCCAACGTGCGGCCGTCTTTTAGCTGTACGTGCGCCGTGGTCTTGTCGCCGGCATGCAACTGGGCCGTTGCATTCTCATTTGCGGCGCTCAATGTGAGCTCGTCTCCGTTCGAAGTGTTAGCCAGCTTCCCGGGATGAAATTGCACGCCCTTCAATTCAAGACCCGACACCTCATCCAGGCGATTGCCCGCCAGCACACCCTGCGCATCCCCGGCATTCAAAGTAAAACGATCGTACTTGCCCGCCTCCGCCAAGCTATGCAGCGCCAGCTGTTCGGGTTCTTTTGTACCTGCCTGTTTCACTACCAGCGTCAGGGCTCCGGGTTCTTCGTCCTTCATCGGAACCTTGATCTCAAGCTGATCCGGTTGCTCGACTTTCCATGTGGTCTTGATTTCTTTGCCAGCCTCAGTTTTTGCCGTGACGGACTCAACGCATGTCGCGTTGCCTGAGGTCAGATGCAGCGTATCTTCGCGGCCCACGACCAGAGCGTTCTTGTCTGTTGCCGCCAGTTCCCACTTGGTCGCCTGCGCGTTTTGGAAGTGAAATGTGGGTCCCTGATAAGGCTCAAATCCCCACGAGCCATGCAGTGTGCCCGTTACGTTTTCATGCAGGTTGCTAGTCGTCACAGCTTTGGCATCCACCACAAAGCCTCCCTGTGACGCGTCGGCTTTCACCGGAATATCGACGTCTTTGCCGTCTTTATCCTTCACGCGCAGCGTCATGCCGTGTGCATAATCTGTGGAGAAGGCGAGCGGTGCGCCTTCCACCGGCAGCACCAGCTTGTCCTTCGCGATGCAGTACACCTCTTTTTCATCGACGGGACGCAGCGGCGGCGGATGCCCATTGTCGATTACCGGGAGCGCCATCACGATTACCGATTTTGGATTGCGGAATGACGGCGGTGTATTCAGCTTCAGGCTGATTTCGTCATTGTGTTCGGTATTCAGTGCCGGAATGTATTGGTACTGCGCCGTATGGATAGTCTCCAGGATGTGCGCGATATCCATCACCGAGGCAACATATGGACTGAAATAACCCGCTCCTGCTCTCTGCGTGTAACTCAACTGCATCGCCAGATCGCTTGTGGCTCCTGTAGTCAGCGCATCGGTCACGGAAAGAGTGTGTCCATCATCCAACACCAGCTGGTCCTGCTTCTGCACCAGGCAGGATGCCTGCTCCTCTACGACTTTATCCAGACAATCCTGGGCCAGCTTGATACTCAGGCTGCGCGCCAGAAGCGGAGAAACATCTTTCAGTTTTTCCGGATTGGTCTCGTTAACAGCGCGTACTGCGTCGATATAAGTGTCCAGGCGCGCCCGATCCAGACTCAACTGGTTCAGGTCCTGCGAGGAGCGCACAAATGCTCCGGGGCGTGAGTGTACCGAATCCCGAACTGCGCTGAAGTCGCCGCCTGTCGAAGGGGCGAGGAATACCATTGCCTGTTGCGCGCCCTCAGGAACGGTAACAAAGATGCCTTCCTGCTGAACTTTCTTGTTCCACGTCTCTGCCTTAGTGAACCAATCCTCCGGCGGGGGATTGGTCGAACCACGCAAAAATGTCACAACCATCAGATATTTCACCGACTGGTTGTCCGGCAGCACTGGGTGAATCCAGAGCCGGTCGCCGGCCTTAAGATTCGGCACCTTTTCGATAGGTAGAGTCTTGCCCGCGCGCGTCACACGCACGTCGATCTTTGGCCCTGCCAGATCAAAGGGTGCTGGATCGGCAAAGGCCAAGAGCGTTAACGAGAACAGGAAAGCAGCTATCAGTCGAAATCGTATGGGCATAAATTTTTCTAACAAGCCATGAAGTTTCTGCAGTTTTTTTAGATGCGGCGGAAGGGTGAATTCAGAGTTGATTTATGGGGCAAACAACCGCTTCGCCGTACCGTCACTCTTTACAGAATGCACGGGACTGTATAAGAACATTGTACGTGTGGAGAAACCAAGGTACTCGAAGGCCATCCCCTCGCTCCAGGCCTGTAAAATCAACGAGCTTCCACCCTGCTGTTTCCGGGCCCCTCAATCTATCTATGAGTTACCGGCGAGTTACCGGCTGAACACTTGGATGAAAGCTCCAGCGTTTTCTTTTTGTATCAACTTTCTTCGTATAAACCCAAAAATCTCGGCCTAGTTTCCGTTATATATTTCAGACGCCCGAATATTTCCAGTAAGCCACTCATTTTAAAGGAATATTTGCAGAAATTAGCGGATTCATTCCATGCATCTGGAGAGAATTCCGGGGATTTTTCAAAAGATTGAAAGCTTCCGCAGGACGGGTATTCCATTGCCTCAGTGGACTGTGACAGGCACCCGTCTCCGGTTCTTCTTTTTCGGAGAAAGCAGTTGCATGGTGATCCAGAAAGCGGGAATGAGGAATACCGTGGAACCAAAAACCCACATAAACGCCCCTGCCGCCGCCTGATCGTTCAGCGGGCTGAAGCCCAGCGGATTCGTTTGCAAGGCGTAGCTGGGATAAATGGGGCGTCCTGCAAAGCATAGAAAGGCCGATAGGCCGGTGTTCACGATGTCGGCGGCCAGCAAATAGGGGAGCAGCGCCCAGCGCAGCTGCTTCTGGCGTGTGGGCCATGGCCGCAGGATAGGCCACCAGAACAGCACGCTGGTGAAGAAGAAGCAGGCGTGTTCCACGTTGTGCCAGTTCTCCGACCGTAACGCAAGCTCATACGCGGCCGGAACATGCCAGCCGATATAGGCGACATTCATGAGCAGCCAGGCGGGTTTCAGGCTGATCATGAATTGCCCGATTCGCCTCAGCCAATGGATGCGAAAGAGCGGTCCGAGTACGCGTCGCACAAAAACTCTGGGCAAGCCGCGCAGCAGCGGCACCTGCGGCGCGCCTAATAGCAGCAGTGGAGGCGCAACCGACATGAACAGAAAATGCTGGACCATGTGCGCCGACAGAAGCCGGCCATCCAGTGTGTCGAATGGAGAAGCTACCGCCAGAAAGATACTGAATAAACCACCGAGATAGCAGGCAAGGCGCCATTCGGGAAACTGTTCCGGGCGGGTCCTGCCGATGAGCAGCCATCCGCGAACGTAGACGACCGCTGCAAGAAGCAGCGCCAGCGTCGTCCACGGCGGAATATCCCAGTTCCGGAGTACGGATTGAAGCTCGGGTGACATCTATAGACTCACGGCTGCGGGGCTGCTTCCTGAGCCTGTTGCTGCCGGGATGCGTCGGTCGCGGCGGGCTGGCCCGCGGGCTTCAGTGTTTCCAGGAACCGCACCAGCGCCGTCACTTCAGGAGGGCTCAAGTTCTTGCCGTACGCCGGCATATTGCCGCCGCCCTGAATCACCTGCCGGATCAGCTGGTCTCCCGTGAGGCGCGTTGCCACAGTATCGAGCGCGGGGCCACGCTGGCCGCCGGTGCCGCCGATAGCGTGACAGTTGCGGCATTGCTTGGCCTGGAATACGACGGCGCCCTGGCGCTCCAGTGGAGTTGCGCTATGAACCAGCTTTGTAGGCAGCGGATAACCGCTCCACGCGTCCATCACCGGACTCCAGGGAGTGAACGTGGCAAGATGCGTGAAGACGGCCCATGAAACGGCTACCATGACCAGCACCAGCACGGCCACGGGACGGCGGTGCCAACTCTTTTCTCCCTCGCCTGCCACGAGCGGCAATGCCAGCAGGAGACAGATGCCGATTATCGGGACGATCAGAATAAAGGGCGTCTCCAGACTCGGCGGCAGATAGGACAGGACCGCGTAGATCCAAAGGAAGAAGAAGTCCGGTTTGGGAGCCGTCTGAATAATTGTCGGGTCCGGCTGGCCGCCCGGCCCATACGGACCGAAGACGAACGCACAGACCGCTACCGCAGCAAGTATTGCCCCGGAGAAAAACAGGTCCTTCCAGAAAGCGTCCGGTACGAACGGAACGCCATCTTTATGAGCGAGCTCGTGGTATTCCTGCATGTAAGTGCTGCGGCGCACGACGCGGCCCGGCATAGGCCAGTCGTTAATGCCCAGCTTCAGCACCATCCACACATGCAGGGCCACGAACAAGAGCATCGTGCCCGGAATCACAAACACATGCAGGGCAAAGAAGCGTGAAAGCGTTGCCCCGCCAATGATCGGACCGCCGAGCATGAGATGTACAAGCGGTCCGCCAATCAGAGGCACGCGGCTCGCGATCGAAGCGCCAATACCAAGGCCCCAGTACGCATCCTGATCAAAGCGCAACACCTGTCCGGTAAAGGCCATGCCGAGCGTCATCAACAGAAGGAAGACGCCAAGAATCCAGGTCAGCTCGCGCGGAAACTTGTAGGCTCCGAACATAAATACCTGCGCCATGTGAATCAGTACGACGGCGACCATGAAGTTCGATCCCCATCCGTGCATGGCGCGCAGGAACCAGCCAAGATAAATCTGATGATTCAGCTGATCGAGTGTCTTCCAGGCTTCACTGGCGGAAGGCACGTAGATTAATGCCAGCAGAATGCCTGTCACAATCTGCAGCATGAGCAGAGTCATCGCCGCGCTGCCGAAGACATACCACCAGCTCGCCGTACTGCGCGGAACCGGATGCAAGATAGCATCCTTGACCGGCTCTTCCAGCTGAAGACGCATCTCAAACCAGTTGTAGAGTTTCTTCAGCCGAGACATGGAGATTTCCCTTTCCCGAGGCTGGCCTGGTTTGCCAGCGTGGGCATCTGGCCTGCATTGATATGGAGTTCCCCGCTTACAAGCTTGTAGTCATATTGAAAAAGTCCGCGCTCGGGTGGTCCGGAGGCCCGCTCACCGTCGGCGTAATAGACCCCGCCATGGCAAGGGCACATGAACAACTCCGACTGCGGAAACCACCGCACCGGACAACCAAGGTGCGCACAGTTGATGGCAAACACCTGGAATTTCTCCTCGCTTATGCGGCGCACCCAGCATGGTGTTCTCGCTGTTTCGCCGTCCTGCGGGCGATTGAAGGGGTTCACGAAGTCAACGAGGCGGGTCTGGCCTTCAGGAAACTGGCTGAGACTGCCAAGCGAAATCCACTGGTTGTAAGCTCCCCTTTTCTTTATGGGAGACAACAGATAGCTGATGACCGGCACCGTAATGGCGGCGGCAACTATTCCGTTGAAGACAAACCCGATCGTCATCAGCAGTGATCGTCGTGTTACTTTTTTTTCTTCACTCATAAGTCTCGTCCTCGTCTGCTGACTACTGGTGCGAAGGATACGGCTGGCCCGGCGTTTTCTGACGTTGACTCGCCATCCACGCCACCACATCGGTCACATCCTGGTCGCTCATCGGATGACCGGGCAACGCATTGCGCCAATCCGGATGGCCCAGGTCGGGACGCCCGGCAATTATGGTGACGCGCAGCGACTGATCGCTGACGAGCGCCAGGTATGAACCATCCGTGATCGAGATCGATTTCGTATTCTGCTTTTGCACGCTATGGCAACTGGCGCAATGCGTCGCGAAGACCTGCTCGCCATTCGCCGCATCCCCTTGCTTATCTGTTTTGAGTGGAGGAGCATCCGCGCCATTCAGAATGCCGGCTTGGTACCAACGCGAACGCATGCCGGCGACCAGCGCATTCACCTGCTCATCCGTGAGCATGCCGCCGGCGCTCTGTGCGAAGGCAGGCATCAATGTTCCCGGCTCCCCGTTCGTGATGACGTCACGAAGCCTGCTTTCGTCCACAATTGCCTGATATACCGGATTCGCGAGCGCAATGGCCGGCCCGTGCTGGCCGTCTGCGCCGTGGCACGCCGAGCAGTTTTGCGGATAAAGACGCGAGAAGTCGGTGATCCGATCCGGCCGCATGGTTTCGGCACCGGGCGAGGGTCTGCCCGGACCGTTATTGCAGCCCAGCGACACAAGGCCGCACAGGACGAGAATGGTGCCACAGAACAGGCGTGCGTTCATCAGTGGCGATCCTCCCCTTCATCTTTGGGCATACCGGATGCTTCAATGCCCATGCGCAGAACAAACGGCATCGACTGGTCGGTGCGGATTTTTCCTTGCCGCGCGACGACAAAGCCGGCGACCAGGCCAAAGGCGATTTGCGAAACGACAAACCATCCCCAGGCAATGTGCTCATCCAGTACAGGGTTCACAATGCCCAGACTCGAATGCAGCAGTCCAGTCCAAAGCAATGGCGCTATCAAACCGCCAAGCAAAATGGGATGGCGGGGAAGCATCGGCAGCATTGCGCCATATAACAAGCCGACCAGAACGCTGATTGCCACGTGAATGATCGAGGCAACCAGCAATCCCTCCCAGTGAAAGGCTGCGATATCCGCTGTGGTTGGGTTCGTCCAGTTGGCCACACCGGCCCCGCCGAGCAGGTTCACCGGATACCAGATGCTGTGATGGCTCAGGATTCCATAAAGGAGCGCGGGGAAAATCATCGCGATGCCGCCGGCGATTCCTCCCTTGATTCCGGAAAGAACGGGATAGGTTTCTACCGGAAGATGCGCGCGATGCTCCTCGCTGATTTCCACTCGGGTCACGTGCGTGCGGGTGGAGGCGATGGTGACTTCATGCGCCTCAACCGGAACGTCTTCATGAGCTTCATGCGGTAACACCTGACGGAACCAGCCGATGGACCCAGCGATGGCCAGCACACCACCGAGAATGCTGATGGCGGCATTCGTCACGACGCCGAAAAGTATGAGAGTGATGCCGAAGGCCAGAACAATAGGCCATGCAGTCGGCGCCGGCAGATGTATGGTCTCGCCGTGCGAGCTCGAAGGATCGGAATGACCGTGCGCTTCCATAATGTTCTCTCTAACGACCGATGACGTAAACGACGGTGAAGACAATGATCCAGACAGCATCGACAAAGTGCCAGTACAACGCCAGGATCTGAATGCGTTCGGCGTGTTCTTTGCGTACGTGGCCGGTGATGGTGAGAATGAGCACCAGCAGCAGGGCGCTCAAACCGATAATCACGTGCGAAGCATGCAGGCCGACCAGCGAGTAGAACGTAGTGCCGAAGAGATTGGTGCTGATGGTCAGCCCATCCTCGTAGATCAGCTTGTGCCACTCCACGCCTGTTCCGACCAGGAAGATGGCGCCTAACACGAAAGTCAGCGCCCACCACAGGCCGAACTTTCGTATCTGGCCATGCTCAATCGCGCGCTCAGAGAGCCAGATCGTAAGGCTGCTCGAAAGCAGGCAGATGCTGTTGAAGAGCGGCAC
>DATHQH010000195.1:0-4145 GCA_035482895.1 Alloacidobacterium sp. | reverse complement strand
CCCCGGGCCGACGCCTCCTTTTATCGATCCGACGGTACAGAATGGCCAGCAGCCGACCTTTATCTTGTCAAAGACGGCGCGGCCGGGAACGATACAAACCTGGACCCTTGATGTACAGCAGCAGCTTCCGGGACAGACGATCCTGGATATAGCTTATGTTGGCGATCATGGCGACCACCTTCAGGCCTTCATGCACGATCCGAACCAGGGCAATCCTGTAGACCAGGTGCGAGGAGCCTGCCTGGAGGTGAATATTGCGGCGCAGGCGGGAAATCCAGCGTGCGCCGGGCAGACGCCGGTAGCGGCGCCGTATTCAGGCTTCAACGGCACAGTGGCGCAGGCGCTCAGGCCGTTTCCGCAATATTCCAATGCGCAAGTCGACTCTGCGACCATGTCGGATCCGTTTGGTGTCTACACCTACAATGCTTTGCAGGTGTCGGTTCAGAAGCGCTATTCGCAGGGACTGACGCTTCTGGCGAACTATACCTGGTCGAAGAACATTACGAATGCAGATTCGGAGTATCCATTGCAGGCTGCGTGGGAAGGCAATGGAACTTCCGGAGCGCTGAATACCTATAACCTCAAGGTCGAGAAGGCGCTAAGCCAGTTCGACGTTACAAATCGTGTGGTTCTTAGTTATACGTACGAGTTGCCATTCGGCAAGGGCAAGCCATTTGCCAACAAGGGCGGCGTAACAAACGCGTTGGTCGGCGGCTGGCAGATTGCTGGAGTGCAAACCTACCAAAACGGATATCCGCTCGCGGTATCGTCACCGAACTGGGATTCCGGAATATTCGCTGGAAATCTCTGCTCAGGGTGCAGTCGTCCAAACGTTGTTCCGGGACAGGATTTCAACGGTTTCCACGGCGGCTCGTTTGTCTACGGGCAGAGCCGCAGACTGAATCCTGCTGCCTTTATTCCTGCGGCAAACTTCACTTTTGGCGATGCTCCGCGCGCGCTGAATGTCAGGGAATTTGCAAACCTCGATGAAGACCTCAACTTCTCCAAGCGAATACCGATGTTCACAGAAAAAGTGAGCACCATCTTTCGCATGGAGTTCTTCAACGCATTCAACCGACACCGATTTACTGGATTCAATACATCGGCTGGACAGCCAGGTTTCGGGCAGGCCTCAACGACAACCGCTGGACGAAGTATCCAGGCAAACCTGCGCGTGAGCTTCTGACAACCGGTGCTCCCGAGTCCCTGCCTTGAGGGGATTCGGGAGCTATCATTAAGTTCTAGAACTATGCCTGCCATTCTGCCCCGATACCTGCTGCGGGTTGCCGCTGCCATCTTTGCGGGATGCGTGTTTTTACTCGCGTGCGGTGCGCAGGAGGCGGGCCAGGGAATTGAGGAGCACTTCCGCGCCGCTCAGCAGGATCAACAGACTGGGCAGCTCGATGCGGCGGTGCACGAGTATCAAGCTGTGCTGAAACTCAATCCACGACTCTCGGAAGCGTACGCGAACCTGGGGCTGGTTTATTACGCGCAGGCGAACTTCGAGGAGTCGGCAACGGCGCTAAGCAAAGCCAACGAACTGCGCCCGCGTATGCGTGGGGTGAGTCTCTGGCTGGGGATCGACTATGTGAAGCTGAACCAGCCTGCGCGGGCTGTCCCTCTACTGCGTGAGGCTGTGACGCTCGATCCGACAGACAAGCAGGCGCAGAGCTGGCTGGGCACGGCTCTATGGAATGCTGGCCACACCACGGCAGCTATCGATCAGCTAGTCAAAGCCAGCGCGCTTTTTCCCGCCGATCCTGACATCCTCTTCGTCCTGGGAGAGGCCTATCGCAAGGCGGCAGACCAGGGCATCGAGAGCATTCTTACGGCTTCCGCAGGAACGCCGATGCTCAACCAAATCTATGGAGACATCTACCGAGAACAGCAATCATGGCCCAAGGCGATCGCGCATTATCAGCTCGCGCTAAAAAAGGATCCCCGATGGAAAGGCGCGCATCTCGGCATCGGCGAGATTTATCTGTCGCAGGGAAAACTCAGCGAGGCGCAAAGTGAGTTGCAGACTGAGCTTTCTGTCAATCCATCGTCAGCCACAGCATATGCGCTGCTGGCGGAGACAGCGCTTCTCGAGGGAAATCTGACGCAGGCCTTGCAGATGCTCGATGAGGCGATCCGCATCTCCCCGGATAAGGCCAGCGCTGCGCTTGGTCTCCCTCCAGCTCCCGGCACCCCAGGCGAGCAACCGACGACGACCGATAGAGAGAAACTGAGCGCTGCGGAGGCTGAATTACGCGCCGCTGCTCCCACCGCATCGCGAGCGCTGGCGCTGGCATTTATCGACAACGAACAAAGCGGCGGGAGCTTCGACGAAGACTGGAAGGGATTCCGGTCTACGGTCAAGCAGACGGCTCAGCCAGTCGGCGCCGTTCTACGAGCGACGCTCTTTTACGATCGCGGACAGTTCACTGAGGCGAAGAAGGCACTTGAGGTTTACCTGACTGCGCAACCTCACGACTTAGAGGCGCAGTACTTGCTGGCGAAGATCTATCGCATGCTTTCACTCAGGGTACTGGCCCGGTTGATGAAGGACGATCCTGATTCTTACCGCTCTCATCAGCTGCTGGCCCAGACTTATGAGAATCAGGAGCAAGATGATAAGGCACTGGCGGAGTACAGGATCGTTGAGAAGATGGATCCCACCTTGCCCGGCATCCACTTCGAGATAGGCCGGCTTTTGTGGAAAAACAATCACGCAGACCCGGAAGGCGCGCTTGAGGAGCTTCGCAAAGAATTGCAGCTGAATCCGGATCACCCGGAAGCGAATGGCGAGATCGGCACGATTCTGGTGGCAGATCATGAGCCGGGGAGGGCGGCTCCTTATCTTGAGACTGCGCTTCGTCTTAGCCCCGATGCTGGATTTATCCATGAGCAATTAGGCTCCGCCTATCTACAGCAGAAGGATTATCCGAAGGCTGAGGTAGAACTGAAACAGGCAGTACAGGACGACCCCTACGGATCAGCGCACTATCAGTTGGCGCTGGTCTATCGTGCTGAAGGCCGACGGACTGAGGCAGCGGCGGAATTCGAAACGGTCAGGAAGATCAAAGAAGACCGACTGGATGAGCCCAGCCAGCGGGGGACGCAGGTTCAGTGAAGACGTGCTGCGCAGTGATATGTTTACTCGCCGCCAGCATTGCGCCGGCGCAGGATGCTCATGTACGACAGGGCGTGACTTACTTTCAGCAGGAGCAATATGCAAAGGCGCTAGAGGAATTTCAGCAGGCACACGCAGCACAGCCCAATGATGCATCGGTTGACAACCTGATTGGCATCGCAGAAACCAAGCTTGGGCAGATCGACGAAGGGAATCGATACTACAAGCTGGCTATCGGTCTTGATCCTCGGCTTGCGGGACCATACAAGAATCTGGCGGTCAACTATCTTTCCGCCACGCATTACGACTTAGCAGAGCAGGTTCTGAAGCAGGCTGAGGTGGTGGCGCCGCAGGATCCATTCGTTCATTACTATCTTGCGGAACTTTATTTGGATACTTCGCGTGACCGGGAGGCAGTAGCTCAGCTGGAGCCGGCGCGAGCACTCATCGGAAAGGATCCGGACTTGGGCTCGCAGATGGCGGCAGCATGCCTGCGGGTCGACATGAAGACCGAGGTAACCGAACTGATCAGCAACCTTGAAAGCGGACCTGGGCTGAATGTAGAGCAGGAATACCGCCTCGCAATCTTGTTGGCAGAGAAAGAAATGTATCCGGCGGCCGTCGAAAGGTTCCGGCGGATCGTGCAGATGCGGCCGGCATCCTGGGCGGGCAAGTTCGATCTTGCGGTTGCGCTGATCGATGCCAACGAACTGCCTGAGGCGATTGCAGTCCTCGAGCCTCTGACAATCGAGCGCAGCAGCGACGCAAAGCTGTTCACGCTGTTGGGTGCTGCTTATGAAGCTACTGGGGATTATCCCAGGGCGCTCAAAGCCTACGCTTCGGCGGTGCGCAATGATCCTGATAATTCCGACCTTTATCTCGATTACACGCGGCTGCTGATGGATCTCGACCGCTACGGGGAGGCGGCCCAGGTCGTGCAGCAGGGAATGAAGAATGCTCCGGATGCGTACGCATTAAATCTCCGGCTGGGATCAATCGACATGACGTTGGGCCAGTATGACCAGGCACG
>DATHQH010000194.1:0-18104 GCA_035482895.1 Alloacidobacterium sp. | reverse complement strand
ATTGCTCCTTTTCGTATTACTACCGGAATATTCTGCCTTGTGAACGTTTTGACCGCAAGATGCTGCCGGTCGGACAATTCTTTTGATATTCATAACTTCTTCTATGGCAAATCGTTACCTGACGAGAGTAAAGTAGGCGCCGCCGAACTAAATCAATACTTGAATCCGCTGACTGGAAGTGCCGAAAAAATCTTTGGACTCCAGGGGCTGATGGTATATCTTGTCCGACAAAAGCGAGAACCGAAAGCTGTATCGAACTTTCGGTTTTCAGGTTTGTTTCGGTCAACTTCGCATGTGAGATGTGGATGATCTGTAGATAGGGCAGGGTTAATCGAAGTCTTGAAGGTTCTGGAGAGGTATCCGGTGATGCAGTCTCCTCTTCGTCTGTTCGCTACCTTTGTTCTGGGTCTTCTGTACCTTTGTGCCTGCTTCTCTGGCCGAGTGGCACAGGCGGCTCCTTCAGCATTCCAGCCAGATTCAGCGTCTGCTGGAGAAGGTGAACCAGCGTCCCCTGGAGTAGACACCGTAGTCATTCCGGGGTCTTTGCGATCCTTTCTGCGTATGGCCGGCATCAGCCAGAAAATCTCTTCAGACGATGTGTTGCCATTGCTGGCTCGCAACGTTTACAGCCAAGGCTATCAGGATGGCAACGCAACAGAGTTCTTGCTATTGCTGGACCGTTATGTGCATCAGGCAAGAGAACTTCAGACCCTGGCCGGCGCAAGCGGCACGATTCGTATAACTCACTGTACCGACGCGATCACCTTAATTCAGATCCTCGGGTATCGACTGCGAGAGGGATGCGGGCAGAAAAATGCCCTCTTAGTTACAGCAAACCCGGAAAGAGCTTTTCTGACGCTCGATTCGGGTTTTCCTCTTACGGCGCTTGAGGAAGCGCTCCAAAAAGATGTTCCTTTCTCTTATCCGTTTCCCACCAATCGGGTTCCCGTGCTGTTTAAGGAAAGCGACTGGACAACGCTGAACGGAGAGAAGAAAAGAGGCGCTGAGAATTTTATCGATGTGATTCTGCATAATCCGTCGATTGCCCGGCTCTATTGGGCGCTATCCAAGAACGATGCCGAAACAGCTCTTGCATTGCAGCGGTCGCCGGGGCTGGCAAAACTGCTTCCCTATGCCCCTGTTCTTGATTTTTACGGGAGCCAGATATGCATTCGCGCGGGACGCGTGGTGGTTCCCGGAGATGCAGGCGCTGAACACGGCTGGAAGGATTTGGTGGGAGCGAACCCGGAATCGTCAGGAGAATTCGTTACCCGCCTGCTCGCAAAGGACAATGGCTGGCTGGCTGTATATTTTGATGTTTTGTCGCGTGTCAATCTGACGCAACAGAAACACCTCACCGAGGCAGGGCGTCTGAAACGTCTCTACGATGCCTTTCGGACACCTGGCCTTGAGCCCGGCGCAACGAAGGGCGTATATCGAAAAGCCCCTGACCTTCTGGTTCTGTTCACTCGCGTCGCATGGGATCCCAATGGCCAACCATACGTCCCGGCAAATCTGGAGGTGTGGAAGGAGATCCTTAACCAAAAGAGCGATCTCAAATTGTTCCGTGAGTGGGGCAGGCGAGCCCGGAGCTGGAACAGTCCTGAGCAGTTGCTTGAGGCTATGACCGCTTTTTCTCGCGTTGAGACCGACAGCGGCCCACTGCAGATGTATCTCATGTTCACTGAACTGGACGGCAAGCGATCCCCGGAAAAACGCTTGTCTGATGGAGCAATCCGCCTGCTGGCCGGCAGATTTTCCGAGCTTAGCAGCTGGTATCTGATCTTTTCAGAGTTTCCCGATCTAAACGATACGTCCATCATTCGCTTTGTGAATGTGGCAGATGCGATAGATACGATTCAAAATCAAAGCCTGCGCGGAAATGTCCTGGGGACGTTTCAAGCCAACATTGGCCTCTGGCAAATTCTTGCCCGTCAAGGAGAGATTCCGCCCGCCGATCTCAATCCCTCATGGCAAAAAGTGGTTGAGCCTTTTGCCAAAATCTCTACATCCGCTCAACTCTTCGATGCAGCCCACAACTCGCTCGGAGATCTTCTGGTCGCTGCAGGCGGCAAGGCGAACCTTTCGCAAGACGAAATCATCGATTTGCTGGTGGGCCCTCGTCAAGAAAGCACAGATGGGCGGCGCATGCACGCGGAATTGGCGGGGAGAATGCGCTCGGTGCTGGAAGATCAGCGCTTAGTCTCACTCGATACGCTTTTCGCGCTCGGTGACGGCTTGCATGAGATGGCACATGGAAAAACTCCTGGAGAGAGTTTGCTGCCGCTTGCAGGAGAACTCCGCGAATTCGAAATGCCCCGCCAGATCTTTACCAACAGCGAAAAGATTACCTGGGCATCAGCGGTCTACACCAGCCGCCACACGGAATTGCAGGTACGAACCGACCTGACGAAGGTGCTAAAGGCACCCGCATCACCCGCCCAACTGGAAACGGCTCGTGGGCAACTGGCGCCGTTTCTGAGGGATACACTTGTCGGACTGAACTATGCCTACTATGAACCTCCGGGTGCCCAGGTTCTTCACAGCAATCCGCTCTTTGTCCGCTCGCATGACTTCTCGGGATTAACAGTGATAGGCGCACAACGGCTCTGGCGTGCCCCCGAATTGTTCGGCGTAGGCATATCGGCCGGTGGCGGTGCGTATCTGATGGGCTCGCTGGTCGATTTACCCTATGCGCTGGCCACGGCGGAGGAGGATTTTATCGCTCCGGAAAATGTCCAGGCACTGATCTGGAAAGAGATCGTACCGGACCTTTTGGTCACCGCGACTCTGCCGCGTTGGTGGAGCATCAGCCCGAATGAACTCCATGCCGTTGCCCTATATCAACAGGCGGGAGAAGAGCTTTTGACTGCGTCGGCAGGAAACCCGCAGCTACGGAGTAAAGTCGTCGATATTCTTTCTGATCGCATGGCTCCGCAAAGGTTAGAACGAGTGCAACAGGCCCTGTTGCGTCCGCAAGACATGGCGGCAATGCTTCCTCGAATGATGCCGGCAGATACGTTTTATCTGGCCGTAGAGTTTCGCCGGCGATTTCCTGGAGAAACAGCTTTATTGGGACCAGCGGGCCAACAATTGGAGACTCTCTGCCGCCAGTATCCCGCAGCGGCCAATTGGGACCGTCTATCGAAAGACTTCGGCATTCCTCACCCCACGTTGGCTCGAAGTAACGCTCGCGACCTGCTGAATGTAAAACCGTTTCCCGCATTTGGAGGGTATTCCAGCCGCCTGTTCGGCGAGTCCTGGGAGTCCACCAATTTATATTGGGCTCGCGTGGCCGATGAGATGGGCTATTCGCCGGTGATGTTAAATCGTCTGATTCCAGAGTTGACACGCCAGATGATCGCAAAGATTTTTGCCACAGACCTCGAAGACTGGCGGGCATTATTGCTCGCCATGCAGGAAACCGGAGAGGAATTTCGGCAGGGCAAGCTTGCTTCCGTACCAGTCGCGGCCTCAAAAAATTCGCGGCCTTAAGGCAGTGTGGGAGTGAGTGCAACGGGTGGATTATGGTGAAGAGATACTTTTTATTCCTCTGGTTCTTGTCGGGTCTTTTTCTGCTTCGGGGAAGCTGGACGGCAGCCCAGGAAGATCCTGGGTCACGCATCTTCGTGAATGTCGTTCTCGTGCAACTCAATGTAGCAGTAACAGACAGTAAGGGAAACTACATCAGCAGCCTTGATCCGGAAAACTTCGCGATCACTGAGGATAAAATTCCTCAAAAAATCGCCACTTTCGAAGCAGGTGGAGGACCCACCCGCAGATTGTTGGACATTCCGCCGGGTAGCAAGCCACCGACACAAGACGCCGGCAAAACACCGGAAACAGTCCCGTCTGAGCCCGCAGGAAACCAGATCAGCACGTCAGGGCTGCGGGTTGCCGGGGCCAACGTTTTCATTCTTTTCGACACCAGCAACTACATGTATCGCGGATTTGTCTTCGCGCAAGATTCCATCGCCGATTTCATTCGCTCGCTGGAAGGAGCAGGCAAAATAGCCTTTTATTCATACAGCCGCGATCTCTCACGCGCAACCACTCTTACACCGGACCGGGCCCAGGTGTTGCGTGGCGTGCGTAGCTCCGTCGCCGGAGACGACGCCGCACTCTATAACTGCCTCTTATTGACGGTGAAGGATGCAGCTCAGTTCGAGGGACGAAAGGTGATCGTGGTCTTCTCGAATGGACCTGACAACGCCAGCACGGTGCCTCCGGAGGACGTAGCAGAGCTCGCACAATCCACCGGAACGATTATTTACATGATCAGTACCCAGCAAGCACAACAAGAGCCGGTCTCTACGGCGGTGTTTGAGCGTATCAGCAAAGCCACTGGCGGAAAAGCCTATTTTGCCAAGAACTGGGGAGATGAAAAAAAGGCATTCGCTTCGATTCGTGAAGACCTGGCGCACCTTTATGCTCTCAGCTATTATCCACAGCCAAATCCCAACCGCGGCTGGCGCACGATCAACGTGAAGCTTGTAGGTAAGGGCATGCAGAAGTACCACATACGGACTCGAGACGGATATCGCATCCTTCAGCAGACGCAGGTATCTCCGGCAAGCTTTTCGCCTTCCGGGTCGGAATCTGCTCCCAAATAATCCTCAGTCGCGCACGTTGATTCGAGAACTTGGAGTGCAAGACGATTTTCATCTATCAAGGAAGAATCACTAACTTTCGCCCGCAGGCCGCGAGCGGCGGTAGAATGAAGATCGTCTGAGAGCTGGAATATGTTTGTGGAGATCGCCAAGCCGATCGCCTTAACTCTGTGCCTACTCTCCCTGTATGCCGTCTTCCATACTGCATTCCTGGTTCCAGCGAGCGATCTACATCAGAAGATTTCAGACTCTCTCCAGCTACTGGCGCTGGCTGCTGGAATCTCGTTGATCAGCGGCATGCTCTTTCGTGAGGCAACGTCAGAAACGCGGCTTGCCGCTACACTTCCCGTGCAAGTGTTCTGTTGGACTGCAGGCGCCATGCTTATTCTCTTCATCGCTTCCTGGTATCTGGAAAGCAATTGCGTTTTCGATGGGCATGTTCACTTCTAGTATGTGAAAAAGGGATGTTCCTATAAGGAGCATCCCTTTTTCCAGAAACAAGGAAAATTTAGACTGCAACAGCTTCAGGTTGCGCAACTCGCTCGGCCTCGAGAATGGGACCGATCGCGTGAATAACAGAGGCAATGCGGACAACGGCGAGTACCGTCTCTTCACTCACGCCCTTATCGCGCACGACCTTATCGTGTGAATCAACGCACTTTCCGCAGCCATTGATCGCAGAAACTGCAAGCGACCACAGTTCGAAATCATTGGAATCGACTCCATGCGTCCGCATCACATTCATTCGCAGACGTGCAGGCATCGTTCCATACTTCTCGTTCGAGGAAAGATGAAGAAACCGGTAGTAAATGTTATTCATCCCCATCACGGAAGCCGCGGCCTTTGCCGCATCGAAAGCCTGAGCGGAAAGTTGCTTCCCGCCTTCTTCCAGCGCCGCCTCCGTCAGCTCGGAATTGCGCGTGGCAATCGCACTCGCCACGATCGTGCCCCAGAGCTGCTGCCGCGTCAACTCTGTGTTTTGTCGAACAAGGCTTGAATAGTTCAGCTTCAAGTCCTTCGCATAGCCCGGAAGTCCGTCAATGAGTTGATCCAATTGCATATGTATTTCCTTCCCGTCATTCTGACCCCTGAACGTAGTGAAGGCGAAGAATCCCAGCGATTGTGAGTGCTGATGCGTCGTTGGGATTCTTCGTCGCTACGCTCCTGAGAATGACGAATTTAGATTTGTAAGACTTAAACGGTGAGCGTCTCTTCGCCCTTCTGCCAGTTGCAGGGGCATAGCTCATCGGTCTGCAAGGCATCGAGCACACGCAACACTTCCTGCGGATTGCGGCCCACAGAAAGATCCGTCACATAAACAAATCGAATGATGCCCTCCGGATCGACGATGAAGGTTGCACGCTGTGCCACGCCGGCTTCCGGATCAAGGATGCCGAGCTGTTCGGTCAGGTCGCGCTTGACGTCGGCAAGCATTGGGAAAGGCAGGTTGCGCAGGTCTTCATGATTGTCGCGCCACGCAAGATGAACGAACTCAGAGTCCACGCTGCCACCAAGCACCTGCGTGTCTCGGTCCTGGAACTCGTGGTTGATTTTTCCGAAAGCTGCAATCTCCGTCGGACAGACAAAGGTGAAATCCTTCGGCCAGAAGAAATAGAGCTTCCACTTGCCGGGATAGCTCTCGTTCGTAATGGTTTCAAATGCCTTATTTTTGTCGCGGCTGACAGTTGCGGTTACGGAAAAGACAGGAAATTTCTCGCCTACACCTAACATGTATGACTCCTTAAGTAAGTTGGTTATGAAATGGTCGAATGAACGTTAGAACAAACTTTAATCAGCCTTGAGTTGGCAGGCCGCACACAGACCCAGCACATCCACCGCGTATCGCTGCACCTTGAAACCGCCGGGAAGCTTACCGTACTTCGTCGTCAACCCCAGCGCGTCTGCCCGGATGTCCGAAATCGATTTACACGCGGTGCATACCAGGTGATGGTGCGGATTATGATTTGTTTCCACTCGCAGCGAGCCGTGATGCAGGCTCACTTCGTGGAAAATACCGCTTTCGATAAACAGATGAAGATTTTTGTAGACCGTCGCAAGAGAAATCGAAGGGATTCTGCGCTTTACCCGCGCATACACCTCTTCCGGACTGGGATGTCCATGCATCGTTTTCAGAATTTCGTAAATGACATGCCGCTGATGGGTCACGGCAAGGCCGGCACGCTCACACAGTTCACGAAACTCTTTTGCTTCCCGCATATTTATTAATACTTATTAAACGATAATTATTATCGTTTGTCAAAATGTGACAGGAGTGACAAGTTCACGCACTTCAAAGCCAGTTAATTGGGTTTTGGCGGTCTGTTTTGGGTAAAGCGTGCATCCAGCGGCTTTCGGCCGCGAAATCCCGCCTCGACCGAATGCCAGTAATCGATACGGGATTCGCCCATCTTCCAGCACAGCAGAACAATTTCGCCATCCATCATGCACGGAAAATCGAGCAGCCCTGTTTCCAGGTCTTTTACCTGAACGCCAATCGAATCGATCTCGGCAACAGCATCTTTCGCCTGCTGCACCTGCTTTTCGATCTCAGCCCGCTGCCGCATCACGGTAACGACATTCACCTGCATGCCGCCGGAGAGAAAGATACGCTGTCGCAAACTCTGCAGATGAGTCTCCTTCTCTTCGGCGGTTTTCTTGCCCTCGATCGCACGCTTCAGCAACGATTCGAGTACAGGCAGCAGTAATTGCGCCTCGTCCAGAGTGAAGGTCTTCATTCTATGATTTTAAGCCTTAATTTCAAGCATGCGATCCAAAGCAACACGTGCCCAGTGCTTTACATCGTCGCGTACCTGGATGCGGTTGACGACATGGCCTTCCACCAGGTTTTCCAGAGCCCACGCCAGATGCTGCGGACTGATGCGATACATTGTCGTGCACAGACATCCCGTGTCATCGAGCGTAATGATCTTTTTGCCCTTTGACGCGAACTCCTTCGCCAGCCGGTTCACCAGATGAATTTCCGTTCCGATGGCAAACATTGAGCCTTCCGGCGCATCCTTCACCAACTGGATCAGACGCTCCGTCGAACCAAGGGCATCGGCCTTCTGGCACACCTCCCAGCGGCACTCGGGATGAACAATCACCTGAATCCCCGGATATTTTGCGCGCACTTTATCGACATGTTCCGGAAGAAAGCGCTGATGCACCGAGCAATGCCCCTTCCACAGGATGATCCTGGCCGCACGCAGACGTGCTGGGGTAAGACCGCCGTTGATCTGGAACGGGTCCCAAACCACCATCTCGCTCAATGGAATACCCATTGCAAAGGCGGTATTGCGCCCCAAATGTTGGTCCGGTAAAAACAAAATCTTCTCTGCACGTGTAAAGGCCCAGTCAAACGCTTTGCCTGCATTCGATGAGGTGCAAACCAGCCCCTCACGCTCGCCGCAGAATGCCTTGATGGCTGCTGTCGAGTTCATGTAGGTGATCGGGAGAATTTCATCCGGTTTCAAACCGGCGGCGATCAGCGAATCCCAGCAGTCTTCGACCTGCCCGATCTCCGCCATGTCTGCCATGGAGCAGCCGGCGTTCAAATCCGGCAGGATGACCTGCTGGCCTGTTCCTGGCGGGATATCTGGGCGTCCCAGTATATCGGCACTTTCGGCCATGAAATGCACACCGCAGAAGATGAGATACCTGGCCTCGGTCTCGGCCGCGATCTTTGAAAGTTTGTAGGAGTCGCCCGTGAAATCGGCGAAACGAATCACTTCGTCGCGCTGATAGTGGTGCCCGAGCAAAACCGTGCTTTTACCCAGCTTCTCTCGTGCTGCCGCAATACGTTCGTCCATGCCATGGTCTGGCTGGGTCAGGTAGTTATCCAGTGAACAAACATCCTGCTCCATCGCAGGGGCCGCTAATACTTCTTCTTCAAGTACGTTCAATTCGTTTTCCGCCTTCAGTCCAATTTTTGGACGGGGATGTTGAAAGCAATCACGGTTGCAGTGGATTCGCTGCGGGGATGAAAATCCGCCAACCCACGGGGATGTTGCAACCCTGTAAATTCGATGTGCTTTTCACACAAACGTCACAAAATTTGCGCCGTTGAGCGAAGCAGATCGATGCAATTGATTTTAATACAAATAAAATATCGGCACGCATAAACCGGCCTTCAGTTCGATCGATGCACGAGACTATGCCTACCAGAACAATCAATCCATTTGTTAGCCGTCGTCCTCGACAGGTATCATGATGGGAACCAAATGCACTTCGGCGACTCCATCTTTATCTTTTTGCTGGCCTTGGTCCTTTTCGGGCCGAAACGGCTCCCGGAAATTGGCCGCCAGATCGGCAAGCTGCTGGTCGAGTTCCGGCGCGCGAGTAACGACTTCAAAATGCAGATAGATGAGGAGTTACGGGCCATGGAGCAGCAGGAACGGCAGAAACAACTGGAACAGGCCGCGAAGCAGCCAGACAGTCAGCTTCCGGCCGAATCCGCTACGCTACCCACCATCAACCCTCCGAACACCGGCGAGCCGGTAAGCAACACCACAGGGCCCTACGGCAGCCTGCCAGTCGCAGAAATTGACGCCGGATATCAGGAAGCCGTTGAGAAAGAAGAGCTGGCGGCACGCGAAGCAGCCAATGGCACGGGGCCTGAGGCTACCACGACTGTAATTCCTTCCGAAAGCGAGCAGGCCCCTATCCATCATGGCTGATCTAGTAGACCGCGCCCGGGCCGCGGTATCCGAACGGGCAGAGCTGCCGGGCATGAGCCTTCTGGAACACCTGGAAGAGCTTCGCCGTCGCATTGTGCACTCGGTCATCTATCTCGTCGTAGGGTTTTTCGTCGCGTACGGGTTTCACGAGAGGATTTACGGCTTCATGGAGAAGCCGATCATCTTCGCTCTGAACAAGCATCATTTGCCGCCGCAGTTGAACTACCACAACCCGATCGATGGTTTTAATCTCTATCTGAAAATCAGCTTCATGGTCGGCTGCATCATCGCAGCGCCTTTTATCCTGTACCAGGTATGGCTCTTTATCTCGCCAGGGCTTTACAGAAGCGAAAAGCGATTCGTGACGCCCTTCATGATTGCCACGGTGAGCCTGTTTCTCGCGGGGGCGTACTTCGGATATCGCTGGGTCTTTCCCGGCTCGCTCGATTTCCTGTTTACGTTCAACAGGAGTTTTAATCCGCTCATCGAGATCAACGAATACACCGATCTATTTCTTACCGTCATTCTCGGACTGGGCGTTACTTTTGAGTTGCCGATCCTGGTCATGTTTCTGGCACTCTTCGGCATCGTGAATGCCCGCTTTCTCTGGAAAAATCTGCGCTACGCCATTCTGATCATTTTCATTATTGCGGCCATTATTACCCCCACTCCAGACATTCTCACGATGTGCGTTTTCGCTACTCCCATGCTTGTGCTCTACCTCATCAGCATCGGCGTCGCTTTCATGGTGCATCCAAGTCGGCGCAGGCGAAAAGAAGAGGCAGCCTGATGCCCGGCTTTATGCAAAAGCCGGATATCCCATCCTTTCATTATGGTCTTGAGCGAAAGGACAAAAAACCGCGAGTTTTTCTTTTCGCTCTGCTCCTAACGATTTGCCTCTCCGCAGTGAGATCGTCCTATGCCGCTTCGCCTGAGGCGTTCAATGGAGCAAGGGCGCTCGAATATACGCGTCAGTTTGTATCGATCGGACCTCGCTGGGTGGGTAGTCCCGGCCATGATAAAGCTCTGGCCTTTCTGAAGAAGCAATTCGCAAAAGATGATTTTGAGGTCGACTCTTTCACGATGAATACCCCTGCCGGCCCGCAGGAAATGCACAACTTCATCGTCCGCTTTCCGGGAAAGAAAGATGGCGTCATCGTGCTCTCGTCCCATTACGAGACGAATTACCCCCTGCGCAATATCAACTACATCGGGGCAAACGATGGTGGATCGAGCACCGGCCTCCTGATCGAATTGGCAAACCGTCTTCGCGGTCGCACGCTTGACGGATACAGCGTATGGCTTGTTTTCTTCGATGGAGAAGAAGCATTCAAGGATTGGTCTGATTCAGACAGTACCTACGGCAGCCGTCATCTTGCGGCCAGATGGCAGAACGACGGCACGCTCAAGCGCATCAAAGCTTTTATTGTTCTCGATATGATCGGCGACAGGGACCTCGACATTCAACGCGATTCAAACTCGACGGGTTGGCTGCTTGATCTCATCCAGCATGCTGCCGCAAGGAGTGGCGATCAATCCTACTTCTTTCAGCAGCAAACTGCGGATTCCGACGATCATATTCCCTTTGTAAAACGTGGGGTTCCTTCCGCGGATATCATCGATCTCAATTACGGTTATCAGAATGCCTACTGGCATACGGCTCAGGACACGATGGATAAACTCAGCGCAAAAAGCCTCGCCATCGTCGGCAATACCATGCTTGAGACTATCCGCCTGCTGAACTTGCGTTAGGTCTGATCATGATCGCTGGAGCGTCCATCCCGTACTGGATTGCATTCCATGTACTGGTTGCTGTTCTGCTGATCGTTGATCTTGCTCTCCTGCAACGGGGTAAGCACTCCACAAGGCTGCGCAACGCATGGGCGTGGACCATCTTTCTGGCTACACTTGCCTGCGGTTTTGCTCTGTTTTTGTCAAAGACGCAAGGTCGAGAACCTGGACTGGAATTTTTCTCTGGCTACCTGATTGAAGCCTCACTGAGCGTCGACAACCTGTTTGTCTTCCTGCTCATGTTTCGCTCCCTGCGGCTAAACGCTGATGAGCAACGGCGCGTGCTGCTCTGGGGTGTGCTAGGCGCAATCATCATGCGTGGTCTATTCATTGCCGTAGGCGTATCTCTCTTGAACCGCTTCGCGTGGGTGGAATACGTCTTCGGCGCATTTCTGTTGATCGCGGCCATCCGCCTGTTACGTCACAAATCAGAAGGCGAATCCACACCCGGCATCCTGAGTTGGCTACAGCGCTACTGTCTCCGAGGAGTGGAAGACCGCGGAGAGGAGGGCGTAAAGCTGGGCATGCCAGCCTTGTTGTTCGTGATTCTTGCGGTAGAAGCAACAGACCTGATTTTCGCACTCGACTCGATTCCGGCGGTGCTTGCCATCTCTCGCGATCCATTCATTGTTTACACATCGAACATCTTCGCGATTCTCGGCCTGCGCTCCCTGTACTTTGTGCTGGCAGGATTGCTCGATAAACTGCGCTTGCTGCACTATGGGCTGGCTGTGATTCTCGCGTTTGTCGCGCTCAAAATGCTGTTGGCGCATTGGATCGAGGTTCCAGTCACGGTGTCATTGGCTTTCATTCTGGCAACGCTGGCAATTTTTGCAGTGGCCAGCAAGCTCATTCCAGAGAAACGAGCGAGCTAATCGGCCACAAATCGCACACTCGCTTCGCCCTCGCTTAACACGGAATGTCTTTGAAAATGCACATCATCTCTGTGGGAAAAATCATTCCGGTAGTGCGCTCCGCGGCTCTCCTCGCGCGCCAAAGCGGAACGGACAATCAACTCGCCAATGGCGTGCAGATTCCGCAGTTCCAGCAGCGGGCGCTCGACTCCGGTAGGAAGTTGAGCACCAACACACTTCAGCTCGGCTTGAGCATCGCGCAGCCCAACGGCATCGCGAAGCAAGCCCGCCTTCTGCCACATCACCTGCTGCAATCGCCGCAATAGATCGCTGTCATCTTCACTGGAAAGTGCCTGTGCTTCAGGTATAGAGACTGGGACCGCCGCAATCTCTGTTTCCTGACACATCATCTCTGCAGCTCGCGCACCAAAGACAAGACCCTCGAGCAGCGAGTTGCTCGCAAGACGGTTGGCGCCGTGAACCCCCGTGCACGCCGCTTCTCCCGCCGCGTACAGGCGTTTCAAGGATGCCCTTCCATCCACGTCGGTCTTCACTCCACCCATAAGATAGTGGGCCGCCGGCCGCACCGGAATAAGATCACGACTTAGATCGAGTGAATGCTGTGCGAGAAATGCAGAGATGCCTGGGAAACGCTTACGCAAGTCGATCGCCTGAACGTGCCGCATATCAAGATAGACTGGCAACGATTCACCGTTTGCGCCCATGCCTTCACGGGTGATGGCACGGGCTACAACGTCGCGTGGCGCAAGCTCAAGAAGCGGATGATAGCGCTCCATGAATCGCTCGCCCTGAGAGTTGCGCAGATAAGCGCCTTCACCGCGTAGGGCTTCTGACAACAGAAAGCGAGAAACACCAGGCAGGCTCAACGCCGTGGGATGAAACTGGTAAAACTCCATGTCGGAGATTTCAGCTCCCGCGCGGTAGGCCATGGCGATACCATCTCCAGTCGCTACAGCCGGATTTGTCGTATCGCTGTAAACCTGCCCGGCTCCGCCGCTGGCCAGCAATACGGCGCGAGCATGGATGGCATGCAGATGGCCTTCTCTGTCCAGCACCGTCAAGCCAATCACTTCGTCTCCACGTACGAGCAGGTCAACGCACATCGTCCATTCGAGCAAACTGACATTTTCCAGGGCGCGCGCATGCGCCAGCAAGGAACGCCCGATTTCCGCCCCCGTCGCATCTCCATTGGCGTGCAGGATACGGTTGCGGCTGTGTGCGCCTTCGCGCGTAAGCATCAACTCTCCGTTATGGCGATCAAAACCCGTGCCCCAGTGCAGAAGCTCGTCCACACGCGACGGACCTTCTTCCACCAGCACCTTTGCGGCTTTACGATTGACTAGGCCGTCCCCGGCATTCAACGTATCTTCGAAGTGCAATGAGACATCTTCTTCTCCGCCCATCGCAACAGCAATACCACCCTGCGCATAACTGGTGTTCGATTCGCCCAGCTGTTCTTTGGTAATGACGAGGACACGGCCCATATCGGACAATCCAATCGCCGCTCGCAGGCCGGCAATGCCTGCGCCCACGATCACGTAGTCCGTCTGTGTAGGAATTTTCATAACGTCTGAGGCTATCATGCACATTGTGCAACCCTCTTAGACGCACTTACGGCGTCAAAAGGTGCAATGTGCCGCTTGTGCGATACGATGAAAAGAGCGTGCGTACGATTCAAGTCAAAACAGCGTCAGCCGAATATCCCGTATTGGTTGGCGGCGGTATCTTGCCAACCCTTTACCGTCGACTGCCGAAAAAGAATCGCGTTTTCGTGCTCACTTCCCCGGAGATATGGGCGCTCTGGTCGAAGCGCTTTCTCGCGTCTTTTCCAAAGCAGGAGCAGCCTACGGTCTTATTTTTGCCCGCAGGAGAGCAGCATAAGCGCATGGCTCACGTCGAACGCCTGGCCTCGGAACTGGCGGCCGTCGGTGCCGACCGCAGTTCTCTGTTAATCGCTTTCGGTGGCGGCATTGTTGGCGACCTGGGTGGATTTCTCGCTGCCATTTACATGCGCGGCATCGACTATATCCAGATACCGTCAACCCTGCTAGCTCAAGTCGATTCGTCCGTAGGAGGCAAGACCGGAGCGAACCTTGCGGCTGGCAAAAACCTGATCGGCAGCTTCCATCATCCGCTCGCGGTTTTCGCCGACATCGACCTGCTGCAGACGCTTCCGGACCGCGAGTTGCGCGCCGGCCTCTTTGAGAGCATTAAGGCCGGCATCATCCGCGATGCGCGACTCTTTCGCTTTATGGAACACAACTCCAAGGCGATTTCGAAGCGCGACAGCAAAGCGCTCGCATATGTTATTTCGGCATCCATACGAATGAAAGCCGATGTCGTTGGCATTGACGAGCGCGAATCTGGTCTGCGTATGATTCTCAACTTCGGCCACACGATCGGCCATGCGATTGAAGCGGCAACACATTACCGCAAGCTCCTTCACGGCGAAGCGATTGCGTGGGGCATGCTGGCGGCTCTCGAACTCGGACGCTTGCGTAGAACCATTTCATCTGCGCAGGCTGATCGCGTGGAACGCACGATTCTCGCCTACGGGCCGCTTCCCTCTTTCAGAACCACGGCTGAAAAACTTCTCGAAGGCGCCTCTCGCGACAAGAAAAATCGCGCCGGCGTTCGCCGCTTCGTGCTGCCAAATAGCATAGGCGATGCAGCGATTGTAGAAAATGTAACCGACACTGAGCTGATTTCTGCAATCCGCTGGATGCTCAGCCGCGTTCGAGAATCGTAATGCAGACTCAAGGAGCACAGCCCGTTGGGACGTCCGATCCGCAAAGCGCCGCGCGCGCTGTGCGTGAGATGTTCGACAGCATTGCACCGCGCTACGATCTGCTGAATCACGTGCTTTCGATGAATATCGACCGCCTGTGGTGGCGGCAGACGGCACATAAATTTCGTGACACTCTCGCCCGGCCCCACTCCGACATTCTTGATATTTGCTGCGGCACAGGCGATATGACGATGGCACTTCTACGTCATCGCCCCATAGATGCCAAGCCGGTGATTGCGGCAGACTTTGCCCACCAGATGCTCGTACGTGGAAAGGCTAAATTTTCTGGGAGCAATGCCATTGCTATCGAGGCAGACGCACTGCAACTGCCTCTGCGTTCCGCATCAGTCGATCTGATTACGGCCGCATTCGGCTTCCGCAATCTATCGAATTATCATGCCGGGCTGGAAGAATTTCACCGCGTACTCCGTCCCGGCGGCCAATTCGGCATTCTCGACTTCAGCGAGCCCGGCGGCGTATTGGGAAAGCTCTATGCATTTTATTTCCGCCGCATCCTGCCGGCCATTGGATCGCGCATTTCCGGCACATCGGCTCCTTACACCTATCTTCCTGCCTCCGTGCACCGCTTCCCGCAGCCGAATGAGATGCTCGCACAAATGCGGGATGCAGGTTTCGGGGAAGTCTCCTGGCAGCCTTACAGTTTCGGCATTGCAGGGCTATACCGCGGTGTGAAACTCTAGCAATTCAGAGTCTGTGATGACACAAGCCGCTACGGCCGTAACCACATCCCGCGCCGGGGCTGAAAAACGCTCCGTGGCCATGGTGTCGATATTGGCAGCCAGCGGCATGACACTGCTTAAAATCATTACCGGGCTTCTGACAGGCAGCCTGGGCATGCTTTCCGATGCGGCGCATTCCGGAATCGATCTTGTCGGCGCGGGATTGACATTTCTTTCCGTTCGCGTCTCCGACAAGCCGGCGGATGAGAACCATCCTTACGGTCACGGAAAAATAGAGAACGTATCGGCATTTGTTGAGACGTTTCTCATGCTGGCTTCAAGTTTGTGGATCACCTATGAAGCCATCGTGCGCATCTTCTTCCATCCGGTTGCGATTCGCTACTCCTTCTGGCCGCTGCTCGTGCTTGCACTTTCCATTACCGTCGATTTCTGGCGGTCCCGGCAGCTTATGGCTGTCGCAAATAAATATGGCAGCCAGGCTTTGGAAGCAGATGCGCTTCACTTCGCTTCCGACATATGGTCAAGTGTGGCTGTCTTTATCGGACTCAGCGCTTCATGGCTGGGGGCACACCTGCATATCGCATCGCTGCGTCTTGCTGACGCCTTCGCTGCCATCGCCGTTTCTCTGATGATTCTCTATTTCAGTGGGAAGCTCGCATATCGCACGGTTGCCGCTCTTGTGGATACAGTACCGATAGAAACGCGCCGCCACGTGATAAACGAAGTGCGCCATACGGATGGAGTTTTATCGGTGGATCAGGCACGCATGCGGCGCTCCGGAAACTCTTATTTTGCAGACTTTACGCTTTCGCTCTCGCGTCAACTGACCTTCCAGCGAACGGAACAGCTTGTAAGCGAGGCAACCGAAGCCGTGCGGCGCGTACTGCCCGACGCGGATGTTGTCATCCATACCGTGCCACGGCCTGCTGTAGCAGAGAGCATCTTCGACAAAGTGCGTGCCGTTGCCGCCCGAAACAATGTCGTCCTGCATGACGTCAGCATTCAATCCTTCGACGGCAAGCTGCGCGTGGAGCAGCATGTTGAAGTTGCAGAGAAAATGACCTTACACGAAGCCCACACATTTGTTCGAAGTATCGAAGAAGAGATCCGTGAAGAATTGCCGCAGGTAGAAAAGGTGCTGACGCACATTGAGAGTGAGCCTGCGACAATTGAGCGGCCTTCAACCGATGTACGTGACCGTTCTATCGAAAATCATTTACGTCGTGCAGCTTCTCTGTTGCCCGAAATTATCGACATACATGAGGTAGTGGTTGGGCGCATAGGCGATAAAATTCAAGTCTCCTGTCATTGCACGCTTCCTGACGGAATGGAAATGAAGCGCGTTCACGAAGTCATCACCGAGTTGGAAGACCGCTTCAAGCTGGAATGCCCAGAGGTATACCGTGTGCTGATCCATCCTGAACCGGCCACCGATAATCACCACCACTAAAAAGGGAAGATCATGATCGCAAGCGCAGAATGGAAAGAAGGAATGCAGTTCGATGGCCGCTCGGAAAGCGGTCACACGATTCGTTTTGATACTGATCCGGCGCACGCTAACGGGCCAACGCCTATGGAAGCCGTGCTTGTTGCGCTTTGTGCATGCACCTCCGTCGATGTTGTCAGTATCCTGCAAAAAAAACGCGAGCCATTTACCAGCCTCATTGTTTCAGCTGAAGCCCAACAGGCGCCTGAACCGCCGCGAACATTTACCCACATTCGGCTCGTCTATCGCGTAGGCGGCAAAGTCTCAAAGAAAGCGATGGAGGACTCAGTGGCTCTCTCCAAAAATAAATATTGCTCTGTGTCCAAGATGCTGGAGAAAAGCGCCACGATCGAGTTTGCAATCGAATACGTCGACGGAGCCCAGAGCGAATGATTCGCTTCTTCCGCCTCACGCTGTTGGTGTTGTTGCTGTGCGTAGTGGCGCTCCTGTCGGCTCTCACCACGATGCATTTCGCCATTCATGGAGCGGAGGTCTCGGTACCGGACTTCAGAGGAATTACGGTGGCTGAAGCGATGCGCAAGGCCGCCTCGCTGGATTTGAATCTAAGCGTCGACAACCGCTTCTACAGCGCTGAAATGCCAGCGGGGCGCGTCCTCACACAATATCCCGCATCGGGTACCGTTGTTCGGCGCGAGTGGCATATTCGCATCACTCAGAGTCTAGGACCGCAGCGCATGGCTATTCCGAATGTAGTTGGCCAACCGGAGCGCGCAGCCACAATTTCGATTCGCCGTGCCGGTCTAGACCTCGATAACTTAGCACACATGCCATATGCAGGCTCGCAAACTGGCACAGTGATTGCACAGAATCCGGCACCGGATGCAGAAGGAGTGGAACGGCCTACGCTGAGTTTGTTAGTTGCCGACCCTCTTACGGCAAGAACGGATGGGCTTGTGATGCCAGATCTCACTGGCCAGATGTTTGCATCTGCCGCTTTTGCAGTGGCGCAGGCTGGTCTGCAACTGGCACCATCGCTGGTTGCAACCGTAGCCATTTCACCCATTTCTCCGGCAGGTGGGACGCAGGCTCCGAGCGCGCCTGTTCCGCCCGGAACGGTTGTGAGCCAGGATCCACTTCCCGGACACCGCGTCGATGCAGCCACTCCGGTACAGCTAACGATCGCGCGCTAACCTTGTCGTGTAAACAAGGCTGCGAA
>DATHQH010000193.1:0-10418 GCA_035482895.1 Alloacidobacterium sp. | reverse complement strand
AATATGTTGACAGCCACCTGCTCATTGCCTTTTCCCGTTGCATGGATACCATCGTCTTGCATAGAGCCGGGAACACCATAGACGTTCTTGAGCAGGAAGGGGATGAAAGGAACCTTATATTTGTGCGCCAGCAACGAGTAGGTTTCATTGAACTGCTGGATGTAGTCGGGGCCATAGTTTGGCGGGAGTGTGATGCCTGCGAGCACGACTTTTATTCCAGCCTTGAGCAGCGTAGAAACGATCTGGTCGAGGTTCTGTCGCGTGACTGAAATCGGGAGGCCGCGCAGTCCGTCGTTGCCGCCGAATTCCACGACGACAATTTGAGGATGGAGGGCGAGCACGTCTTTTAATCTCTCCACGCCGTCTTTTGTTGTATTGCCGTCGATGCCTTTGTTGACGACACGATACGCGTAGCCTTGGTTGTCGAGGTCACGTTGCAGGTAGTCTGGATATGCCTGACCGGGCGCGGCGCCATGGCCCGCGGTGAGCGAATCGCCAAAGCTGACGATGATGGGCAGGTCGCGATTCGCGCCCTTCGTTTGCGCCTCGCAGCCGCGATGGAACGTAGTTGTCAGACAGAACGTAAATAGAAACAGCAGAACGTGTCGTCGCGTCACATAGTTATTGTAACGAGGGGATTGGAGCCAGGAATGATTGAAGTGCGGGGACTGAAAAAGTCGATTCGCAATGGAAGCCGGACGGTGGAGATTCTGAAGGGAATCGACTTGAGTGTGCCACAAGGGCAGTTCCTGGCGATTATGGGAGCCTCGGGCAGCGGCAAGAGCACTTTGCTGGGATTGCTGGCGGGGCTGGATGCCCCGAGCGAGGGTCAGGTGCTGGTGGATGGGACGGATATAAGTCGTTTGGCGGAAGACAAGCTGGCGCAGGTGCGAGGAAAGAAGATTGGGTTTGTGTTTCAGTCGTACCAATTGATACCGACGTTAACGGCATTCGAAAATGTCCTGCTTCCGTATGAATTGAATGCGAATGGGGACGGAAAAAAACACGCCGCTGCTCTTCTGGAGGCCGTTGGATTGGCGGATCGACTTCATCACTATCCTGTGCAACTCTCTGGAGGCGAGCAGCAACGTGTGGCGCTTGCTCGCGCCTTTGTCCTGGAACCTCCGATTGTGCTGGCCGACGAGCCTACGGGAAATCTGGATTCGAGCAATGGGCAGCATGTTCTCGACCTGTTGACGGAGCGTCAGCGCGAAGCGAATACGACACTGGTGTTAGTTACGCACGACAGGCAGATTGCAGATCGCGCGGACCGGTGCATTTTTCTGCGCGATGGCCGCATTGTCTCCGATGAGAGCGGGAAGCAGGCGAGTTATGGAGATTGAGCAAAAACCTGCGCTTGGTTGGGCTACAGCGGCGAAGATTGCCTGGCGTGAACTGAGGGCTTCGCGGTCAAAGTTTTTATTTGTAATTTTATCAGTTGCAATTGGTGTGGCGGCATTGACCGGCGTTCGCGGTTTCAGCGAGTCTTTCCAGAAAGAGCTGCTCGATCAAGCACGAAGCATTATGTCCGCTGATCTCTCTGCGCGGATGTTTCGATTGATTACACCGCAGGAGAACGCGAAGCTGGATGCCCTGACTGACTCTAAAGGCGTCGAACGGACTTCAGTAACGGAAACTGTTTCGATGGCGTCGTTGCAGGGCGATCCTGTTCCGCTATTGGTTTCATTGAAGGTGGTGGACCCGGCAAAATATCCGTTTTATGGTGCGGTGACCCTGAGTCCTGCGGGCGATTTGCGCACGATGCTTACAGACTCGTCGGTGGTTGTGGATGACAACCTTTTGGTGCGTCTGCGCGCGAAGGTCGGCGATTCGCTGAAAATCGGGGGTCAATTCTTCAGAATTGCTGCAGTGATCGAGAAGGAGCCTGACAGATTGACGGCGGGTGTTGGCCTGGGACCGCGCGTAATGATGACCCGCGCGGCAGTCGATAAGACAGGTCTGTTGCAGGCGGGCAGCCGCGCTACCGAGAGATATCTGTTTAAGCTTGGGCCGCAAAGTGGGAAGGTCGCGGCTGTGCGTGGTGATCTGGAAAAGATTTTGCCCGACTCGCAGATCACTGATTTTCGCGAGACGAGCCCCGCGCTATCGGAAGGGCTGGATCATGCGACGGGGCTGCTGAGTTTGATTTGCCTGGTTGCGATGGTACTGGGAGCGATCGGCGTTGGCATGGCTATGCGCGCGCATCTGCAGCAGCGAATCGACATTCTGGCGATTATGAAGTCGATCGGTGCCCGGTCTTCGGATATTCTGCGAATTTATTTGTTACAGACGCTGTTACTTGGAACAGTTGGCGCGTTGTTGGAGATTGTACTTGGGTTGGGTGTCGAGTGGGCGCTGCCATTTTTCTTTGGCAAGCTGCTGCCTATCCAGCCGCCGCTACGATTGCCGGTGCGTTCTGTGTCGGCAGCATTCGGAACAGGAATTTTGACGACCGTACTGTTTTGCCTGCCGCCACTGCTTGATGTGCGAAAGATTCGCCCGAGCATTGTGCTGCGCAAGACGGTTGAGGGCGGTGACACGGAGAGCAGACTGAGTTTGTGGAAACGGATTCGCGAAAATCAGGCTCAGTGGATTTCTGTAGTGGTAATCGTTCTCGCATTGGGCGGCATCGCGGCTGCTCTTGCCGATTCCATGGTAGTAGGAAAGTGGTTTGCCGCGGCGCTCTGTGGATTGCTTGTAGTCATCCTCGGGCTGGCGTCGGTGACGCTGCGTACGCTGCGGGCGTTTCTCAATAAGACGCGATTGCACCTGCATTCAGCGTTGCGTCATGGGTTGGCCAATCTTTATCGGCCGGGCAACCAGTCGGCGGCTGTGCTGGCTGCTTTGGGCACAGGCGTCATGCTGATTCTAAGTGTATTTCTGATGCAGCATGCAATCGTCAGCCGGATGAATTCGGATGCGACAACGAGTGCCGCAAATATATTTCTTATCGACATCAGCCAGGATGAGGTGCAGGGAGTCAAAGATCTGGTTTTGCATCAGACTGGGTCGCAGAACAAGTTTGAGGCGATTCCGATAGTTTCGGCGCGCATTACCGCTGTGGATGGTGTGCCGACTGATCAGTTGAAGGTGAAGAATTATCCTAAACGGCTGCTGTCCTCCGTTTCCGTTACATGGGCGGATGCGGTGCCGGAAGGGGTGAAGGTCACGCAAGGGAAGTGGTGGCAGAAGGGTGATACAGACGGGTTGGCTGTTGTAGAGCACGTGGCGCATAGGCTGAATCTGCGAGTCGGGTCGGCTGTAGATTTTGCATCGGGCGAAACGACCATCCATACGCATGTAGCAGCAATTTATAAAGCAGAGGGCGAGCATGTTTTTGCACGCAGCGAATTTATCTTGCCGTCGGGGCCGCTGGCAGGATTGCCGAACGTCTGGTACGCGGCGGTGCATGTGCAGTCGAAACAGATTGCTTCCATGGAACGCGCGTTATTCGCGGCGTATCCAACGGTGACCGTTATCAACATTGCAGACATTCTGGATACGGTGCAGGGTGTGGTGCATCAGATCACGCTGGTGATTCGCTTTTTAGCGGGTTTTTCGATTCTTTCCGGCGCGATCATTCTGGCATCGAGCGTGGCAAGCACGCGCTTCAGGCGGATTCGCGAAGTCGTAGTGTTGAAGACGTTGGGAGCGACGCGCAATCGGATAGCAACGGTGTTCAGTGTGGAATTTGTTGTTCTGGGATTGCTGGCCGGTGCGGTGGGCGTGATATTCGCCAATCTGCTGACGCGCGTGCTGTTGCACAAGATGGACGTCGCATATCATCCTGAATTGGCTGTGAGCGGGATCTCCGTGATTGCTACGGCTGTGCTGGCGGTTGTTACCGGATGGATCGCCTGCTTCAGGATCCTTGGCCAGAAGCCGCTGGAAGTATTGCGGGAAGAATAAAGTGCTCTGCACTTTGCGAAGTGACGATGCGTCCGTTGAGTTTGGGCACGACTAAAGTCGTGCCCTTCAAAAACGAGGAATGGAATCTGAGTTATTCGTTTGGTATGCCTTCGAAATTCTTGCGTGAAGTGAAACGCCGCACCAGCAGCGGCATAACGAAGAGGATCGAGAAGACAGTTGTGAGCATTCCTCCGACTACGACACGCGCCAGCGGCTGCTGAGCCTGAGCGCCAATGCCATTTGAGACGGCGGCAGGCAGCAGACCCAGGCCCGCTGCCATGCAGGCCATGACTACGGGCCGCATTTCATCAAGACAGCCCTTTTTCAGGCCATGATCGAAGCCCTCTTCGCGCTGAGCCCGGCGGATTCCTGAAAGGAAAACTACTGCCCCGAGCGTAGCCACGCCAGTGAGGGATGTGAAGCCCACTGCTGCGGAAATGCTGAACGAGGTGCGCGTAAGAAAGAGCGCGAGTATTCCGCCGATGGCGGCGAAGGGTAATGTCCCGACAACGATGAAGGCATCTGTCCAGGTCCGGAACTGAATGTAGAGAAGGACGACAATGACGGCCAGACTGACGGGGATGATATAGGCGAGACGGCGCTGTTCCTTCTGAAGGCTATCGAACTCGCCGGCCCACGTATAGTCGTAGCCGCTGGGCAACTTCACTTTGTCGGCTAGTTGCTGTTTCAAATCCTGAATGGCGCTGGCAAGGTCGCGTCCGCGCACACTGAACTTGATGGGGATGTAGCGGCGTCCGCCTTCGTGGTAAATCATGAAGGCGCCGTTCTTGAGACCTACATCGGCGATCATGCCGAGCGGTATCTGAGCGCCGTCGGGAGTGGGCAGGAGTATTTTTCCGATTGCTTCCGGCGTTTCACGGTATTGCGGCGAGTAGCGCAGGGCAAAGTCGAAACGGCGATCGCCATCGATGATTTGTGTCACGGGCGCTCCACCGACAGCGGCCTGAACAACGCTGTTTACGTCCTGCGGCTGCAGGCCGTAGCGCGCCGCTTTGCCGCGGTCGATGGAGACCATCAAACTGGGCTGCCCCGTGACCTTGAAGACGCCGATGTCCGCAATGCCCTGTACCTTGTTCATTACGTCCGAAATCTGGTTGGCGATATGCGTCAGATCATCGAAATCATTCCCGAAAAGTTTGAGAGAGTTTTCCCCTTTCACTCCGGACATGGCTTCTTCGACGTTGTCCTGAATGTTCTGCGAAAAGTTGAAATCGATGCCCGGGTATTGTTGAAAGTCTTTCTCGATGGCCGCAATCAGAGTGTCCTTGTTGCGGCGGAACTGCGGGCGCCACTCACCGGCAGGTTTCAGATTTGCGAGGAACTCAATGTTATTGAATGTGCTGACGTCTGTACCATCGTCGGGACGGCCCATCTGCGAGACGACCTGCGTGATCTCCGGGTAAGCGCGAAGCGTGTCGCGAATTTTATCGGCCATCTTCTCTGATTGAGGAAATGAAATATCCTGCTGCATCGTCGCACGAATCCAGAGATTGCCCTCTTCCAGGGCCGGCATAAATTCTCCGCCCACGAATTCAAAGAGCACGATTGCCGCAACGAGCGCGCCGAGAGCTATAAACCACGATATTTTGCTGTATTTCAGCGCACGCTTGAGCCCACTGTCGTAGTGGCGGCGGAAGAATGCGCTTAGCCATGTGTCTTCCGCTTCATGCTTGATCTGTTTAGGAACGGCGAAGGAGCCGAGTACAGGGGCGAAGATCAGCGCAAAGATCAGTGCTCCGGTCAGGGCAAACCCATATGTAACGGACATGGGAGCAAATATTTTTCCCGGAACACCTTGCATGGTGAAGAGAGGAATAAAGGCGACAAGAATAATCAGCGTCGCGAAGAGCACTGGTTTGGCGGCATCGCTGACGCCTTCCATAATCAGCTCTTCCACTTCTTCACCCTGCACACGGCGAGAGATCTTGCGGTGGACGCTTTCCAACACAACGATGGATGCATCGACGAGAATGCCGAAATCAATCGCTCCAATAGAAATGAGGTTCGCCGAGTGATCAGTGAGGACCATCATGGCAAAGGAGAAGAGCACGGCGAAGGGAATTGTGATCGCAGCGATGGCTGTGATGCGCAGGTCGCCTAGCATGCTCAGCAGCACGAGCGTGACGAGGATCAGACCAGTGATGATGACGTGGCGGACGGTACGGGTGGTGGTGTTGATGAGCGTCGTACGGTCGTAGATGGTGCTGATCTTCATGCCTGGAGGGAGGAGATTGCCTTCATTCAGCTCTTTGATTTTTGCGCGCAGGCCCGCGAGTGCCGGAAGGGATTTCTCGTTTTTCTGCAGGAGCACGATGCCCTGAACAATGTCCGGCTGCTCATCGCGCCCTACTTTGCCAAGGCGGGGTTGGTGGCCTTCCTGAACATTCGCGACATCTCTCAGGAGAACCGGGGTGCCATTGCGCTCTGCAATGACGATGTTATCCATGTCGGCAATGGAATGCAGCAGGCCGATCCCACGGACGTTCACGCTCTGGCTGCCGAGGGTGAGGTAGTTGCCGCCAGCGTTTGCATTGCTGTTCTGCACCGCGTTGGCAACCTGCGTCATGTTGACGCCATAGGCGAGCAGCTTGCTCGGATCAATTTCAGCCTGAAATTGGCGAGTGGTTCCCCCGAAGGTCGCGACGTCGATGATGCCCGGAACGCGTTTCATTTCGCGGACAAGGAGCCAGTCCTGCGTAGCTTTCAGCTCATTCAGTGAATATCCGGGCCCGGTGAGCTGATACCGGTAGATTTCGCCGATGGGAGATTCAGGAGAGAGCTGCGGCTGCAGATTGCCGGGGAGGTTGACGGACTGGAGACGGTTGAGCGCCTCCTGACGATCGGTAAAGTAATCACTGTCAAAGGTGAAATACAGTTTGACGTCGCTGAGACCAAAGATGCTGATGGAGCGGATCTGTTCAAGATGCGGTGTTCCGTTCAGGCCAGCCTCAAGGGGAACTGTGACCTGTTGTTCCATCTCCTCTGCCGACCACGACGGGTTCTGTGTGATGAACTCGACCATCGGTGGAGATGGGTCAGGATAGGCTTCAATATCAAGATGCACAAATGCGAGTATGCCGCCCGCGAGTGACGCCAAAAAAAGGATGAGGACGATATTGCGATAGCGGAGGAGCGTACGGATGAAAGGCTGCATCTTACTGCGCTCCTGCCTGACGCAGCAGCTCCGCGCCTGTGCTGACTACCAGCTCACCCTCTTCGAGACCATGTGTGACTTCGACTGTATTCTCATGTGTTTCACCCAGCTCTACGTCACGCCGCGCGTACTTATGATCGGGCGTGGCTATAAAAACGTAGCTCTTGATGCCGTCTCGAATGACGGCGGTGGAGGGAATGACAATGGCCTGACGTTTGATATTCACAACAGAAATGGTGGCAAACATCTGTGGCTTGAACTTGTGACCGGGATTTGTGAGCACCACGCGCACCTTCAGCGTAAGTGTAGTGGGATCAACGGCGTCCGAAATATCGTCAATGATGCCGGTGCGTACTTCGTTAGGATAGCCATTCACGCGGACTTCTACGGGCTGTCCGCGGCGAACGGCAGCGACATTGCTTGAATAGAGATCGCCCATCACCCAGATGGAATCGATGTTTGCAATCGTTGCGATTGCGTTGGCATTGTCGAGCGAGCGTTGCAATTCGCCAGGTGCAGTACCAACGTCGAGAACAACACCGCTGATGGGAGAGCGAAGCGGCAGGTTGCCGGAAGTGTCGTTCTCGTCGAAGCCGAGATTATGCAGCGTCTGCCGCGCGCGTTCGAGTTCGGCGTGGTCCGCATCATTGAGCGCTTTCAGATCGTCAAAGTCCTTCTGTGCCATGACCTCGTGCTGCAGCAATTCCTTGCCGCGCTGCAGCTGCAAGTCAGAGCGTGCTGCTTCAATTTTTGCCTTCTCGAAATCCGACCTGGCGGATGCGGCATCGTTGCTTTGCAGTGAGCCGATGGCCTGGCCTTTGGTGACTTCCTGACCAGGGAGCAGCTTAAGAGCAAGAACGCGTCCACTCAGCGGAGGAAAGATGTGCACCACATTCGTTGGAATGGCCGTAATCCGGGCGGGCAGGTTCAGAGTGCCCGCAATCTGCGCCAAATGTACTGTCACTGTATCCACGACGTCTTTTCCCGTAGCGGGAGCCGGACTGTTGTCTTCGCTCGGGTGTCTGCAAGCGACGATGGGTAGTACGCAGAGAGTTAGTAAGGCGGCGAGATATTTCTTGCTCATGGGACGATCTCCGTTGCAGCGGCGAAGCTGAGTTGGTGAAGGGCGAGCCAAACCTGTGTGTTCGCATTCAAGGCGTCGAGGTTCGTCTGGCGATAATCGCGTAAGGCATCAAGGTAGTCGAGCAACGTGGTGCCGCCGTGACGGTAGCTATATTCCAGGTTGTCGCGCACACGCGTTGCCTCCTGGAGATAACGGCTGTGATAACGCTTTGCCATACCCAGAGAAGTTTCGTAGGCGGCCCAGGCCTGATCAACATCATTGATGACCTGATTCCGCGCAGCCGTTTCAGCGAATCGGCTGGATTGGGCTTCGTAGCGGGTGCGCTGTTTCTCGCCTTGATTGCGATCGAAAATACGCAAAGGAATGCTCACCTGAAAACCGGCGCTATTGTAGGTGCCTGTGCGCTCATATTCCCCGCCGACGGTGGGATCGGTGGTGCCATCAGCGTCGGCTAATTTGATGTTAGAGTCGGCCAGGCGCACGGACTGCTCGGCGGCAAGATAGTCTGGGCGCGATTGCAGAGCTTCCTGCTCGAGCTGTGTAAGGGGCGCGGTGACGATAGGCGCGTCAAGCGTGCCGGTAATGTCGAATGTGTCGGTTGGTTTATCGATACCGAGCAGAAGCTGCAGTTGCGCGCTCGATTGAACCAGGTTCAGCTTGGCGTTGTCGTAGTCCGACTCAAATTCGGCCAGCTGCAGGTCAATGCGATCAAAATCGGTGGCGCTGATGTCGCCGGCATCGAGACGAGCTTTACTGAGATCGACGGTCTTACGGTAGCCTTGCAGATTCTCGTCAGAGATGCCGAGTGCTGCCTTGGCGGCCAACAGCTGAGTGAATGCCTGCTTGACAGCGAGTTCCGTCTGGCGCCCTGAGTCTTTGTACTGACTTTGGGTAACGTCAGTGGTGGCATGTGCAATGTCGAGCCGCCAGCGGCGTTTCTCTCCGCGTTCAAAGAGGCGATTGACATTCGCCGCATAGGAATAGGGGCTGCTGGGATTATTCGCGGGCAGACTCACATCTGCTCCGGAAAGAGTGAAATTCGGGTTCTGGCGCAGCCCGGCGGTAACTTCATTGGCTTTTGTCGCAATGACGTGTTGCTGGATAGCCAGCAAGTTCGGATTTCTGGTGCGCGCAATATCAAGAGCTTGCTGCAGCGTAAGCGGCGACGGCGGTGTCTGTGCCTGCATGATGACACCTGAGAACAAAACCGCGAGCAGCAGAAAAGCGCTTCTGGCGAGGAGTCGTTTCATATACACACTTCCCTGGACTGATTAAGGAGCCCTGGCGATTCCAAATGGAGAACTTAATTCAGAAAAAGAGGAGAGCTAAACCGCGACCGGAGGCGGCCGGTTTGCCAACTGGCGAATGCAGCCGGTTTGTGGCCGTGCGCCCTGGATTGATGGTTCAAGCAGAGCAAAGGTCTGCAAATGCGGGAGATATCGGCTCAACGAAAGGTTCGCTTCAAGCAGAGTGACCAGTTTTGCCGGCTGATCTGCCGCCGGCAGCAAATCTGCCCTCCTCGTAATGTGCTCTACTTCTGCAGTTGACATTGCCCGTATGTCGTCGGTTAGTGAGATGACCGGAAGCAAAATCAGGATGAGCATGGCCAACGCAACTAATTGAACCCGTTTGTCCTGCGTCGGCGAGTTACCGCGCTCGTGCAGGCTAGCCAGCCATACAATGCCGAGCGAGACAGAGAGCATACCCCATACGAGATTGAAGAAAAGTTCCACGCTGACAATGTGATTGTACTTGATCGATATGGAATGAATTTGAGCGCCATGGCGAAGACAGGACACGGGTTGACCTAAGTTGCCGCAGCTTTTAATATGAATGAGTAACAATCATCTTGTAGCGCATCTGTTGCGTGTGCTCACTGCCCCCTCGTTCAATGGTAGGACAGCTGCCTCTGGAGCAGCCTATCGGGGTTCGAATCCCTGGGGGGCAGCCAAGACATAATCCAAGCAAGTCTAATCCAGTCCATTCGTATCTGAAAAATCCATAACAAACTACCTAGAATCAAGCGTTTAAACGTTGTGCTTCGTCTGTTGGTGTCTATAACCGTCTACCTGAAACCACGTTTTGGTGTTGGTATTTTTAGCGGTATGCTGGTATCCGTTTTTCAATTTGCCTACAGGGGAGGATTTTTATACCAGCATGTACCAACTCACAGAAACGGGGATTAAGAGAACAAAGCCCGGAATGCAGCCCGTGAAATTGACGGATGGACGCGGCCTGTACCTGCACGTT
>DATHQH010000192.1:0-28104 GCA_035482895.1 Alloacidobacterium sp. | reverse complement strand
GTCTTGCCGTTTCTATTTGCTGTCAAGTTTTTCTGCATGGTTCTCTCATTTGGAATCGACGGTTCATTCCGTAGATTTGAGTTGGATCAAGAAGTATTCACAGGAGGAGAAATGTCTCTCAGTGCAAAGCATCGTAGCCAGAACAACAATGCCAGCCACAGTTCAAACCATCCCTCTTCCGATTCTCCGGAATCGTCCGAAAATCGCAATATTTCCACGGAAAATGCTTCTCAAACGGGAGATAACTCTTTGATCGAACACGTTCTCGATTTTCTGGATAGCTATCCAGCCTGTTTTGCATCACAGATCGCCTTGACGGAATCCGTATTCCAGCTCTGACTTTGTCCGTACTGGGCCCGTGCGCCCCGCCACGCGAGTGAGCTTTCAGAGCCGGTTGATATCGATATTCTCCAGAATCGGCTTCTGTGCGCCTTCTCTCGCCACTTTGATCATCGCGCGGCCCACCTGCTCGGTCGTCGTCACATACTTCGGAAACCATGCGTAGAGCAGAGGCATAATCGGCGCCGCCAAACGATACAAGAGACGATACATTTTTGTTTTCGACTGAATGCCATGCATGGGCACAATTCCAGCGGGACGAAACATATATGCCTTGAGAGGCAGTTGCAGTAGCGCGTTTTCCGTGTTGCCCTTTACGCGCGCCCACATGACGCGTCCGCTCCCCGTACTATCCGTGCCCGCACCTGAGACATAGATAAATGTCATTTGCGGATGAAGCTTCGCCAATGTCTGCGCTGCCGCTAGTGTGATGTCGAAGGTGATGCGTCGGTATTGCTCTTCCGCCATGCCGAATGATGAGATGCCCAGACAAAAGAAGCACGCATCATATCCTCTCAGCTCCGGCTCCATATCGGAAAAGTCGAACAGATTGCTACGCTGAATTTCGCGCAGTTTTGCATCCTTGATTCCGGATACACTGCGGCCCACGGAAAGCACGCTCTCCACTTCGGGATCCAGCAGGCATTCTCGCAAAACGCCTTGCCCTACCATCCCGGAGGCCCCAAAGAGAATCGCTCGCATGGAATGAGTGTATGCGTGCAGGCGTAGTTGCATGAAACATTTTGGATGTCACGATGGAACCGTCATAAATCTCGTTCCCGATGAATATGGGGGCTCATACCAAACTCGGCTCGGAAGACATACTTCGAAGCTTCTGCGCACTCAGTCATGATTCATGGCGCAAGCTGGGAACCGATTTCATCCAGTGTGTTGAATGTGAAAGAAGGCTGCGGACCTCCTCATCTCCCACTTGTGAAAAATCGCGGTAAAAAAAGCCTACCGCGGGAAAATAGTCTGACACGATCAGGCAGATCCACTCGTCCACCACCATCCTGATTTCACGTTCTGCATGCGGTGGCGCTACAGGCACCGCGACGATGATTTTGGCCGGCTTCTGCGACCGAAGCAACCGGATCGCTGCAAGCATGCTGGATCCCGTCGCAACGCCATCATCGACAACAATCACACAACGATCTTTGATCACGTCATCTCTGTGCACATGTTTATAAAGCTGTTCACGATGCCGCAACTCTTCTTCTTCTTTTGCGAGGATCGATGCAAGCTCCTGTTCGCCGATATTGAAGTGCCGGATGAGCTGATGATCAAGAATCGTGATGCCGCCGGAAGCGATCGCGCCCATCGCCAGTTCAGGCTGGCCCGGCACTCCTACTTTGCGCACGAGAAGAATATCCAGGGGGGCATGCAGCTGCCTAGCAATCTCAAACGCCACGGGGACTCCGCCGCGTGGAAGGCCCAGAACCGTCAGGTCATCACGATTTGTGTATCCGATCAGTCTTTTTGCGAGGCGTAGCCCCGCGTCAGCCCTGTCATAAAACATAAGCGGCCACTAGCTTAAAGCATGGACCAAAAGTGGCTTTCGTTGCAATTGCGCAGCTTGCAGTCCGGCGCCTCTGGATCGCGCTTTACCACATTCTAAGATGAAGGGCCCATCCTTCATCTCACTCGCGTATTGCGGTTCGATCGGGAAATAGCCGGTTTAATCGGACAATTCCACTTTTCTACATGACTGAACCGATGCGTGCGGACATGATGACCGCAGTAGGTTCTCTATTGTCTGTGTTTTCAGTTAAGATCGAGGCACGCTTAAACGCTGGACGATGCCGTGAAGAATATCCTTCTTGTCTTTTGATGGTAGCTCTTCCTGCTCCGCTCTTCGCGCCCGAGACAGATCAAACGCTTTCATCAGAATGATGACAAAATTTCAGCTAAGCAGATTCCTGTTCGTTTCTCTTTTACTGGTTGGGACAGCTCACAAGCGGTTGACGGCCGAGGAGTGTGACAATCTTCCGCATGCCGATCACCCAAAGAGTGTTCTATCCAATGGACTCGTCAAAGCCGTGGTGTTCTTACCGGATGCGCAACGCGGCTATTACCGTGCCGCGCGTTTTGACTGGTCAGGTGTCGTCGGGTGCCTTTCGTACCAGGGGCACACTTACTTCGGTGAGTGGTTTTCAAACTATGACCCGCTTCTGCACGACTCCATTACAGGCCCGGTGGAAGAATTTCGATCCGCCGATGGCGCACTGGGCTATGGCGAAGCCAAGCCCGGTGACCCTTTTGTCAAAGTGGGCGTAGGCGTCTTACGCAAGCTGGATGATTCGCCCTACAAATTTATCGCCCCTTATCCGCTTATTGATGGCGGCCGCTGGTCTACGCGCGTTAAGCATGATCACATTTCTTTCAAACAGCAGCTCTCCTCGCCGATCGGCATCTCGTACATCTACGAAAAAACGCTAAGGCTCAGCAAAAACGATCCGGTTATGGTGCTGGAACACAGTTTGAAGAACACGGGCAGCAAGACGATCGACACGGAAGTTTACGATCACGATTTCTTCATGCTGGACGGAAAGCCAACAGGGCCCGGTATGGTGATTCGTTTTCCATTCGCGCCAAAGGCCGATGGACCGCTTGAACCCAACGCGAAGATAGATGGCAAACAGATCCTTTACCAGCAGGAATTGCAACCGCACCAGACAGTTTCCGGCTACCTGCAAGGCTACTCTTCCAGTCCCGCAGACTATGACACCACGGTCGAAGATCGCAATACAGGTGCGGGTGTTGAGCAAACTTCCGATTCCGCAATCTCCCGTTTTTACTTATGGTCGATAAGGAGCACCATCTGTCCGGAGGCATATATTCATCTGGTCGTTCCACCGGGCCAGACGGCGCACTGGAGCATTCGCTACCGATTCTATGCAGGAAAAGCGGATTAGCGTCGCTTATACATAATCAATTAGCTGCATGAAGCCGTAGTCCATGTGCAATTGCTGATGGCAGTGAAACAGAGTTTTTCCCGGATTGTCAGCGATGAAGTCCACCTTCATCGAACTGTAAGGGGCAATGTTGACAACGTCTTTGACGAGCCCTGAACATGGCGTTCCGGCGATACTGACAACTTCAAAACTGTGCCGGTGCAGATGCAGCGGATGCAACTCGCTACTGCTGTTGACGAAGGCAAGCCTGTAGCGTTTTCCTGCCTTTACTTTTATTACCGGAGTATCCGGATACGACTTCCCGTTCACGGTCCAGCGCTGATATCCATCTGGACCAGCCGGCAGCGGGGCAAAAACCATTGGGATTTCTTCATCGGCGTTTGAAGGCTTCGCGGTATTTGCGAAGTCAAGGTAACTCCAGGGCTTTCGGCGGCGCTCTACCCACAGCGGCTCGCCGGAGCTCCCCGCATATTCGATCACGCGGCCGAGCCCTTTCGCGCGCTCATCGTTATCGACGGATCCCAGGATCCACACTCCGGGCGCATTCATTTCGACAATCGCATCAATGCGTTCGGCGACGCCAAGTACGAGCGATTCAACAGCACGAGGTTGCGGAACTGGATTTCCGTCCATCGCGATCACGGTGAATGTATGTCCAGGAAGAGCGAGCTCTACCGTCTGTGTGGCGCTGGCATTGAGAAAACGAAAGAGCACGCGCTCGCCCCGGCGCACGCGGATTGGCTCTGCAGCGGTGAGCAGCTTGTCGTCAAACGAGGCATATTTGTAGGTCACATCAAGTGCATTCATCGGCGGTCCCATATGCATCAGGGATGGCTCCCAATGATGAATCGCCAGAAAGATTTCCTGATCGTAACCGCCAATGTCATGTTTTGGCTCGATAGAAAGGAATCCGTATTGGCCCGTATAAGTGGCTCGCGAAAGATTGCTTTCAGCCGATGTATGCGTGTGATACCAGCGAGTGCCGGATGGCTTAGGCGTGAAGCGATACGTCAACTTTTTATGCGGCGCAAGCATGGGAGAACCTTCCTCCATGGCTCCATCGTTGAGTGAATCGATTTTGAGGCCGTGCCAATGTACCAGCTCTGGGATGTTCGTTTCGTTGGTGACTTCAATGGTTACGGGCACGCCTTCCTTGAGCCGAAGCAAGGGACCCGGAACCTGTCCGTTGTAGCCGATGGTTTCGACATGCACACCGGGTGCGAGTTCAAGCGTGAGTTGCTGTATACGCAGAGAATAGTCAGCTCGTTCGTGTTGCGCTCCGGTAGATAGAAGCGAGGCATTGCCCAGCGCTGAATTGAGAAAGGTATGTGTCGCCGTGGCGCCCGCAAGCGCGAGAAACTGCCTTCGTTTCATGCATCATCCCTTACAAAGTGCACTTCGTTTCGATCGGATTCAATCGGGGAGCGCAAAGGCGAACACGTCGTCACCGGCCGCAATTGCGAAATACTGTTTGCCGTTTACGGCATAGGCCATCGGCGACGCGTGCGCGCTCTGCCCCATGTTGAAATGCCAAAGAGTTTTCCCTGTATGCCCATCTACCGCCTCAAAGGAAGTCGTATCGTCTCCGAAGAGCACAAGACCCGTCGCTGTTGTCATCACTCCGGCAAAAGAGTGCGTATTTCCGACCTGTGGCACACGCCATACAAATTGATTCCGTACGGGGTCATAGGCAATCAGCACTTTTTCCGCATCGTCGTTCGTGCTGTGCTTCACTCCAGTCGAGTAATAGGCCTTACCCTCTTCGAACTTCTCAATGCCCGCTGAATAGACACTGCATTCCTCAAGCGACATGAAATAAAACAAATGTGTCGCTTCACTGTAAGAAGGAGAAAACCAGTTGGTGGCTCCGGCAAAACCCGGGCAAATACGAGCGCCTTCAACATTCGGTATCAGATCGGTTCGTATCGGCCGGCCGTTTTCGTCAATTCCCTTTGCCCAGTTTTGCTTTAACGAAAACTGAGATGCGGAGAGAAATTTCCCGCTTGTGCGGTCAAGAATATAAACAAAGCCGTTCCTGTTTGCCTCGATAAGCAACTTACGGGGAGAGCCTTGGTACGCCATGTCGACAAGCACTGGTGTCTCGGTCGCATCATAGTCAAACAAGTCATGCGGCGTGAATTGGAAATACCATTTCAATTTGCCTGTGTCCGGATCGAGCGCCAGTACACAATTTGTGTACAGATCGTCGCCGGGTCGAACTGTGCCTTCAAAGTCTGGCGACGGATTGCTTGTGCCCCAGTAAACCGTATTCAGCTCCGGGTCATAGGTTCCCGGCATCCAGGTCGTTCCCCCACCGTGTAAATACATGTCTCCGGGCCAGCTCGCAGAACCTTTTTCGCCGGGAGCGGGGATGGTCCAAAAGCGCCACGCTTCTTTGCCGGTTTCCGCGTCGAATGCGGCGACGAATCCACGCACACCGTCATCACCACCTGAAGTTCCAACAAGAACTTTATTCTTGACCACCAAGGGGGCGCTTGTAGCTCCGTAGTTTTTGTTGCCCGGCGCATAAGCGACGTCCCAAAGAAGATTTCCGGAGCGCGCGTCCAGACAAAGCAGATGCGCATTGTCGGTTTCCATATAGAGCCGCGTACCGAGAATAGCGACGCCGCGGTTAATGTGCCCGGAGGCATCATCGATCAATCCCTGCGTCACTTCGCGCGCGTGATGCCAGAGCATCTGGCCTGTACGGGCATCGAGAGCATACGCATCGTTTGAACCGGTAATGTACATGATGCCGTTGACAACGACCGGAGTGACTTCAAGCACCCCGGCGTTGCGAGTATGGAAGACCCATTGCGCACGCATCTGGCTTACATTGGCAGGCGTGATCTGCGTGAGGCTACTATGACGCCTGCCCGTATAGTCTCCATTGTAGGAAAGCCAGTTATCGGTAATACCCTTTGTTTCAAGCTCACTGGATTTGACATTGACGGCCGCTGCATTAAGGCCTCCGCTGACCTGAGCGCACGCTATTCCACTTGCCAGAAAAATGCATGCGGTCCAGAGCCTGGAAAAAGTCCCCCACATTATTGGTTGCCTCGCACTTCTGCATCGTCGATCACTCCCCGGTCGCGTCCATCGTCGCCAATCACGTGTAAGGAAGCACGCGATACGGTGAAATCGATATCGATCTCCCGGTCTAAATTAACTTGCTGTCGGGGACTGACTGGATCCAGCACAATATGTTTCTTGTCTCTTCCGGCTTTGTCGAAAAGCCGCAACTGTAAATGCCCTGGAGCGACGACGCCGAAGGATCCTATCAGCCTGAGGCGCTGTTTGCTGCCGGTGGCCTGCAATCTTGCTGTGACAATGCCAGCTTCCGTGACCCGCTGCACAGCTGCGCCGGTACGCAGCGGAAACCATGTTGTGTCAAAAGAGTATGTTGCGTCCGGATCGAGAGTCACCAGCGGGCTGTTGACCTCTGCCTCCATGTAATAAGGCGTCTCCTGCTCGCTGCCTGCGGATAATTCCGGCCGGCCTGTCTCATCAAACTCAACGGACGGACCATTCTTGTAAAAGATGACGGTTGCCTTCCCTGGATACGTAGCAGCCGGATCGAAGTGAAATCGTTCGATCATCCCGTAGCCTGTCTCACCATCGGCAACCGCCAGCCACTCTCCGTTCGAATCGACCCATGTCTCGTTTGAGAAGTACATCCAGTGAAGACAAAAGAGTCCGTCGCGGACGCTCAAAGATGGATCATCGGCCAGGCCCGATCGGACATGGAAACCATTCATGTATGCGGAATCGTCGCGAGCCGCAGTATATGCCCAAAAATTGCGGTTGAACTGGCTTGGCTCTTTGGCGTTCGCCAAGTTGTATTGAGAGACCGACTGGACAGACCATTGCAGCGTATGAGCTGTCGCATTCCGCATCACCGCATGGAAATGAATTGCCGGAGAGCTGCTGTCAATGCTGACTTGTCGTGCATATTGCAGGCCGGTTTTTTCATCCACCTGTCCATCCAATTCAACCGTACACTTCTCGTCCTGACTCACAATCTTAAAAGCATAAGGGGAATCATCAAGAGCGCTTGACTCCAATACCCAATGCTGTTCGTCTTTGTTTCCTTCCGGCATAGGCCAGATCTTGTCGCCACCATAATTGATCCAGCGGCCTGCCGCCTGTTCAGGAGAAATATATTTTCCCTCGAATTTCGAGTTGACGAACAAATACGGATGTCCATCAAACTCTACCTGCATGAGCCGGCCTCCGAGTTGAGGAACGAATGTGAGCTTTACCCAGTTGTTTGAAAGCTGCTGGGCGCTCCAACCGTCGAACTGAGTGGCCTCGATATGACAACCTTTCTCAGGTATCTGAGCAACAAGCGGCAGACCGATAGCCGAGATAAGTGTGACGATCCATAATCGGCACAGTCTAGTCATAAGGTACAAATCCGCGCGTCTTAGTTGGGATCGTGTATATCGACGTAGTCGCTGTAATGTACAGGGTCGAATTGTCTGCGCCACCCCACGACAGGTTCGCAGGCTGTTCGGGTACTTCAATGGTTCCGAGATGCACACCCTCCGGGCTCCATACCCAGATGCCGCGCGGCCCTACGACAAACAAGTTTCCATTTTGATCGATGCGGATACCATCCGGAACCCCGTCTTTGGTGCCATCATCTTCATTTCCGAAGATGCGGCCGTTCGAGATAGTTCCATTCGGATGAAAATCATAGACACGAATGTTCTTCTTTTCCGTGTCATCGATATAGAGGCGCTTGCCGTCAGGAGAAAATGCCAATCCATTTGGCTGCGTGAGGTCTTTTGTCAGCAGAGTAACCTTTCCTGTTGCGTCGAGACGGTAGACTCCCTGAAACGGAATTTCCTGCTTCTCGCCTTTCGGCAGATCAAGTGTAGGATCGGTGAAATAGAATGCGCCGTCCGGGCCTAAAACCACATCGTTCGGACTGTTAAATTTCTTCCCTTCATAACGATCTGTGAGCACGGTGAAGCTCTTGCCATCTTTGGACAGGCGGATGAGTGCCCGCAGCACGCTTGCCGTATTGATTAGACGATGCTCATGATCAAAGGTGCTGCCATCGGGATCGCCGAGCGCGACCATTTCTTCGTGATGCCCATCAGGGTACACGCGGAAAATTTTATTCAGCTCCTCATCGCTGACCCAGAGAAATCCGGATCGATCCCAGACCGGGCCTTCCGTAAATCCGAAGCCGGTAGCCATCGTCTCCAGCTTTGCATCGCGGCTCACCAGATCCCAGAAGGCGGGTGAATTCGCAACGAGTTTAAATGGACGTCGAGGCCCAGAATCCTGCGCCCAGATACTGGAAGACGCACAGAAAAAGACCGCCAAGAATAAGAACAGGCCGCAAGAAAAAATACTGGTACGGAGCAGGCTCCTGCGCCGAGCTGAAGTCTTCATTTCAATTTTGATCATTCTTTTTCCGAATCGTGCTCGTGGCTGGCACTCTTTTCTAATGTGCTTGTCTTTAAAAGATAGCTAACGAGATCATCGATCTCTTTGCTGCTCAATTCCTTTTCGTAATCATCCGGCATCAGAGAATGGCCGCTATATTCCACCCGTCCGATATTTTCTTTTGAGAGTGTGTGAAAGGCTCCATCTTCCGTTTGCAGAATCAAAGAAAAATTATCTTCATTGCGAATCATGCCCATGAATTTCTGCTGGTCCGATGTAACTACGGTTACTGCTTCAGACCTGCGATCCAGACTTCGATCGGGATATATGATTGCCGACCTTATGTCTTCGACGGAGCGGCCAAAACCGTAACCGCTAAGGTCGCTGTTTAGAAAACCCCCTCGTCCATTTACCATGTGGCACTTCGAGCACTCCGCTTTGCCAAAGAAGAGCTGCTCGCCAAGGCCCGGATCGCCCGGAACTTTCACCGCGACTCCAATCCCTTGCAGAGTGCGCAGGTAATGTACGACCGCATTGATTTTCTCCGCTCCCATATACCCGAAGCCCGGCATCGCCGTCCCTTGAACGCCGTTCTGCACAGCGCGAATCAGATCAGAGTCCGCACGCGATACAACTTCACGCCGCGTCACGATGTTGGGAGCACGCTCGCCGCCACGGCCATCGCTTCCGTGGCACGCGCCGCAGTTCGCGGCGAAAATCGCGCGTCCGCTGATATTTTCCTGCGCGTTGACTGGTTTGAACGCAAGCAGGTGAATGAATAAGAACGCAGCACAACAACCAGTTAAGGCAAACTTGAAATTCATAGCTCAGTCATCATCAGATTACGAAGCCCAGAGCAAATTCTTCTCTGGGCTTCATGCCTGTTTAGTCGCACTGCAAAAGCGTTCCTAGAAATACAGCTTCAAGGCAATCTGCATGATGCGCGGATCGTTGGCCGATGTGACATACCCAAAGCCACCCTGACCGGTGTTGTTGAAGTTTCCTGATGGACCCTGGAATTGCGTGTGGTTGAAAACGTTGAAGGCTTCAGCACGGAACTGCAGGTTGACATCTTCCTTGAATTTAAATGTTTTCAGCAGCGCAAGATCCGTATTATTCAATCCCGGCCCATAGAAGAAGCGCCGCTGAGAATTCCCGAATCTACCCAGTTCTTCCTGCGAAAAGACATTCGTGTTGAAGTACATCTGTCCCGAACGAGGATTTTTATTGATAAAAAGAGGACCGGCGTGAGGATCATAATTTGGTAAATCAGCCTGGGAACCGGTGAGTGAGTTATCGTCATTCTCCGATATTGTCACCGGCAATCCGGTCGCAAAGGTTGTTATGCCCGATAGCTCCCACCCTCCGATCACCTGGTGCAGCAACCCGGGCCTTGGTGTGTATCCATCGAATGGCAACGGAACCGTATAACTGGCTACAAAATTCTGATGCACGTCGAAACTGGATATGGCGCGGCTGAGCTCAGGATTAAATACATTCGTCAGCTCGTTATGCGCGGAAGAGTTGTCAAACGATCGTCCGTATGTGTAACCGATGAGAAAGTCGGCATACTTGTTTGAGTGCTGCAGCGTGGCCTGAAACGAGTGGTAGTTTGAGCTTCCAATCGTCTTCATGTAAGGATTGCTGGCGAAATCGATGCCGAGCGTCGTACGGGTTCCTTCGACGACCGTGCCGTCGGCAAGCGTAAACGTATTGCTTTCCAGGCCGGGTCCGCAGGTGGATTGACCGGGAGCGAGCAGGGTTGGGTCCATCAACTTCAGGCACAAAGCTGGATCACCCGGATTCGATTCTTCCAATGTGAGCAACTTACGACCGAGATTGCCAACATAATTCAGACTCATAACCGTGCTCGATGTCAGCTCACGCTGCACGCCAAGATAGAAGCTCTGTACGTAAGGGAGCACATTGTGGACGTCATAGACCAGTGATCCGGAAATCGGCAGAACAGAAGCCCAATCAAAGGTAGTGTCAGGATTTTTGGCAGATACATTTGTCGATGGGAAGGTAAATGGGAATCTCTGCCCTTCGTTGTTTCCGGTAGCCCGATCAATAAATGGCGCGTTCATAAGCGATGGCACTGGACTCGAGTAGAAGAGGCCGAATGGAGCGTCGCCAACTTCCAGAAATCCCGTAGCATCCTGGATGTTGGTGTATGCAATGCCAAATCCGCCGCGAATGCTGCTCTTGCCTGGGCCACCCATCATGTGCGTAAACCAGTCGTCACCACTGGGCGCAAAAGCAAAGCCAAAGCGCGGCCCGAAGTTATTCCAGCGAATAGGAGCCAGCGTTCTTGCTACACCCGGATCACCGGGCACCAGATATCCCTGTGGAGCCCCTGGAAAGACTACAGATTGAACACCGGGGATGATCGTTTCCAGCTTGTTTTGCGTGTCATACCAGGGAGTGCTTATCTCATAGCGCAATCCAAAATTCAGAGTCAGGTTTGGCGTCACCCTCCAGCTATCCTGGCCATAGGCTCCGAAATACTGGCTGCGCGAATCGAGAATCTGTTTACTGGCCTGGATGAAATTCGCAGGCGCTCCAAGCAGGAAGTCGGCAAAATCGCTCCCTGTCTCCTGACCGCTAAATGTGAATGATCCATTTTCGCCGTAGTAGTTGCGTTCGTTGATCTGATCGTAGTGGTAGTCAATACCGAACTTCAACGTATGCTCGCCGACGATCTTGGTGTAACTATCAAGCCACTGGAACACATTGTTGAACTGGTTCAAAGTATCGGCAGGAACACCAAACTGAAAACTGTTGAAATTCATATTTGGCACCCCTTCGTAAGCAGGATTGATCGGGCCAATCCCGCCGGTGGGGCCCCACGGTGAAACAAAGCCGAGGGAGGAAAGTGACGGGCCAACTCCGCCTTGAGGAAGACCCAACAGGTTGACATCCCGCATATAAGCAAAGCGAAAGTCATTTACGGCATTGTTCTTAAAGGTAGAGGTCAATCCGACGTTCACCATTTGTGCTCGTCCCTTACTCTGCGAATCGAACCCAGGGACATTGATACCGCTATAGTACGGAGTGGTCAGATCGAAATCGTCGATGAAGTAATAGCCGAAGAGAGTGCCGAAGCGGCTCGTCGTGTCAACCCGGATGCTGCCTTTGTAGTCTGTGAGCTTCTGAGAATACGCAGAGGTCGAAAAGGTGCCGAGACCAGTATTCGTTTGTCGCGGGATAAATTGCAGAAGATTTGCGGCGGTTGGATCCCATGCGGAGACAGGAATTTGTCCGTTTGGAAATACACAATCGGCGGTCGAAGAGCATCCCGCTGCGTAGTAGGGCTCATTCGCATTCACCGTGTAACCGAGTCTCTGCGTCAGAGAGTTCGCCCAGCTGGTGCCTTGTACTGTCTGCCCGCTATATTGCGTTGAGTCGCCGAAAAAGCTGCTTAAGTCACCGGCACGATTCGAATCGGAAGGAACCGGGAAGTTCTGCGTTTGCCCCTGAGTCTGTTTTGTGCCTTGAAAATCTCCAAAGAAGAAAAGCTTGTTCTTCTTGATAGGGCCGCCAAGTGTCCCGCCAAAAATATTCTGGATATAGACGCCACGACTGGGGGCATAGAAGTTCCTCGCATCAAGATCGGTGTTGCGCAGGAAGTTGAATACATTGCCGTGGTAGCTATTCGTCCCGGACTTAGTGACTACGTTGATCTGACCGCCGCTGAAGTTTCCATACTCTGGATCGAAGTTGTTCGTAATAATGCGGAATTGCGCAATCGAATCGAGGTTGGGAATAATTGCGGCGCCATTGCTTACACCCTCGTTGGCATCGGCCCCGTTGATCATGAAGCCGTTCGAGGATTCGCGGCCTCCATTGACTGACTGATTGCCGGTATTCAGGCCTCCGGAAACCGGGCGAGAATCATCGCCACCACCTTCAGAGGATGCTTTGTAAGGCGAGACGCCGGGCTGCAGGGCCAACAGGTCAGTGAAGGCACGACCATCCAGGGGCACCGCCGTCATTTTGGCGCTATCAATCACTTCGCCGAGCTGCGTGTTCTGGGTTTCTACCTGTACCGCATCGGCATTTACAGTCTCTGTCTCTGTAACGGCGCCCAGCAGCAGCTGGATATCTGTGCGGATGGATGAGTTAGCGTCGATACGAATGCCCTGCTCCGAAAAATCCCGAAACCCGGACTGCCTTACATTTACGGTATAGATACCTACCGCCAGGGCTGGGAAACTATAAAACCCTTTGGAGTCGGTAACAACGGTATTGGCAACACCGGTCAGCTGGTCGGTTGCCGTCACTGTTACTCCCGGCATGGCTGCACCGGTTGGATCAGAGACAACTCCGGAGATGGTGCCCGTGATCGCTCCATACAGTTGCGTGGTACATAGGACAAGAATCAATACGATGGGGAAAACAGACCGTAAAATTCGCATGGCGTTCCTCTTTTTTGTCTGTAATAACTGCATACTGCCACTTCTCTAACTGGCCTCTAAACTCTTCCTGCTCTAAGTTGCAAACCAACACTGCATATCGTTCTATGCAGTGTTTTTAGTAGCGCTCCACTGGGCGTGGCCATATTCGCCAAGAGCCACAGTGCCGCTCATCGAATTCCCCTGCACGGTTCCGGTAAAGTTATAAGGAATTTCATTTCCCCCTACCGGAAGGGCGCTCCGTAGTATGACTTGATCGGCATGCACTGTTCCTGCAATGTTGCCGCTGTAAATCTCTCCCTGATGCGCACCCCTGACTTTGTCCCCGGACTGCTGAAGTAAAAAACGCTGCACACCGCGCCCGCGAAGATAGTCCACCTGAACGTCCCAGATACCGGCGATAGTTGCAGGCTCTCCCTGTGGAAGGACGGGCGCCGTAAAGCTCTTTGGATGGCTGAGCGCGCTATAGATGGCGTCCGCCACTACCTTGTAGTCATCCGGCATCATCATGTACGGCATGATGGTGATTGAACTCTGCATTTGATCCGGACGCTTTCCCGAGGCGCTGTCAAACTGAATGCGCGGTGTGCCCTGATCGAGAGCCTCCGCAAGTTCGGTGCCGGTAATCTTCAGAGTATTTGCATCCCACTTGATTCGCAGCTGCGGCGCGTGGTTCGACAAGTCTTCAGGCATGATGTATTCGGTGGTGACTGAAGGCAGCGGCTTCACCTTCGCTTCAATGTAAGCAAGCCAGCTTTTCCAGGTGTTCCACTCGGCCTCATGGTCACGCTTGGTCCACATTTCCACGGCAGTCAACATGCCCATGATCTCTTCTTTGCCCACCTTCATTGAACGGCCGACATTGTGGTGCGGAGCTGCCTGGAACCAGGCGGACTGTACGATGTCTTTTTGTCCGATTAGCAGGCCAGCGCACTGCGGGCCGCGCATACACTTCCCGCCGCTATATCCCACCAGTGTTGCGCCTGCTTTGAGATGGATATTGGGAATCGTCAACGTCTCTGCCGCAGCATCGACAAAAACTGGAACCTGCCTCGTCCTGGCGGCCTGGCAGATATTGGCGATGCTCAAGGGACCGGACGCGGCTTCAGGAGACGAAAGAATGTAGATCATCGCCGTACGAGGACCCATGCTTGCAGTTAATTCTTCTGACGTGCCTACCTCAACCACTTCCACTCCGAGCATGCGCGTCGCCACGTCGTATGGATTGCGGGAATGCTTCGGGATGATGACCTGATTCTTTAATCCAGAAAGGTACGGTAGTTTCTGCGACTTTTCGGGATCAGCGCCGGCGATACAAGCCGCCGTAGACGCGGTAATCGCTGCGGCGCATCCTCCGGTCACAATGCCCCACTCGGCCTGCGTGATCTCAGCCAGTCGGGCGCCCACGGCGAGCATCAACTCGTCGAGGTTGACATAGTGTCGCGAAGCCTCGTCCATTGCCTTCTTTACTTCGGGCAATGTTTGCGAGCCGCTGATGATCGTGTAGGTTCCCTTGCAATTGATCAGCGGGCGCACACCGATTGCTTCATAAATGTTGGGGCCGGTCTCTACCGAAGCAACCGCGGCTTTGGCCGAAGCGGGCAATAATGAGCCTGCTGCTCCGGCCGCACCGGCTATAGCAGATCGCTGAAGAAAGTTACGTCTGCTCAATCCAAATATTTTTTCCGGTGCTTGCATCCTGATCCTCTGTCAGTCCCTTTAGCCTTAGATAAACGCAATACAATCCATTTCAACCAGCGAATTTCCTGGGATTCCACCCGCGGCCGCTATGGTCGTGCGGACGGGCGGTGTATCGCCCCAGCGCCCTGCATAGACGGTGTTCATCGCTTCCCAATCTTTAATGTCGTTCAGATAGACATTGACCTTGAGCACCTTGCTCATCGACGATCCGGCATTCTCAAGCTGTTTTTGCAGCTCGTCGAGCACATGAGCAGTATGGGCCTTGATGTCTCCAGGAAAATGCGCTCCGATGCCCGCGAGGAACAACAGGTTCCCGTAGGACACGGCGCTATTGAAGAGTGGAGTTTTATCAGGTTTCGGTCCAATCGTGTGCGCCTTTCGTTCAGGCGACGCGGTTTGCATTGCCTGTGCCGGAACGGCTGCAAGAGCAACGCCGCCAGCTGTAGCGGCAGCTCCTTTTAAAAGACTGCGTCTGCTTGGTGTCTTCATGTATCCTCATATCGAATCGTTTTAAATTCTGAACCTGAGCACCGGTTGCCCCGATGGCCGGGAATATAAAACATGTGCACACGTCAGTTTTTTCGATATTGGCGGAATGTACGATATGACCGTCTACCGTGTCAACAAATTTAGGACGGCATACCATATTGTGAAATTCAACTGGGCGCCGGCAAAACCAGAGTTTCAACGAGATTTTTTTTGGAGTACACTTTCGCCAATCACAAACAACATGGGAAGCCCAATCAAAGAGCAGGCAGTGTCTTCGGCAGGATATAAAGTGCAGGCTTTAGATCGTGCCTTCGCAGTGCTGGATCAGCTGGCAAGCGGCAGGACACCGCAGAGTCTCGCAGAGATTTCCGAATCGCTTCAGCTTCACAAAAGCACGGTTCATCGCTTCCTGATGGTTCTTGAGCACCATCGAATGATCGAGAGAACAGGGCGCGGCAAATTCAGGCTTGGACTGAGACTGCTGGAATACAGTACCCATGTCCTCGAGCAGCATGACCTGCGCGAAACTGCTGAGCCGCACTTGCGCCGCCTTGTCGCCGAAGTGGAAGAGACAGCTCATCTGTGTGTGATGGATCAGGATCAAATTGTCTATCTGAACAAAATTGAGCCCAGCCGCAGCATCCGTATGATCTCTCGCGTCGGCTCAACCAGTCCCATTCACTGCACGGCGGCAGGTCGGGCGATGCTCGCAGCCTATGCGCCGGATACGGTCAAGGAAAGGTTGAAACGAGTCACGCTTCGGCAATTTACGGCGAAGACAATCCGCACACACGAAGAATTGCTGAAAGAAATTGACCGCACCAGACGGCGCGGATTCGGCATCGATGACGGGGAGCGGGAAGAGGGAGTTCGCTGCCTGGGTGTTGCGATCCTTGCTCCAGACAGGTTGCCGATCGCCGCAATCAGCATCTCGGGTCCGCCATTTCGTATTACAAAACAGAAAGTGCCGGAGATCGTCCAGCGGCTTCAGCACTGTGCACGCGCGATTCAGCGAGAGAGCGGGTATGCGTTTCGCGGAATGGATTCGCATAGCCATCGCGAGTGGCGCTGAACGCCGTCGCAAAACAAGTCAATCTCTATTCAGAAGGTTTATGTGAAAGTAAAACGCATTCTCTTTTCCTCTGGCGCTGTGGCGGTCACAGCGCTCACGTTCGGCCTGCTGGTTGCGCTGCACGCGCAATCAACGGAAGATGAAGCCTCGCTGGAAAAAGATCCTTCAGCGCTGGCAACTGCATATCGTCATGTGGAAGTTGCATCTGTCTCGGATGCGATTGAACAGCTCTACGGTAAGCAGATGTATCTCTCGCATCGCATGCAGGCGATCTTTCCTGTTAAGTTTGCCGGTTTTGCCGCAACGGTACGCCTGGCAAAAGAAGAGAATCGCGATCCTCATGCACTAGACGGTATGCTGTCTGCCATCGATGCGGGCGGCAAAGACTCTGTGTATGTCATGAGCATCGAAGACGGCGCCAATATCGCCGGCATGGGTGGATTGATGGGGACCGCCATGTTCGCCCGTGGCTTTGCGGGTGCGGTCATTGATGGCGGCGTGCGCGATGTTGCCTATCTGAAAAAGATCGGCTTCCCCGTGTATGCTACCGGCGTTGTGCCATCCACCTCTGTGGGACATTACCGCTTCGCCGGCTCCAATATCGCCATGACCGTCGATGGAGTTCCTGTGCGAGCCGGGGACATCATCACTGCAGATCAAGACGGAGTCGTCGTTGTTCCTCGCGAAGAAGCCGTGAAGGTGCTGGAACTGGCACGTCAACTCGACTTCAAAGAGCACAGCATGTACGCCTACATTGAACAGCTACGCTCGATTGTTGAAGCAGTGAAGAAGTTCGGGCGTCTGTAAAGCGAAGAGGATAAGAATGGCAGCTGTGCGTCGTTTCCCAGTGCGAATGTTTCTCGTCTTCTGGCTTTTTGTTCTGAGCGCTGTTGCCTTTCTTGACCGTACAAATATTTCGATTGCCGGTCCAGCGATACGCAGCGAACTTGGCATCGACAATGTGCGTCTTGGATGGGTATTCAGTGCCTTCCTTATAGGGTACGCCGGCTTTCAGGTCGTCGGAGGATGGCTCGCCGATCGCCTGGGATCGCGCCGCATTCTTGCATTTGGAGTGTTGTGGTGGGGCGCGTTTACTGCTCTTACAGCAGCGATCTCGCCGCGGTTGCCGCACGCTCTCTTGCTCATGATTCTAGTGCGCGTGGCACTTGGCATGGGCGAGGCGGTCGTGTATCCGGCTTCAAACCATTTTGTCGCGCGCTGGATTCCAGTAGCGGAGCGAGGCAAGGCAAACGGGTGGATCTTTGCCGGAGTGGGCGCAGGCGCAGGTCTTACGCCTCCTTTGTTGAATTGGATCATTCAACACTTCGGCTGGCGTGCTTCGTTCTGGTTTAGCGCGCTCATTGGCGTTCTTGTGGGAACCATCTGGTTTCTCATCGCGCGCGATACACCAGAGGAGCATCCACTGGTTACGAAAGAAGAACTGACAAAGATTGAAGCCGGCCGGTCGACTGACCTTGCACTGAATGCTCCGTCTACAAATACTCTGCCTTGGCAGGCTCTGGTCTTGAATCGCAACGTGCTTGCAATGACGCTGAGCTACTTCAGCTTTGGCTATGTCGCATGGATCTTCTTCAGCTGGTTTTTTATCTATCTTGCACAGGTGCGCAAACTTGACCTGAAGTCGAGCGCGCTCTATTCCATGATTCCCTTCCTCGCCATGACTGCGTGCTGCCTGCTAGGAGGCGCGATCACCGATGCGCTTACCCGCCGCTACGGATTGCGCCTCGGGCGCTGCGGGATCGCCACATTCGCGCTAGCGCTCACGTCTGTATTTCTGGTACTTGGCCCACGCGCGCAGAGTCCTCAACTTGCCAGCATCATTCTTGCCGGTGGAGCAGGCGCACTCTATCTCGCACAGAGCTCTTTCTGGTCAGTAAGCGCCGATATATCCGGGAAGCGTTCCGGTATGGTTTCCGGCGTCATGAATATGGGGGGTCAGCTTGGCGGCGCCGTTACTGCCTCGCTCACTCCGTACATTGCCGGACGATACGGCTGGAATGCGGCATTTTTTGTTGCAGCCACTCTGGCGCTCATAGGAGCGTGTCTCTGGCTGCTTATTGACCCCGGTCAGTCTCTCAACGTTGTAAGAGCTTTTTCATCCGAAAACAGGCTTTCCCAGGAAAGTGATCGCGAACAGTTTCGCGTCTTATCCCAAAAACCATAACTGGCTTTGCTCACTCCTCCAGGGATGAGTGAGCAACCCGAATGTATACATCTGGGTAACCTTACTTCCTAATCATCCTATTGACTCTCTATATACTCAGGTGTTAATCCTCTTGTTCTGTATAGTTTTGGCCGCAATACGGCCTGAATTATGCACCCACAATTTGTAATTTGTGCGATAACGAAAAGGTTACATATACGCATCGGTGTAAGACCTGTCTGGGAGACGAACATCCCAGCGGTAGCTCTTTACTTGGAGGCAATATGCAACGCACATCTTCTGGACAGCAGCTGTCCATTCCGCGGAAATCTCAGAGCTTTCATTACTTCATAGTGTTAGCGTGCGTGTGCGCCATGACGATCCCGGCATTCGCGCAGTATCGCGCCTCAATTCAAGGTGTCATCACGGACCCTGCGGGAGCGGTTATTCCAGGCGCGACCGTTACACTCACTGACACAGCGACGAACCAGACTCTAACAAGCACTAGCTCAGGCAGCGGCATTTATAACTTCAACGCTCTCCCGCCCAGCCACTTCTCGCTGACGGTAGAAAAAACCGGATTCAAGAAAAAAGTTCTTAACGACGTGCAGGTAATTCCAGAACAGGCAAATGCGGTGAATGTGCAGCTTGATCTTGGTGACGCGTCACAGAGTGTGACGGTGAACGCCTACGCAACGCCGATACTGGATACGGAAACCGCCTCGCTGAGCGGCACCATTAGCAGCAATGAGATACAACATCTACCGGCCTTCGGGCGTGACGTCTTTCAACTTGCACAACTTGCGCCCGGAGTTTTTGGGAATGGCGCGCAAGCGGGGGGCGGTGGAAGTCAGAATCTGCCTGGCACACAAATCGGAGGATCAGGCTCTACAGACGGCATCTTCAAAACAGAGAATGGTCCACAGATTGTCTCCAATGGTGGACAAAATAATGCAAACGGCATCAGCATCGATGGCATCAGCACCGCCAGCGCAGTGTGGGGCGGAACCTCCGTCATCACTCCCAGCGAAGACTCTGTCGGCGACGTAAAGATCGTTTCCAATAACTATGACGCTGAGAACGGCCGCTTCAGTGGCGCGCAAATTCAGGTCACCTCCAAGGCGGGCAGCAACGATATCCACGGCAGCCTCTTCTTCAAGGCGAGCCGTCCAGGATTGAATGCTTATCAGCGCTGGAACGGACCCAGTTCAGAAATCTCAGGTACTCCATCGGCAAGAGGACTAAGCAGAGACTCTGGCCGGTTTAACCAGTTCGGAGGCAGCCTCGGCGGTCCTCTCTGGAAGAACAAACTATTCGCATTCTTCAACTATGAAACGCTGCGGAACGACTCGGTGGTTACCGGAGTGAATAACTGGTATGAAACACCTCAGTTCCTCACACAGGCGCCTGCCAACAGTATTGCCGCAACCATCCTCGGTTTTCACGGAGAAGGGGCGTCTTTCAGTTCCATTCTGTCAAGAACGTGCGCGGATATCGGTTTGGTCGAGGGCGTCCAATGCGGTACGATTCCCGGTCAGGGATTGGACGTTGGATCGCCTTTAAAGTCGCCCCTGGGAACACAGGACCCTACCTACGGCGGAGGCAGTGGTACCCCGGGCGTTGGCAGCGGTTTGGACGGCATCCCTGATATCGCCTTTGTGAACACATCCAATCCCAGCACCGTTACACAAGCGCAATATAACGGACGCGTCGACGCAAATGTATCCAGTAAAGACCGGATCACTTTCACCATCTACTGGGTGCCCGTAGATACGACCAGCTTCAACGGCCCCGTTCGTCCGGCAAATCTGTATCATCATTCGGCCATCAACGACGCGTTTGCCGGCATCTGGAACCATATATTTTCCGCAACCTTGCTCAATGAAGCTCGCGTGAACGCGGCGGGATGGCGCTGGAATGAAGTGAATACGAACCCACAAGAGCCGTTCGGCCTGCCGCAGGATAACTTCGATACGATCGGGACAGCGGGGGGCGGCGCAGGGCTGCAGTTCTTTGGCGCTCCCGGGCCGAGCGTTTTCAATCAGTGGACGTATAGCTACCAGGACATTCTGACGAAAGTTCTGGGGCGGCACACTTTGAAGGGTGGCGGACAGCTCACGCGTCTTTACTACCTTAACAACGCTATTTATAACGCGAGACCATCGTTTACGTTCCGCAACGTTTGGGACTTCCTCAACGATGCCCCCTACCAGGAAAGCGGAACCTACGACCCGCTGACGGGCCAGGTAACAGAAAACAGACAGGACCAACGGTCGAATCTTTGGGCATTTTTCGCTCAGGATGATTTCAAGGCCCGATCAAACCTCACCCTCACCCTGGGACTGCGGTGGTCATATTTTGGCCCGCTGTCTGCCAAACAGCAGACCCTCAGCGTCGTTCAGCTCGGTTCCGGCGCAAGTACTTTGACCGATCTTTCCCTGCGCGTGGGTGGCAACCTCTATAACGCGCAGAAGTGGAACTTCGGTCCACAGATCGGCTTCGCCTGGAGTCCAGAGGCGCAACAGGGCAAATTTGTCGTTCGAGGCGGGTTCGGCATCAACTACAACCAAAACGAGATAGCGATTACAGCAAACGGAATCAACAATCCGCCGAATGTGGTTGGTGTGAGCTTCTGCTGCAGTACCTTCGGCAACCCAGATCCAGATGTTTTCTATCGAACTGCGAGCAATCCGCAGTCGATATTCGGCTTTCCACCCAACCCCGCTGCAAAGTCAGCATTTGGACCAAACAATCTTCCTTTGAGCGGCGGCCCGATTGCGGTCACGGGATTCCCGTCGCATCCTTCGACGATATATACGTACCACTATTCCTTTGATACGCAATACGATATCGGCTTCAACTGGGTATTTTCGCTTGGATACCAGGGAAGCACCGGGCGCCATCTCCTGAATCAAAATGATCAGAATGCGCTTGGCGCGGCTGCCGGTATTTCCCTAAATCCAGCAGTAAACTCGGTGGACTTCTACCAAAACACCGGTAACTCAAACTACAACGCATTGATCGCAGGCCTGAAGCACCAGTTCTCGCGTTCATTTCTGCTGGATACGCAGTATACCTGGGCCAAGAGCATGGACAATGGATCGCAACCTTATTACCAAGACCCATATCCCTTCGACCCGCGCGCGTCGTGGGGCAGATCTGATTACAACGTAGCGAATGCCTTCAAGATTTATGGCTTGTGGCAGCCTGTGCTGTTCCACGGAAACAACGCATGGCTTGAAAAAGTCGCAGGCGGCTGGTCCCTCAGCGGAATTTACAATCTCCATTCGGGCTTCCCGTGGACACCGTTGTACAGCAACACTGGCGGCAATATTTATTTTGAGGGAAGCGGAAACCACGGCTATGGGACACTCCGCGCGGCTGCATACAAGGGCGGCGCAGGTTCTAACACCAGCAATGATGTTTTCAGGTCAGGCCCAAGACCTTCATCAACGACCGCCTTCAATCAGAACTTTTCCAAAGGTGCGTTGGCTTACTTCACCGTGCCAACCTTCACGCCCGCGCCAGCATTTCCTGGGACCGGTCCTGCACCCGAACCCGCGCTCGTGGCGCGCAATTCGTTCAACTCTCCAGGCTACAACGACCTTGACGTGACATTAGCCAAAGCCTTTGGCTTGCCCCACATCCCGGGACTGGGAGAAGGAGCGCGCGTGGAAGTCCGCGCAGATGTTTTTAATTTCTTCAATAAGATAAACCTGGAGGGAGGCGGCCAGGACAACGGTGGCAGTATTAATAACATCATCAGCTCGGATGGCGTGAACAGTAATCCGGCCTTTGGGCAAGCCCAGAAGGCTCTCGGTTCCCGCACAGTTCAGATTCAGGCCAGATTCAGCTTCTGATAAATATTGAGCAACTCCGGGGGTGCATCCCAAAATGCACCCTCTTCTGTTTTACCGCGGTCTCCACAACATTTTTGACACCTCGGAAAGCGAGAGATCTATGAGATTGCGCTTTGTGAACTGGGCAGCAGCGATCGCACTGATATTGAGTGCGTTTACCGTTCTTCCGGTAAGGGCACAGGAACAGATTGAGATCGATGCTCATGCGCAGACCACCCCATTTCCTCATTTCTGGGAAGAAATGTTCGGCTCAGGTCGCGCCATCCTTACGTTGCGGGAAAGCTATCGCAACGACCTGCGCGCTGTAAAAGAGGTGACCGATTTTCGCTACGTTCGTTTTCACGCCATTTTTCATGATGAGGTAGGAGTCTACAACGAGGACGAGCGCGGCAACCCGGTCTACAACTTTGCCTATATCGATGAAATTTATGACGGGCTTCTGAAGAATGGCATAAGGCCGGTTGTCGAAATCAGCTTTATGCCAAAGAAGCTGGCCTTTAACCCTGATGCTCTGCATGCCTTCTGGTACAAGCAAAATGTTTCCCCGCCAAAGAGCCTGGAGAGATGGGATGGCTTAATCACGCATTTTGCTCAGCATTTGATTGACCGGTACGGCATCGATGAAGTGGCGCAGTGGTATTTCGAAGTCTGGAATGAACCGAACATCGATTTCTGGAACGGCATTCCGCGGCAGGGAAGTTATTTCGAGCTTTACGACCATACTGCCCGCGCTCTGAAAAGTGTCAACCAGCGCCTGCGCGTCGGGGGCCCGGCGACCGCCGCTGCTTCATGGGTCGATGACTTCTTGAAACATGTTGCAGAAAACCATGTGCCAATCGATTTCGTAACAAGCCATGGCTATGCCGACGATACCGTAGAAAATCTCTTTGGCACGAATGAAGACATTCCCATGAACGAGCGCGTTTGCCGCGCCATCGGGAAAGTACGAAAGCAGATTCAAGACTCTCCCCTGCCGAAGCTTCCCCTTTTCTGGACGGAGTGGAATGTGCAAGGGATGAAGGAAGCGCGCGACACCACATTTGTCGGTCCAGCCGTCGCAAATACAGTCCGGCAATGCGATGGGCTTGTGGACATGATGTCTTTCTGGACCTTCTCCGATGTCTTTGAAGAAGGCGGCCCCATTCCGGAGCCATTTGGAGGCGAATTCGGATTGCGCGCCAAGGGAGGTATCAACAAGCCAAGTTTTTACGGCTTCTCCCTGCTGCATAAGCTTGGCGATCAGCGCTTTGCCAACACCTCGCCAAATGTACTTGCGACCAAACGGAATGACGGGACGCTGGTCATCGCGGTATGGAATCTGGTCGCCCCGGACGAGACGGGAAGCGAGAAAAAAGTCAGCCTTATGTTTCACGGTCTACCGTCAAACGCGGCCGTTTCCGTCAGCCGCGTGGATGACGATCACGGAAATACGCTCGCGGCCTATAAGGCAATGGGCAGCCCGCGCAACCCCACACTCGAACAGATACAAAAACTGAATGCCGCCACACAGCTTCCGCCTCCGGAGCAGCTGCATCTTGAAGGAAACCGCCTGGATTTGACGTTGCAGGTCAACGCACTTGTCCTGGTTGAAGCGAAATTGGGCAAGTGATCGTATAACCCTTTTCGAATTTCAAGGGATCAACAGGGGTTGAAACAAGAAAGACTTGCCAACCGTCGTCTAAATGAATAACTTGGCAGCCGGAGGTTGGATTGCCTGGGACCCTTGGAACTCCACGCGAGACTTTTCCTCAAGAGCGGCGCGTCGCCCTCATTCCCCGCCAATGTGAGGTGCTGAAAAAGGCTGGTCTTGAGGTCATCATCGAACAATCGGCCGGTGTTGCAGCCGGCTTTCCAGACGAAATGTATGTTGCACGAGGCGCGCGCATCGGTAGCCGCGAAGACGTATTCCGCGAAGCCGATGTCATCGCTCAGGTGCGCTGTCTGGGTGCAAACCCTGAAATCGGCCGCTCCGATATTCCACTTATGCGCCCCGGCCAAACCCTGATTGGCTTTGGCGAGCCTCTCACCGCGCTACGGGAATGCTCTGATCTGGCCGCAGCCGGTGTTTCGCTGCTGGCGCTCGAATTGATTCCCCGCATTACGCGGGCACAGAGCATGGACGCTCTCTCTTCCATGGCAACCATCGCCGGGTACCGCGCCGTTCTGCTGGGAGCAAGCCAGTTGCCCAAGATGTTTCCAATGCTGATGACAGCGGCAGGCACTATCACCCCGGCAAAAGTATTTGTGCTTGGAGCAGGGGTTGCCGGACTGCAGGCCATTGCCACAGCACGCCGTCTGGGCGCAGTTGTATGCGCCTATGATGTTCGCCCCGCGGTCAAAGAGCAGGTGGAAAGCGTCGGCGCAAAGTTTATCGTGCTCGACGTCGATGCAAAAGCGTCAGAAGACAAAGGCGGCTATGCAAAGGCCATGGACGAGGAGTTCTACCGCCGACAGCGCGAGCTGCTGACCGAGATATTGCGCGAGCAGGACGTCGTCATCACCACAGCAGCTGTGCCTGGGCGCAAGTCTCCCATTCTGATCACAGCCGAGATGGCGTCTGCCATGCCCCCGGGCTCTGTGATCGTCGACATCGCCGCAGAGCGCGGCGGCAATTGCGAGCTTACTATGCCTGGCGAAACTGTCGTACACAACAACGTGACGATTCTCGGACCGCTGAATATCCCCTCTATGATTCCGAATCACGCGAGCCAGATGCTTTCCGCGAACATTACTGCAGTTGCCAAACTGCTGTTACGAGAAGGCAACATTTCCCTCAACCTCGAAGATGAAATTATCCGTGAATCCCTTGTCACACATGAGGGGAAAGTGGTCCATCCGCGAGTCGCAGAATTGCTAAGCACGTCCCAATTATCCGGCGAGGTAAAGCAATGAGTTCCTACGAAGTCGCTCTTTGGGTGTTCATGCTGGCCGCATTTCTAGGCTTCGAATTGATCCGCCGCGTGTCTCCCTTACTGCACACGCCGCTCATGTCTCTGACGAATGCTATCTCGGCAATCGCCGTCGTCGGCGCAATCCTCATCACAGGTGCAAAGGAAGCTTCCACGCTCACGCGTGTACTTGGTTTTACCGCAGTTGTGCTCTCCACAATCAACGTAGTCAGTGGCTACCTCATTACAGATCGCATGCTGAAGATGTTCAAGAAGCGGGGAGCTGAAAAGAAATGATGCAGAGTATCTTCCCGGCCCTGTACCTTCTAGCCGCAGCCAGCTTCATTCTCGCGATCAAATGGATGAGTTCGCCCACGACGGCCCGCCGTGGCGTTCTGATTGGCGAGATCGGGATGCTGCTCGCAGTGATAGGCACACTGTTGCGCGCTGAAGTGGTGAGCTACCAGTGGATCTTCATCGCCTTCCTCATCGGGTCTGCCATCGGTGTTCCTATCGCCTACTACATGCCGATGACCGCCGTGCCGCAGCGGACTGCCTTCTCGCATGCCTGCGGCGCATTGGCTGCGGCCCTGATCGGAACCGCTGAATATTATCGCCAGTTGCCGCACGGTGTCGTCATGATCGCACTGATCGTGGAAATGCTGCTGGGCTTTCTAACCTTCACCGCCAGCATGATGGCCTTCGGCAAACTTCAGGAAACACTACCCCAGCGCCCCATCACGTTCCGGGGCCAGAATTTCGTCAATCTCGGCATTCTTATTCTCGCCATCGTCATCGGCATTGCGCTCATCATTTCACCGGAACGCACCTGGCTTTTCCCCATCTTCGCGGTCCTCTCTCTCGTCTTCGGCGTATTGCTCATCATCCCCATCGGAGGGGCAGACATGCCGACTGTCATTGCGCTGCTCAATTCTTATGCGGGACTCGCCGCCAGCGCCATGGGCTTCGCCTTTAATAACAAGCTGCTTATCGTTGCCGGAGCGCTTGACGGATCTTCCGGGTTCATTCTCGCAGTGATTATGTGCCGCGCTATGAACCGCTCTTTCAGCAACGTATTGTTCGGCGCCTTCGGCACCATTCAGACCAGCACGAAACAACTTACGGAAAGACCGGTACGCTCCGCTTCCGCCGAAGAAGCAGCAGAGATTCTGGATGCGGCTCGCAAGGTTGTCATCATTCCGGGATACGGTATGGCCGTCGCTCAGGCACAGCATAAGCTCCGCGAGCTGCACGACATACTCACAAAGCGTGGCATCGAGGTCAGCTTTGCCATTCATCCTGTTGCTGGTCGCATGCCTGGACACATGAACGTTCTGCTCGCCGAAGCCGACGTGCCCTACGATCGCCTGATCGAAATGGACGACATCAATTCCGAATTCCCCAGAACGGACGTAGCGCTCGTCATTGGCGCGAATGATGTAGTTAACCCCGCCGCTCGCTTTGAGAAAGATAGTCCCATCGCGGGCATGCCGATTCTGAATGCCTTCGAAGCGCAGACGGTGATGGTGATCAAACGCAGCATGAGTCCCGGCTTCGCCGGCATCGACAATGATCTCTATTACCTGGACAAAACGCTGATGCTCTTTGGCGACGCTAAAAGCTTTGTATCCGGCATTGTGAAAGAGCTGAATGCCGCTGCCGCCGGATCATAAGCTGCCGTGGGAACCAGGGCCTAACTGATTTTGGGTTCAACATTCGATGCCGGCCTTTTTCAGGGCGCCTTTCAGACCCTGCATACTGATACGCGTCGATGCTTCCGGAGTGCCTGCGCCGCGCCAGTGCGTTTCCAGGCTCACCGCATAGTGATAGCCATCACGCTCCAGCGCGCGAAACTGGCCAACCCAATCTACTACACCGGCACCTACCGGAGCCCACTCGTACTTGCCATCCGGCCCTCGTTTCACGTCTTTGCTGTGGCAGTGTCCGATGCGTTCTTTCGGCAGCAGATTGTACCCTGTTGGATACGGCGTGTTATCTGGAAAAGTGGCTGCATTGCCCGGATCCCAGTTCAGCATGAAATTCTTATTGGGAATTGCCGCCAGGACTACTGCGGCTTCCTCACCGGTTGCGGTATTACATGACATCTCGTTTTCCAGCAGAAGAATGATATTGCTCTTTGCACAGGTTTCCGCAGCCTCGCGCAGTTTGTTGTTGATGGCCTCGCGATACGGTTTTTGATCGTCAAGGCGCCAGAAGTCAAAGCAACGGATGCGATCTGTGCGAAATGCCTTCGCCAGCTCTATGCAGTGTTCCAGTAGTGCATCCTGCTGCTTGAAATCGAAATCCGCATGAAACTGGTCGCGCTTCGGACTGTTCTTAGATAACGGCGCTCCCGGCCAGTCGACCTTGAATAGAGGGCTCGCGATATCGGTGACGCGAAGCTTATATTTTTCAAGAATCTGCTGGGCATCCGCAATTTCTTTAGCGTTGAGATCAGTGATGTTTTTATCCCACATGCCGCGCAATTCAATCCAATGCAGGCCGAAATCGTTGGACGCAACATGACATGCATGATCGAAATCCTGGGAGATTTCGTCATTAATCACTGACAATCGAAACGGACAGCTCATAGCCGCATGGCCGCCTTCTGTGGATAGTTTGGCAAGGACGCCTGCGGCCGCCAGCCCAAACAGGAACTCACGACGCGATGCGGACATCGACCCCACCCCCTGCTGCGCTCTGCATAAAACCAGCTTCATGAACGGTCATGAAATCACTCCCAATCCTGAATACCTTTTATCTACGAACTATATATGAATGCAACGCCGGACCTTGTACCTCCAACCGGTACTTTGCCTTCTGATTCCACATTGCACCGGAGCCTGTCTCCGCTAGCGAGA
>DATHQH010000191.1:0-31314 GCA_035482895.1 Alloacidobacterium sp. | reverse complement strand
TCCGGCAATTTGGCGCCGCTATAACCCTGCCGCTAATGATTGTTTGCTTTCGTCGAAGCCTGTTCGCCGGGCTGTTTCGAGCCTTCGTGCAATTCCTGCTCGAAAGCTGTGCGTGCAAAGCCGTCTGTCAACGGAATCTGGACGGAAACCGCGCTATCGCCCGCCATCAGCGGCGCGTTCTGCTGCTGCGTCTGCTGTTCGACCGGCAATCCGCGCTGCGCGATCAACTCCATGGCGCGCTCAATGGGAATGCGGATCGTACCCCGCGAGCGATTGGCCCAGCTGTAGTTATTGAGCAGCAGGTCCTCGCGTTCATGCAGCTCGGCGACATCCAGATTGCCGTCGTCACTTTGCAGGCGCGGCGTCGTGAAGGTTTGCGTCAACTGCTGAAGCTGCTGCTGATGGATCGCCGGATTCGACGCCATATTGCGCCGCTCGCCTGCCGGGAGATTCGCCTGGTTCCACTGGTTCGGAGGGCCATCGCGCTTCTCAAGCGCGTTATTGATGACCTTGCCCATGCCAAAACAGAAGACGAAAAAGACGCCGACCGAGATGAACAAAGCAATCAGAAAAACCATGATGCCATGAACGCTGACGTCGGTTACCTCGTAGCCCTCGCGGACGGAACCCTGCTTATTGTGCGACTCGTGCTGCTCGTTATGCGTGGGCATGTTCAGGCTCCAGAATCTCCGCCACATGCGGATCGTTGGTGGCAACCAGCGGTCGTGTCTTCAGTTGCGAGAAGTAATACGCCATCCAGAAGGAAATCAGGGCAACCGGCACGACAGCATATTGGAGAATGCCGAAACTGAAGTGCAGGTTCCGCGCTGCATCCCTGAAGTTCGGCTCAATGAGCCAGAACATATCCCAGCAACGGGCAAAGATCATGCCGCAACAGACCACCACCAGGCGGCTCTTGATACGCTTCAGGTCGCGAGATAGCAGCAGCGTGAAGGGCAGCAGCCAGTGGAAGATGACATCCAGGGTGGCCACAACTCCCCATCCTCCCCGAATGCGGTCAAGGTACCAGGGAATCTCTTCCGGTGAGTTGCCTGACCAGATAATCAGGAAAGAAGCGAACGCCAGATACATATTCAGCATGGTAAAGGCGAAGCAGAGCTTGCCCAGATCGTGCTGTTCGGTCGTGCGGAAGATCGTCTTGATCGGCTGGGCAGAGGACAGTCCAATCAGCGTCAGGATAACGAGCGCCAGCACCTGATATCCCTGGCCGACAAGGAATTGCAACCCATAGACCGTTGAATACCAGGTTGGATCAAGCGACATCACCCAGTAGATGGCAGCGGCAGTCAGCGTCAGAGAGTAAAGGACGATACCGAAACCACTCAGGTTCTCAAACTTCTTCTGCCAGTAGAAAACATTCGGTGCCGGGTCTGCATCCCGCTGCAAAGACCATCGATTCAGTAAATATGTATAGAGCGCCCAGGTGGCGAAGATGAACAGCGAAACTCCCCAGAATGTCACTGGATTCAAGAGCGGTTTCTTGAACTGGATCGCATGCGCCTGGGCCGCAGTGATCAGGTGGTTTTTCAGTGCGTCTTCCGTATCCGGATACTGTGCCCACAGATAGAGCTTCCTGAACGAAACACCAAAAATCCCGACAGGGAGGAAATAGAGGAAGACCAGCGGCAGGGTCCGCGTCATGGCCTCCAGAGGGCGCCGCACCAGCAGACCCCATTTGCCGCCAGACAGATACTGCACCATGAGCAGCGCCATGCCCCCGCAGCAGAAGCCGAAGGAGATCATGAATCCCATCAGCCAGGCACGCAGGAAGTGGCTCCAGCCGTCATTTGCCAGGAAGCCAAGGATGATGCCGAGGATGGAAAACACCACGCCGACGATGAGCGCTTTGCTCCGCCAGCCGCTGACGAAAGCCGGGGCCGAAAGGTCAGCGGGCAATGTTTTCTCGTGATAACCGTGTGCCATGCGTTCTGATCCTTAATTCTTAGGCTTAGGCGAAGTCGCCTCGCCGCTTTTTGGGTTGATCGCAGTCTGGCCAGTGAGTGTCAGGGTTTTTGGATTCTCTGCCGGGGCACCAGCCGCAGTGCCTACAGGTGGAAGTGCCTGCACATTCGTGCTCGTCGCGAGCGGCCAGGGACCTGCGAAACTGGCCGGCAGTCCCTCCTGCTCAGCAATGTCGCTCAGGTTCTGCACCTTCGTGCCCTGGGGAACGTCCGACTCTTTCGCATTCTGGCTGAGCTGCAAAACACGGATGTATGCGGCAACCGCCCAGCGATCCGCCGGGGCCAGCTGTGCCGAGTAGTCGGGCATAGCTCCGTATCCATTCGTCATCACGTAAAAGTAATGGCTCAGTGGCTCAGCGAGGCGTTTAGAGTCGTGAAAATTGCCAGCTGGCTTATAGCCGCGCTCAACGATCATGCCCTCGCCATTGCCTACGCGTGAGTGGCAGGGCGTGCAGTAGACGTTGAAACGTTCCTCTCCGCGCTCAAGAACCGCCCTAGTTACAGGAAAGGGCAGGGTATCCTGCTCCTTGCCATTGACCAGTCCAGTGTAGAAATACTGATCTTCGTGCAGCTGGTCGCGCGCCACTGTGTGTTCCACCTGCGGACGCGCAGAGCGTCCATCGGCAAAAAAGTCTGTCCCGCGCTGCGGAATAAATTTGGGCTGGTTGTGCATATCCTGGCGGCAACCGGCAAGCAGCGAAATGGCTGCCAGAGCGCTCACGGACCAAACCGCCCTTACACCCCATCGACAAAGACCTGTCGCTGGGCACCCCGATGTGCGGATTTGGCTCATCGTCTTAATACTCCACCTCCACAACGGAGACCGGCTGGAACCCTTCAAGAAATGCCCGTGATTCGGCCACGTCAAATTTTGGATCGGTCGACTCCAGGCACAGAAAGAATTTGTCCGTGGTCGCACCGCTCCGGAAGTTGGGCGAGTTAAACAACGGATGATAGACCTGTGGAAGCCCGTTGATCGCCAGCATGCCGAATGCTGCCGAAAGCCCGGCAAAGAGAATGGTCCATTCATACGCAGGGACAATAAACGCCGTCCATGAGTAGTAGGGGCGGCCGGCAATGTTCAGCGGATAACCCCATACAGAGATCCATGTCTCCAGGCTGAACATCGCCACCACACCCATCAACCCGCCCAGCAGGCAGACCAGCGAAACATTGTCACGGTGAAAACCGATCGCCGCCGCAGCTTCTTCAACCGGGTAAGGCGTATAGCAATCCATGCGCCGGTAGCCGGAGTCATAGGCTGTCTGTGCCGCACGCACCAGTTCGCTCGGCGTATCAAATTCAGCAAGTAATCCGTAAGTTCCTTCAAGTATCGGCATTAGTCACCTGCCTCTGGCAACGGTTCAGCTTCCGAATGAATCTTGGCCTGCGGCAGCAGGATGCGCAGCTCAGACATGGGAATCATGGGAAGCAGACGAATGAACAGGAAGAACAGGACCGTGAAGAGGCCCAGCGTTCCGGCAAAAGTGGCATAGTCCCAGCGCGTCGCTTTGTAGGTGCCCCATGACGAGGGCAGGAAATCGCGGGTCAGGCTGGTGACAACAATGACAAAGCGCTCGAACCACATGCCCGTGTTCACAACGAACGACATAAGGAACATCCAGCCTGGGCTACGCCGGAATTTTCGCAGCCACATCAACTGCGGCAGCGCGATGTTGCAGGTGATGAGCACCCAGTACGACCAGCCCATCGGCCCGAACATGCGGTTCCACATCATGAAGTACTCCCAGTGGCTGGCGGAGTACCAGTACGACATGAAGACTTCCATCCCGTAGCCGTAGGCAACGATCAGCCCGGTGGTCAGCATGACCTTGCCCATGTTCTCGATGTGGCGGATGGTGATGATGTCTTCCAGGTGATAGAACTTGCGGATCGGGACCGCCAGCGTGATGACCATGGCGAAGCCCGAGTACACGGCGCCCGCAACGAAATATGGCGGGAAGATCGTCGTATGCCACCCCGGCATCAGCGCCACCGCGAAATCGAAGCTGATGACCGTATGCACGGAGAGCACCAGCGGCGTCGCTAAACCGGCGAGCAGCAGCGAAGCCGTCTCATAACGAACCCAGTGCCGCACCGAGCCGCGCCAGCCGAGAGCTGCCCATCCAAATAGAAACTGGGCGATCTTCGACTTTGAGCGGTCGCGCATGGTTCCGAGATCGGGAATCAGGCCGATGTACCAGAAGACGACCGAGATGGTCGCGTACGTTGAAACAGCGAAGACGTCCCAGAGCAGCGGCGAGCGAAACTGCGGCCACACATTCATCGAGTTGGGATACGGAAAGAGCCAGTATCCCAGCCACGGACGGCCGACGTGGATCAGCGGAAACATACCGGCGCAGACAACGGCAAAGAGCGTCATGGCTTCCGCGAATCGGTTGATCGAGTTGCGCCATGTCTGCTTGAAGAGCAGCAGAATGGCGGAGATCAACGTGCCGGCGTGGCCGATACCGATCCACCACACAAAATTGACGATGGCGAAGCCCCATGCCACCGGCTGCGTAATGCCCCAGATGCCGACACCGCGCAGGAACAGCCACGCCACAGCGATCAGCAACAGCGTCGCTCCGCCGCCGGCCAGCAGGAAGCCTCCGAACCATCCCAGAGGCGTATGGCTGGTTAGCACAATGCGCGAGATCTTCTCGGTGACCGACTTAAACGTGTGTCCCGGCGCTATGACCCGGTCTTCGCCGGTGATCGGGTCCAGCATCGGATCCACTATCGGATTGGGGATTGGTTGATTCTTCGTTGCCATGTTCCGTCCAATTAACCGTTCAGCCCATCGGCCAGTTCAGGGTTCACATTCAGGACTTCAGCGATGTAGGTCGTGCGCGGGCGAGTGTTATTGCCCGTCAATACGCCGTAGGTCCGCGGCTGCTCTTTGAGCTTGCGCACCTTGCTCGACCGGTCATTGATGTTTCCGAAGACGATTGCATTCGTCGGGCAGGCCTGCTGGCAGGCCGTCACAATCTCCCCATCACGAATTTCCCGGTTTTCCTTGTCCGCCTCAATCTTTGCGACGTTGATGCGCTGCACGCAGTAGCTGCACTTTTCCATCACGCCGCGGCTGCGGACCGTCACATCGGGATTGCGCATCAGTTTCAGGCTCTCCGTCTCGAAATCGGAGAAGAGCAGGAAGTTGAAGCGGCGCACCTTGTACGGGCAGTTGTTTGAGCAGTAGCGGGTGCCCACGCAGCGGTTGTAGACCATCGAATTGAGGCCCTCCGGCGTATGCACCGTGGCGCCTACCGGGCAAACCTGTTCGCAGGGAGCGTTTTCGCAGTGCTGACAGGCCATCGGCTGGAAGTGCGCCCGAGGCGCAGCCAGATCGCCTTCAAAGTATGTATCGAGGCGCAGCCACTGCATATTGCGGCCCACCTTCACCTGGTGCTTGCCCACGACCGCAATATTGTTCTCCGCATAGCAGCTAACGATGCAGGCGTTGCAGCCTACGCAGGCGCCCATGTCGATCGACAGGCCCCATGCATTCTGGTCGTAGCGGTAGGCCGGGAACATACTCTCATCGGGCTCAGGATCGTCACGCCCCTCGCCTTCGTGCGCGAAGTTGGGGTTCTTTCTGAACTCTTCAAGCGTGGCGTAGCGGATGATGCCGCGATCCATCGCTTCATTGCCTTCAATGGAGTGGGTTCCGCTCCCATCGCCGCCCACTGCGACGGAACGATGGTCGATATAGTGGCTCTTCGTAACCGCAAATTCGTAGGTGTCGCCAGTCTTGCGCAGACTCGCACCGGTCACAAACAACGGCGCGGCGGAGCTGCGGACGGCATATGCGTTGTAGCCGTGGCCACTGCCCACGCGACCTGCTCGGCTGCGTCCCTGCCCAAGCGTCAGCGTAATGCTGTTGTCCGGATGACCCGGGACCGCCAGGACGGGAGCCAGAACCTTTAGACCATTAACGCTGATCTCGATAACGTCGTGCTCCGCCAGCCCGAACTTGTTGAGCGTGGCGTAGCTCATCTGTGCAGCATTGTCCCAGGAAAGATTCGTGACCGGACGCGGCAGCTCCTGCAGCCAGCCCACATTGGCGAACCGGCCATCGTAGAGGTTGTAATCCGGCCGGAAGACCAGCTCCAGCGTGTCTGCCCCGCCCTTCGCATCGGCTCGGGCAGTTATGGGAAGATCGCCGAACTGATTATGCGACCCTTCCGCCAGAGTCTTGCTTGCGCCGCCGCTTTTGGGCTGGAATGCCGTATCAGCGACAAAGCCGTCGTGCAGAGCCTTCCGCCAGTTGAACTCGAAGTCTCCCTTCGCCGAAAGCGACTGTCTCCAGGTCTCGCGAACTGCCTCGTAGGGGGAAAGATCCGGGTTGTCGAGCATCGACTGCACAAGCTCATGCGCCGTGTGACCGCCGTAAAGAGGGTCGATCATAGGCTGGACGATCGAAACCGTTCCGTCATAGGCACGCGCGTCCGACCAGCTTTCCAGATAGTGCGCGCTATTGATATGCCAGTGCGCCAGCTGTGCGGTCTCGTTCACATGCGAGCCGAGATGAACGATCGTTTTGACCTTTCCCAACGCCGATTCGAACCTTAAATCCGCGGGCGTCGCGTACACCGGGTTGCTGTCGAGAATGACCAGCCACTCGACCTTGCCCGCATTCATATCTGCGACAAGAGCCTTCAGGTCGTCGTTCTGTATTGAGGGCAACGGGTTTACCGTCTCTGTGTAAACCACCGTCTTGCCCACATTTCCCAGCGACTCATTGATCGCAATCGCGGCCAGATGCACCTGTGGCGACTGCTGCTCACCAGGAATGACGACGCACTTGCCGGCGCTCGCCTTCAGGTCTTTAGCCAGGGCAGTCAGGTATTTCTTCGCATCGTCCGACCCGTTGTACCCCACGGGAGCCGTGCCCGATCCAAGCGCCGCAGCCAGGGCGGCAGCAAACGGACCGATCTCGCTTGCCCGCAGCGCCAGCCTATGTTCGGCCTTCAATCCTGTTGTCGTCGTCCAGCTTTCGACGACGTAGAGACGGCTCATCTCAGTTGTGTCGTCAAGCCTGCGCTTGTTGGCATAATCGCGTGCCAGCTTATGGAAGCCGGGCTGCGCTGCTCCTGAAAGAAAATCGGCATCGAGCGAAAGAATCACATCGGCCGCATCGAGCTTGTACTGCGCATCGACAAAGTCGCCGAAGGTAGCCTTCACTGCCGCATAGGCAGAATCACGGTTGACTGCGTCGTACTGAATCCACTTCGCATTCGGAAAGGCGGCTTGCGCCTTCTTCCACTGGCCTGCGAGCGTCGGCGAAGTCACGGTTCCGCTGAGAAAATAAATGCCCGTCCCGCCGGAAGCCTTTTTATCCGCCAGTGCCGAGCGCCATGCCGCTTCAAAAACCGGCCACGGCCGAGTCTCGCCGCGAAACACGGTATGCTGTGAGCGGTCTGGATCATAGAGACCGAGCAGCGTGCCCTGCGTCAGCGGATCGGACGACCCCCTATTGACCGGATGCTCGGGGTTGCCATCTACCTTGATCGGGCGGAAGGCATCGCTCTTGACCAGCAGGGGAACGGCACCCGTCGGAAAGGGAAATGCCGTGGCAAAATACATCGGCTTGCCGAGAACCAGGTCCTCCGGAGCCTTGACGTAGGGATAGATTGGCTCGTCAGGCTGCTTGGTGCAGCCGGAGAGTCCGGCCAGCGCCAGCGACGCACCCGCCAGCTTCAAAAAACCGCGACGCGATACCGGATCGATCCACTCCGATGCCTGCTGCGGGAACTCGCGGCTTAGCATCTCGCCGAATCCCGGCTTGTCGGCCAACTCTTCAAGGCTGCGCCAGTACTTTTTGCCCGTCTTTCCGCTCAGGCTCCCACGAACCTCTTCCAGCGTCAGGCCCTGGGGCTTTTTCTGCACCGGCGCCTCAAGTTTCACTAACCCGTCCTTGCTTGCTCCGTTGTTGCTCATCTCTAGATCGCGTCTCTCGCCTTCCGCGGCTGTAAAAAGCTGGCTGTCGCTCATCGGTGGCAGACCTCGCAGCTCGACAACTCACGCGGTGTGCGGATGTGATATTGGCCAGCCAGGAAATTACCCAGTTCTTCCTGGCTGGTGAATTTTTGGTAGTTCAACACCGCGGGAACGGCCATACCGCTCGCATCGCTTGCCGTCTGGCCATGCAGGCCGACGGGGAGAGCCTGCAGCGAAGCCAACTGGCCACCGGTGCTCCCGCTTGGATCGGTCTCAGTGCAGGTAACATCCTGAGCCGTCGGTACGCCTTCCTTTGAGGATTGCTTAGTCGCGCACCACACTGGCTTCAGCCTGCTTGCACCCGTCCAGGCCATGTTGTAGATTTCGCTGGTTGGCCGCAGATTCGTTCCCGGATTGCGATGGCAGTTCAGGCACCATTCCATCTGCAGCGTATTCTGCTGGTACGTAATCGGCATTTCGTCGATGCGACCATGACAGCTGGAACAGCCGATGCCCTTATTCACGTGAACGGAGTGGTTGAAATAAACGTAGTCAGGAAGATCGTGGACCTTTGTCCATGTGATCGACTCGCCAGTCGCCCAGCTCTGCCGGACCGGCTCGAGCAGGTTGGCATTGGTCCAGATCTGCGCATGGCAGTTCATACACGTCTTCGTCGGAGGGATGCCCGCATAGCTCGACTTCTCCACTGACGTATGACAGTACTGGCACTGAATCCCCAGTCCCTGCACATGGTGTTTATGGCTGAACGGAACCGGCTGGTCCGCGCGCTGGCCCTGCCGCGTCACCCATGGTGACCTTTGCAGTTCATTCAGAGTCACACCTAGAGCAATTACGATTAACCCCGTTAAGACCAGGCTCATCCGTGCCAGCGCGTTCGAGCTTCGGTCAAAAATCTGCGCCATGAATGCGTTCCTGCTTCCTCATAATCCGTAGTGGTGGAGGGTTTTAGCGTCGCGATCCGGCTTTAGAATCCGCCGGACGCAGTTTTTGAATTGAAAAATCAATATAGCAGGCGAGTGGGGATACCCGGCAAGTCCGCCTCGCGCACCTTGAAACATTCGCCCGTTTTGGAACACCCTGGCGAACAGGATTTCGCCGGAGTGCCGGCCAATTTTCGCTACCATTTTCGCCAGATTGCCTCTATGCGGTACGGGCTTTGCGCACCCTATTTGCGCTTCTCCAGAAATAAATCTGCAGCCTTCTCTATAATCGTCTCCCAGCAGATGAAGCGCTTCCTTTTTCCCATTGTAGGTCTGTGGCTGCTCCTCTACGGCTCCTTCGCACTGGTGCGCCCGCCGCTGCTCGATGATGTGGACGCTCTTCATGCGGAAGCGGCACGGGAAATGCTCGTTACCCACGACTGGGTAACGCTTCATGTCAACGGCATCCGCTATCTGGAGAAAGCACCGCTGCTTTACTGGAGCATTGCCGCCAGCTTTCGCATCTTCGGGGAGCATCTCTGGTCCGCGCGCCTTCCTCTGGCTCTCTACGCGCTGGCACTGTTCTTAACGACCTTCGTGCTGGGGCAACGCCTCTTTGCATCGTCGCAAGCCGGCTTCTATGCCGCGATCTCACTGTTGACTGCCAGCGGCATCTTCGGCTTCACCCGCATTCTTCTTCCCGATGTCATCCTCTGCCTCTGGCTCACGCTGGCAATGTATTTCTTCTGGAAGTCGTTGGGCGAAGAGCATCCATCGCTGATGACTGCGCTTGGATTCGACATCTGCTGCGCGCTCGGCGTGCTGACCAAAGGTCTGGTCGGCGCTCTCTTTCCGCTGGCGATCATTCTTATCTACCTCTTCATCACGCGGAATCTTCGCCATCTTCTGCGCTGGCATCCGATCATCGGCACTGCCACCTTTTTGGTGGTCGCAGCGCCCTGGCACATCCTTGCTGCTCTAAGAAATCCCAGCATCGGTCATCCGACAGGCGCTATGCCGAGCCAGGGCAATGTGCACGGCTTCCTGTGGTTTTACTTCATGAATGAGCACGTTCGGCGCTACATCGACCGGCGTATCCCGCATGATTACGACTCCGTGCCACTGTTGCTTTTCTGGATCCTGCTTTTTGCCTTTATCGCGCCGTGGTGCATTTTCTCGGTGAAGGCGCTGGCCCGACTGCGCTGGGCGCCGATCTTCCGCCGTGACGATCTCGAAGCAAACCAGCGCGTGCTGCTGCTGCTTACCATCTGGGCAGCGGTTGTCATGCTCTTCTTTACCTTCTCGGCGCGCCAGGAGTATTACGTATTGCCCGCACTTCCGCCGCTGGCGCTGCTTGCCGGCTATTGGCTCGCCGAAGACGAAATTGCGCCGTCATCCGCAGGAAAGCGCACCGCATGGGTGCTGTTTGCATTTGGAGTCGTTGCGGCCATCGCTTCGGCGGTCTTCGCGATTCACTTCAAGCCATTGCCTATCGGCACGGATGTGTCTTCGGAGCTGCGAGAGGCTACGCGCAGCCACAAGCTTTTCTTTGGCCACTTCTTCGATCTGACACGGCGCGCGCTTGGTGCTTTCCGTGTTCCCCTTTGCATTACAACGGCAGCACTGCTGGTCGGCATCACGGCAAACCTCTGGTTCCGGATCAAAGCAAAGGCACGTCTCGCCAACTGTTTTCTGATCGGCACGGTGACTGCGTTTCTCATTGCGGCGCACCTGGCGCTCAATACGCTCTCGCCGGTACTTTCTTCGCAGATTCTGGCCGACGCCATCAAGCCTGAGATGGACTCCGATGACGTCGTGGTGGTCAGCGGTCGCTATGAGCGTGCATCCTCCCTGCCCTTCTATCTGGAGCGGGAGGTCAAGGTCCTCAATGGCCGCAGCTCCGGTCTCTGGTACGGCTCATTCTTCCCCGACGCGCCGCAGGTTTTTATCGATAACGACACGCTCATGCAGCTTTGGGCCGGTGAGAATCGCGTCTTTCTCTGGACCCCGCTCGATCAGGTGCCACAACTGTCCGGTCAGGCGTTTGTCATCGGACAAAGCGGTGGAAAAGAGATCCTGAGCAACAAACCCAGCTCCCACGGCGCAGAATTCTAGGGGACTCCGCGTCCAGCGAAACGTGCCTTCGGCGCCATCTCCTCTTAGGCGTCGGCACCCGAAATTTGTCATCCTGAGCGGAGCGAAGGATCTGCTTTTCAATCTCCCCGCGATCCGGAATCTTTTGCATTTGTGGCACCTGTCATCGGAATCCTAGCGCCCCATCTCGACATAGTGCTCAACAACCGGAAATGGCTCATAGAACTTATGCAGCCGCCGCTTCCATTCCGCGTACCGCTCCGATCCGCGAAATCCCACCGTATGATCCTCCAGCGTCTGCCATCGCACCAGCAGCAGATAACGATTCGACTTCTCCACACACTTGCGCAATTCATGCGAAACATAACCTGTGGACGCGGCGATCAACGGGCTCGCCGCACGAAATGACTCTTCAAACGATTCCTGCAGCGACGGAATCACATCGAGAATTGCAACTTCCAGAACCATCTCAGCCTCTCTTAACGATCACGTATCAACCTGCCGTCTTTCAGCGCAAACTCCTGCCCTCGCCAGGTGATCGTATTGCCTGCATAGCTCCAGACCCAGATGCCGAGCGCCACCATGTCGCGAGGCAGGAGCAGCCATAGATCGCGTAACACCTGCGTGTCGCGCAAAAGGCCGACGCCAACCGTCAGAGCCAGCGTCACACGCGCTGCAAAAATAAGGCTCAGTAACGCAATGCTTGAGAGGCTGCAGCCCGCTGTGATCAGATTAAGCACAGCCCAAGGCAATCCAAAGGTGAAGACAACGCCAATGTAGCCTCGCTCGCGCGAATCGCGCATACCGCGTGCCCATCGAAGCTGGTGATTGAGGAACTGGCTGAAGCTGTATGCGGGAACAGTAGTTTCGACGACTTCATCGCTCAGCTCCACGCGGTAGCCCATCTCCGCGACGCGCGCGCCCAACTCATAGTCGTCTGCAAGATAGTCGACCAGCAGCGCAAACCCTCCAATCACATCCAACGCCACGCGTGACATGCCCAACGTCGAGCCCAGTCCGAAGCGGATACCGCCCTCCAGCTTCCGTGCCGTCAGCACTCCGGCGGCGAAGTCGGTCGAGATGCCGAGCGCCTCCATCTTCGAACTCAGAGTCCCGTGCGAACGGCCGCGATAGAGCGCCGTCACCATGCCTACGCCCGCGTCCTGAAACGGCGCCATCACACGCTCAAGATAGCGGGGTGAGACTTTGATGTCGCTGTCATTGATCAGAATGTGTCCATAGCTGGCGTGGGGCAGCATCTGCGCCAGATTGCTCACTTTCCCATTCGTCCCTAACAGTTCAGGGCAAAGAATCAGTCGAATCGCGTGATCGGGGAATTCCGCCTTGAGCTGTTCGATCGCGGCGACTGCCGGATCCTCCGTGCTGCTGACGCCAAAGAGCAGTTCGTAATCACCGGCGTACTGCTGGCGGCAGTGGCTCACGAAGCCTGCATACATATCGTGGTCGAATCCCTTTAAGGGCTTCAGAATACTGACCGGAGGATGAAAGGAGACAGCATCCGGGCGCTTGCGGCGCACAAAGGCGCGCGCACTCCACAAGGCTGCAAAGTAGAAGCCAAGCCCGCATAAGGCAAGAAGGGTCGTGATGCTTTCGAGGATGACAGCGAGCATGAAAGCCCAGTGTACAAGGCACACGTCGCAGCCCTCAGAGCACAGAAATTTGCATCCGAAGCAGTTACCGAGACCTGAGCCCTGCAACCTGAACGCTTTTACTCATACCGCAGCGCTTCAATCGGGTCGAGATTCGCCGCCTTCCACGCCGGGTAAATCCCGAAGACCAGTCCAATCACGCACGAGACGGTAAAGCCGATCATCGCCCACATGCTCGACATGGTCGCCGGCAACGCGCTCACCACAATGCGAATCAACAAAGTCAGGATCCCGCCGACACAGATGCCGATGACACCCCCCAGAGCGCAAAGAGTAATAGCCTCAATGGTGAATTGCATCAGGATGTTGCGCTTGGTCGCTCCGATCGCCTTACGCACGCCGATCTCCTTGGTACGCTCGGTAACGGAAACCAGCATGATATTCATCACGCCGACACCGCCGACCATCAATCCGACACTTGAAACAGCCACCATGAAGATCGCAAGGCCACCCGTAAGCTGGTTCCACAAGCGGGTGAGGGAATCGGGCGAGAAGATTTCAAAGTTGTCCGGCTGCTCCACGCGCACTTTGCGGCGACGGCGCAGCAGTTCGCGCAATTCGTCTTCGACCAGGCTGCGATTTTTCTGATCGTCATACTTCACACTCACCCAGACCCCGCCGGTCACGGCGTCTTCCGGATGAAGCTTCATAAACGTTCCGATCGGAAAGACCGCCATATTGTCTTCCGGATTTCTGCCTCCGCCAAACGCTGTTTTCCGCTTATCGAAGACCCCGATCACGATAAAAACATTTCCCTCAATTTCCACTTCCTTGCCGATGCCGTTATCACCGCCGAAAAGCGATTGAGCTGTGTCATACCCAAGTATCGTTACATTGGCGCGACGCTCTGCCTCGTCCTCGGTAAACATGCGTCCTGCGATTAAACCGAGATCGGCCACATCGGCAACCTGGGTTGTGTCGCCCTGCAGCATGACGCCTTGCGCTTTCTTACTGCCATATTTGACGCCGATGACCCCCGCCTGAAAGATCGGGTTCGAGTGACGTACGCCGCCGTCTACGGCGACCACGTGCGGCAGCAATCGCATCGCAGCGACATCGTCGAAGGTCAGCTTCTTACGCGCCAGCATCTCCGCGGTGGGGCGTGTCGCAATCACTGGCATGTGAAACACCCAGAGAACATTCGTGCCCAGCGAGTTCACCCAGTTCTGCACATTGTTGTCTAGTCCGCTGATGATCGAAGAGATCGTGATGACGGTAGCCACGCCAATCACGATACCGAGAATCGTCAACCCCGAACGCAGCTTATTAGCGCGCAGTGTCTCGAAAGCCATGCGCACAGCTTCGCGCGAATCAGCAACTCTCATATCGATCGTCCTTTCTTGGAACCATGGCCACGACGCTTCTCACAGTTCCGACCGCAATGCCACGATGGGATCGAGCATCGCCGCCTTGCGAGCCGGATACACTCCGAAGAAAATGCCTACCGCGGCAGAAACAAACAAGGCCAGCAGCACCGACCAGATCTGAATGTCGGAGGGGAAGCCGATGGCCAGCGTCACCAGCTTGGCTACTGCCGAGCCGCAGATCACGCCGATTGCTCCGCCCACCAGTGACATCGTCGCCGACTCGATCAAAAACTGCAGCAGAATGTCGGTATATCTCGCACCCAGCGCCTTACGCACGCCGATTTCGCGGGTGCGTTCCGAGACGCTCACCAGCATGATATTCATGATGACGATGCCGCCGACCACGAGCGAAATCGATGCAATCCCGATCACGACATAAAGAAATGTGGAGCTGATACTCGTCCACAACCCGACAAATGTCTGGTTTGTATCGAGCGAGAAGCTGTCTGCCGAATCCGGAGCGTCATGACGCCGTGACTTAAGAATGGCGCGGGCTTCATCCGATGCGCGATCCAGCGCCGGCCCTACGGATCCAGCCTTGATGTAAATGATGATGCTTTTGTTTGTGCCGTACTTCCGCTGAAAAGCCGTGATCGGAACGGCGACGTAATTGTCCTGGCTCTGTCCCAGAGTCTTCCCCTGGCGTTCGCCTACGCCAATGATCGTATACGGCTCGCCATCGACCCGGATTTCCTTCCCGAGCGGGTCCGTCCCCGGCATCAGATTATCGACAATGTCATAGCCGACGATCACTGTATGCGTGCCGTATTGCTCGTCCGAGGGAGTAAAGCTCCGCCCAAGGACCACATTCAGGTTCGACATCGCGGGCATGCTCCAGCTCCACCCGCGTATGCCTGTGTCGGTGCTCGAATGCGAGCCGTAGACCACTTTGCCTGTGGCGTTTTGCATCGCGCCTACATCGGCGCAGGACTTACAGAGGTCGCGGACCGCATGATAATCCTCGAGGTGGATATCCTTGCGCCTCTGATACTTCTCATATTCCTCGTAGCTGAAGATCACCGAAGGCGCTTTGCTCAGCGTGAATACATCGGCGCCGTAGCCGTAGACCTTGGTGGCCACATACTTGTTCACGCCATTGGTCAGCGTGATTACGGCAATCACCGACGCAACGCCGATCACCACCCCAATGAGCGTGAGAACTGAGCGCAGCTTGTTCGCCCAAAGCGACTGCAGCGCGATCTTGACTGCCTCAAAAAATTCCATAGAGAACGATCCGGCCCAGCAATGGAGGAGTGTGCCCTAAGCATACGCCATCATTGTCGGCCAGAAGGCACATTTCGCCGTATGGATCGAGATACGCGATGAACGGAGAGTTGGTTCCTTCAGAGAGGCTATTGTGCTGAAAAGGTTGGACTATTGCAGCGGCAGTCCAACGCCACCGGAGCGTGGCAGCTCCGCAGGCCGGTGGGAAAATTCGCGCTCGATGCGCTCGTTGATGCCTGCCTGGGCAAATTCGGCCGCGACACGGATGCCGTTGAAGATCGCCCGCTCATTCGATGAACCATGACCGATAATGCAGACGCCACGGACGCCGAGAAGCGGGGCACCGCCATATTCAGAGGGGTCGAGCCGCTTCTTGAATGCGTTAAAGGCCTTGCGTGAGAGCAGCGCGCCTACCTGTGCCGTCACTGTTGTATTCAGCGACTGCTTCAGCATGTCACGCACCAGCTTCGTCAGCCCTTCGGAAGTCTTCAAAGCAACGTTGCCGACAAAGCCATCGCAGACGATCACGTCCGCGTGGCCGTTATAAATATCGCGGCCTTCGACATTGCCGATGAAATTGATGGGCAGCTGTTTCAACAGCGGCAGAGTTTCGGCGGTAAGCTCATTGCCCTTGCCCTCTTCTTCGCCAATGGAAAGCAATCCCACGCGCGGACGCGAAATCTTCAACACGCTGCGCGCATAGAGCTCACCCATGACCGCAAACTGCTCCAGATTTTGCGGCTTGCAATCGACATTTGCACCCACATCGAGCAGCACGCAGGGCGAGCCCGCCGTAGTCGGCATGACCATAGCGAGTGCCGGACGGTCCACTCCCGGTAAGGCGCCCAGGACCATCTTGGCCGTAGCCATCGCGGCTCCTGTATTGCCTGCGCTGAAGAACCCGGCCACTTTCTTTTCACGGACCAGGCGCAGCCCAACGCGCATGGAGCTGTCGCGTTTAGAACGGACCGCATGCGCCGCCTTTTCATCCATGCCGATAACTTCACTGGCATGGACGACATCGATCGGCAACCGCTCACCATTCAGATGCTCGTTGAGTATGGGACGTATTCTCTCCTGCTGGCCCACCAGGCACACACGCACAGGCAGACTGCGGCAAGCAAGAATAGCGCCTCGAATCTCCGGATCAGGCGCCTTGTCAGCGCCCATGGCATCGAGAGCGATGTGGGTCAGCATTGGTGGCTGAACTAGCTGGCTTCCTTCACTTCGAGCACTTCGCGGCCTTTATATGTGCCGCACTTCGGGCATGCATGGTGAGGCAGCTTGCGTTCATGGCAGTTCGGACACTCGGACACACCAGTGGCGGTCAGCGCATCGTGTGCGCGGCGTTTGGAGGTGCGGGCCTTGGAGTGGCGCCGCTTTGGATTTGGCATTGCTAATTCCTTTCATGCGAACAGCCTGCCACTCTCGTTTCCGAAGCAGGCAATTAAGGCTGTCCTTAAAACTTATGACTTTATCCGGCTGCCCAGATCCGAAAGCGCTGACCATCGCGGATCGACAACTGCCGTATCGCAGGTACAGGCTTCGGAGTTTAGGTTTCGGCCGCAGCGCGGACAAAGTCCTTTGCAGTCCTGGCGGCACAGCGTTCTCGCCGGGAGGGACAAAAGCACCTGCTCCCGCAGCACGTCTTCCAGCACAAGGCCACTCTTATGATAATAACCGATTTCGGTCTCATCTGTGGTGATCGAATGCTCCGCGGGCCCCTGATCCACCCCTAAAGGCCGGAAAATCAGGTCAAAATCCCCCTTCAAGGCATGTTCCACGGGCTCCAGACACCGGGCGCAGGACACTTCGACCTTCCCCTGATATTTCGCCCGCAGGCGGATGTCCGACACCACCTCGCGCGGCCCGCGATGCTCCTCAATCACTTCGGCGACTCCGGCCACCTTAAGTGGCCCAACCTGGTGGACTTCCTCGCTATATTCCATCTCTCCCTGGGCCAGGGAAACGTCGAATGCAAGCGGCTCCCGTTCGAGATCGGGGATCGTAATCAGCATGGCAAGCCTCACAGCATGGGGAGATTCTTATCTGAGGTTAAGACTCTGGCCATCGCCGGTCAAATCCCGCGCACGGCGCTGCATTTCCTTAACCTGCCGAGGGCAACGTTTCTGGCCGATTCGTGCGCCTTTTTTGGGAGAGATGATGTTTATAAAAGCAAAACAGAAAGTTTTTTGCGAAGACTCTCCGCAAACAGATGAAGACAATGCTGCGCCGGAAGTTCACAATAGCGCTCAGAAACAAGCGAGGTGTCCTATGCTTCGTTACCCACTAATTGCACTTTTCCTGATGATCATGGCTGGCGGCAGCGCCCGCGCACAAGCCGGCGGCAGCAACCCGGCCTCTCATCCGCCTGTGCCGCCGTCCTGGCCGATGAAGGTGGGAGAAAGCCCGCCGACCACCGGCTCTGCCCCCGTCGACCCCATCGAGCGCATGCACATCGAAGCCGTGAATAAGGCGAATGCCAAGCGTCAGCAGCAGGCCATCACCGACGCGGACAAGCTGCTCCAGCTAGCCACCGAGCTGAAGGAAGCACTCGGACAGACCAACCCTTACACGCTTTCCGTCCAGACCATAAAAAAAACACAGGAGATTGAGAAACTCGCCAAAAGCGTAAGAAACAACCTGACGCCGGTCACCCCAAACTAATGGCAGCTGCGAATGCGGCAATTTGGGCTCCATCCATTTCTTACTGCTCGCCAGACGTTCACAACTGGAGCCCTTTAGCTATCGCAAACCGAGCCAGTCCCGCGAGGCAAAGAGCCGGATCGCCGCAATCCCGATAGCTCCGGCTTCGACGCAGTCTTTCGCATTCGCAACCGTGATTCCACCCAGCGCAAAGACCGACATGGGCGATCCGGCGCGGCAGGCTTCCGCGAGCGTGGCCAAACCCTGTCCCGGCAAAATTCCTGTATCCAGACGCTTTTCGAAGACTGGCGCAAATAACCCCAGCGTCGCGCCGTGATCACGGGCACGTTTCACCTCCACAATCGTGTGGCAGGAAACACTGATCATAGGATCGGCAAGCACTTCGCGCATCGCCGCACCAGCGAGCGCGATAGCATCCACAGACAGATCCGACGGGAAATGGACGCCATCGCAACCCGTTGCAAGGGCTATTTCCACCGGACCGTTCAAAAGAATGCGTGTATGCCGTCCCACAGCCCGCACAGCTCGGACGAGCTGCGTTGCCAGCGTGGCAAGCTCGTCGAATGGCAGGTCTTTTTCCCGAATCTGCACATAATCCACGCGCCCCTCGGCCCACAAAGCCGCCTGCTCCAGCAGCGCTTCGCGGCTGGGAAAGAGTCTGCGATTGGTGATGGCATAAAACTGCATCTATCTGAAAGTGTAGTAGGCGCCAATCGGCCGGAGTGGAATCGTTTCCCGGAAAAGCACCCCGGGGCGCATCAGATTTACAGAATCCCAAAACACATTTGCACAAACCTTAGGGAAGCAGAGTTAGAGTAGTGTGTTGCAGCTAAGAAGATAGGCCGAGGTTTCCAGGGTAGTTTTTCTTTTTGGGGTGGTTCCCTTTTTGTCATGGACACATATGATTTGCTCGTCATCGGCTCTGGCCCTTCCGGACAGCGCGCCGCCGTATCCGCGGTAAAGAGGGGAAAACGTGTTGCGCTCGTGGAGATGCGCAACGTGGTGGGCGGCGTCTGTATCAATACAGGCACCATTCCCAGCAAAACCATGCGGGAAGCCGTTTTGCACCTCTCCGGATACACCTACCGCTCCATCTATGGCATGAACTACCGCGTGAAGGAGAAGATCACCATGTCCGATCTCGCCTTCCGCGTGCAGCATGTCATCAAAACGGAAATTGATGTCACCGAGGCCCAGCTTTCGCGCAATGGCGTAGATGTGCTGACAGGTGTAGCCAGCTTTGCCGACCCTAATACGCTGCGCATCGAAGGCATGCGCGGCACCAACACCTACAGGGCCGAAAAGATCATCATCGCCGTCGGCACCAAACCGGCCAACAGCGCCAAGGTGCCGATCAACGGCAAGACCATCATCAACAGCGATCAGGTGATGGACCTCGCCGAGCTGCCGAAGACCCTCATTGTCGTTGGTGGCGGCGTCATCGGTGTCGAATATACCTGCATGTTCGCCGCACTTGGCGTACGGGTCACGCTCATTGAGAAACGCCCCAAGCTGCTCGAATTCGCCGATCAGGAAATCGTCGAGGCTCTGAGCTACCATCTGCGCGACAGCCGCGTGACGATGCGGCTCGCCGAAGAGGTGGAAAGCGTCGAAGAGGGGCCCGGCGGCACGGTAGTCGCCAATCTAGAAAGTAAGAAACGCATCGCCGGCGACGCGCTGCTCTATGCCGTCGGTCGCCAGGGCAATATCGACGAACTCAATCTGGCGGCGGCAGGCATTGATGCGGATTCCCGTGGACGCATTCCGGTCGACCAAAACTTCTGCACCAAAGTGCCGCATATTTTCGCGGTTGGCGACGTGATCGGTTTCCCAAGTCTGGCCTCGGTGTCGATGGAGCAGGGCCGCATCGCCGTTGCCCGCGCCTTTGGCGATGAGAGCGAGCAATCAAATCCCAGCTTTTACCCTTACGGCATCTACACCATTCCTGAGATATCCTTCATCGGCAAAACAGAAGAGCAGCTGACGGAAGAAGACGTGCCGTATGAGGTTGGTGTCGCGTATTACCGCGAAATCGCACGCGGGCAGATTCGCGGCGATACCACAGGCCGCCTGAAGCTGATCTTCCATCGCGAAACACGGTCGATTCTCGGTGTACACATCATTGGCGAAGGCGCGGCGGAGCTGGTGCATATCGGACAGGCTGTCATGTCGTTGAACGGCACAGTAGACTACTTCATCGATACAGTGTTCAACTATCCCACGCTGGCTGAGTGCTACAAGGCTGCCGCCTTCACCGGCGTCAACCGCCTGGCCAAGTTCGAATAGCTGTAGAGCTTGCTGTTAAGCTCCAAGAGGTAAAAGAGGACTACATGGCGAAGACCATCGGCGTTGTCATGACGGAGGCCATTCGATCGGGCTTCCTGGACGATCACAAGATCATCGGCGCTCCGCGCAGGTTCCCGGAAAACATGGATGAGTCGAACGGACTCATCGAATTCCCGGCAGACGCGCTTGCCGAAAGTATTTGTGACGAGATTGAGGCCCTTATTCCCGATGGAACATCCATCGATGCGATCGGCGTCGCGATGCCCGGCATCATCCGCAATGGCGTCGTTGAGGACTCGCCCAACCTCCCGCAACTGAAGGGTGCGCGCGTAGCCGATACGATCGGAGCCGGACTGAAAGCTCGCGGTATTCACACCCGCGTCAGCGTCTTTAACGACGCCGACGCAGCCGCGGCAGGTCTGGCGGCAACTCGCGGCCAGCTCGACCGGCTCATCCGCGTCTGGACCATCGGCAACGGCATCGGCTTCGGGCGTTATCCCTACGCAGACGGCCCCTGGGAAGGCGGACACACCATTATCACGCTCGATCCCAAGGAGAACTACTGCGGCTGCGGAGGGCGCGGCCACCTGGAAGGCATCATGGGCCATCGCGCCATGCGCCTGCGCTTCCTCGACCTGGAACCGGACGAGGTCTTCGCCGCAGCCAAGAAAGGCGACAAGCGCTGCTTAGATTTTGTCGAGCGCTACCACCGAGCCTTGGCCGCAGCTACGGCGACGCAGATTCATATCGAGGGTCCGGGCAAGTTCTACTTCACCGGGCGTGACATTCAACGGCTGGATATTACGCGGCTCAAGCAGTATCTCTACGAAATGGTAAAGATGAGCCCGTTGCAGAGCTATACACTCGAAGTTCTGCCCGAAGATTCGACGCTAGGGATCATCGGCGCGGGAGCAGCCGCCGAACAGTCAGCGAAAGCGTAGCTTAGCGCGTTCCGCAGGCGCTACCGGTAACTGCGCTGGTAGGTCCGCGTCATACGATCGTGCCAGCACAGATGATCCTCATCGAAGAACGACCACAGAAAGCCCAGGCCGAGAGGCATAGCCGACAGCAAAAGCGCGCCAACCCGGCTGCGCATCGTCTTGCGCGTGGGGTTTTCGTCATCGAAGGTGCAGAGCGCGATTTTTGCGTAGCGCATGCCCGGTGTTGCGTCCGAATATGAGAAAAACATCCACTGGTAGAGCACAGACAGGCCAACCAATGCCATTCCCGCTCCAGCCAATGCCGCCTTCCCCGTAGGCGGATGCGCGGTGCAGGCGACAAACACGAGCACGAAGAGCAGAAACGCCGCCATCACCAGGGAGGCATCCACAATACCCGCCATCAGGCGGTCTTCCATCGGCGCGATCCTGAGCGGCAGCTCAAAGAGCGGGTTATACGCTTTCCGGACCGCTTCTTCCGGCTCATGGAATTCTTCCCTCGGCTTGGCATCGAGGCGGATCGAGTGCCACTCCGGCAGTACCGGATTGACAGCCACTTCCTTCGAAATGGCCTCCGGTTCAACCTCAAAGATACGCAATTGTGATCCGTCCGGCGCTGTCTCCGCCTCGCGCAGCGGCCCTTCGGCAAGGCGCGGACGCGCCTTGCGTGTCGCAATCAGTTCGCGCGGAAATTCGATCAGCTTTGCCGGCAAAGGCTGCGCCGGAACAACCGTCGCCTCTTCAAATGGATCGACAATCTCGGTAATCAGCGGGCGCCGCGTTTTGGCAGCACGCTCCATCTTCGGCTGCTCCCCAACCATGCTGATGGCGGCGGAATCCTCGATCTCAGGACTGACAATCTCAGGCCCGCCAATCTCCGGACCGGCAGTCTCCAGCGTTGCTTCCATTTCCAGCCCTACGAGAACCGCCTGTGTGGCGGCATGCGCCTGGGCAGCCGCTTCCGCAGCGGCCTCGGCGGCGCGAGCTGCTGCCGCCTGTGCAGCCAGCATTTCGCTATATGAGGGCGCTTTGGCATATCGTTCAGCCACCCGCGCGGCGACAGAGTTTGCCGGCGACTCTCTTCGCTTGGCGGTCTTTTCACTTCCAGGCTCAAAACCGGGTAACGCCGACTGGCCATCAGGCGTACGTGTGCGGCGGGTGCGATGCGCGGCCAACCGTGCGTTCACTTCGTCTTTCCATGCAGCGGAATCCCTGGCGGCAGAATCAAATTGCAGGCTCGAGGTCGATGTGCTCAATGGAATTTCCTCGTTTCTTCTCGAAGCGTCCCAATCCCTACCGGATTGAGCGCTTCCTGTTCCCTGTATTCGAGGACCGGAGGCAGCAGAGACACGTACATCCCGGCCATCGGAACATGTCCGCAATGGGCGAGAGTTCGAGTTGTCATACACCAGAGCAGCGGCGCTTTCTCCCTGTTAAGGCAGCTCCCAGAACCATGTGCTGGAGCTTTGTTATGCTGAGATTGCCCCTCGTGATGAGAGCCCGCATCTTTTTGTGTATCACGCTGCTCTACCTCTGTCATCCGCAGCTTTGGCCGCAGGCAGTAACGAAGCAGTTTCCTCCTCCGCCAGCGGCCACGGCCGACAGCCGGGCCACGCCCCCAAATGCGCAAAACGGGGCGTCCACAGATGCGCCTTCAGACACCCTGCCCGACGACCCCAGCGCCGCCAGCGACATTCCTGTGGCCCGCGTCGTCCCGCCTGCGCCGACCGGCGTTCCGGTTGAGATTCGTGCCGATACGCAGCGCGCCCAGAACAACATCTATACCCTGATCGGCAATGTTGTGATCTACCACCGCAACTACACCGTGCAGGCCGACAAAATCGTCTACAACCGGGATACAGGCGAAGTCGTTGCCGAAGGCCACCTGATCGTCGATGGCGACGTGGATAACGAACACATCACGGCAACCCACGGCGAGCTCAATCTCGAGCAGGATACAGCCCACTTCTACGATGTGGTTGGCACTCTGGGAGTGTCAGCAGGGCCCCATAACCGGATGGTCTTCACCTCGCCCAATCCTTTCGCCATGACCGGACGCGAGGTCATCAAACTCGGCACCGGGCGCTACAAAATCATCCAGGGCACTATGACCTCATGCCGCCTCCCTAAACCGGATTGGCGCCTTCTCTCCAACGAAATCAACCTGGCAAACGGAAAAGCCAGCGCCCGCAATACGACCTTCCAGCTGCTCGAGCTGCCGCTGTTTTACCTTCCCTACGTCACCCATCCAGTGAACGAAGATACCCGAACCTCCGGAATCCTGTTACCTATTGTGGGCAACAGCACAGCAAAAGGCTTCATTCTGGGCGAAGAAGTCTATTTCGCGCTCAGTCGTAATTCCGATCTCACCCTGGGGACGGAATACTTCTCGAAGCGCGGCTTTTCTCCCATGGGACAATTCCGCTATCGCGGCTTCGATGAGAACTTCTTCAATGTCCGCTTCCATTCGCTCTTCGATCGCGGCCTGCAGCCGGGGAACATCGACCAGGGCGGCACAGACCTCCTCGTTGACGGTCGCCGCGACTGGAATCAGCACACGCGTACGGTTGTCGATGCCGAATATCTCAGCTCCTATGTCTATCGCCAGGCATTCGAAGAAAACTATGCCGTAGCCATTGACTCAGAAGTGAAGTCGCAGCTCTTTGGCCAGCACACGCTGAACGGCTTCTCACAAGGTCTTCGGCTCGACCGCTACCAGAGCTTTCAGAACACGACTACCAACGCTGAAATCCGCATCCTGCACCTGCCGGAGCTGCTGTTGGAAGGCCAGGACCATTATCTCGGAAATACGCCGCTCATGTGGGGTGGTATTGCCTCTGTTGCGGGGTTGTCGCGATCTGAACCCGCGAACGATATGAACACGGCAACATTTAAGGCGCATGAAGTTCCCCGCGTCGATCTCTATCCACATCTCGCCATGCCATTTTCGGCAGACGGCTGGACCTTCCGTCCGGAAGTCGCCGTGCGCGACACATTCTATGGCAAGAGCCAGAATCCGGCCGTGCTTGGCACTGTGCCGAGCCTGCGCGACGCCAGCCTGAACCGCAAAGACTTTGAGGCCGGTATCGATCTGCGGCCGCCCGCCATCGAACGCGATTTCACCGCGCCGTGGCTGTTCCGCCTCTTCGGCGGCGACATGCGCCATACCATCGAGCCCGACATCCAGTACCGCTATGTCACGGGCATCGACAACTTCGACTCGATACTGCGCTTTGACGATACCGACATTGCCAGCAATACCAACGAAATTATGTATTCCGTGACGCAGCGCCTCTTCCTGCGCCATCTGCATCCGCATCCCTGCAAGGGAGACGAGGCGCTTGGCCCGGATGATATGTGTGGCGGCGGCACAGTCAACTGGCTTTCCTGGCAGCTGGCACAAAAATATTTCTTTGATACCGATTTCGGGGGAGCCGTGACACCCGGCACCCGCAATGTATTGGCCACTACGCTCGACCTGACCGGCGTGGCATTCCTCACCGGACCGCGCAATCTCTCCCCTGTCATTTCGCGCCTTCGCCTGAGGAGCTCTTCCGCCACCGATGTGCAATGGGATCTCGACTATGACCCGCGGCTGGGCCGCATGACCGCAAGCAATGTTTACATGGAATACAAAAAGGGTGCATACGCCTTTACGGCCGGCGATTTCCATCTGAATGCTCCCGAGGCTCCGAGCACGCCGCCCCCTGCCACCACTTTGACGACAACGCCCATCACGAATGCCACTTCGAACTACAATCAGCTGCGCTTCTCCGCCAGCTATGGCGCCTCCACGAAACCCGGCCCCAGTGCGGGAACAAGCATAGGCTACGATTTTGTCCAGGACCAGTTGCAATACGGGGCCGTGCAGGCAACCTACAACTGGGACTGCTGCGGGCTAAGCTTCGAAATGCGCCGTTATTCCCTTGGGACGGTTCGTGATGACACCCAGTACCTCTACAGCTTTACGCTCGCCGGAGTCGGTTCCGCCGGAAGCCTGCGCCGCGCCACTCGCATCTTCTAGGTGTCCAGTAGACCAAAATAGAAGCCGTCATTCTGACCCTAAACGTAGTGAAGGGGAAGAATCCATACGACGTGAGCTCCATCTGCATTGCTGAGATTCTTCCCCCTTCAGTCGTCAGAATGACGACCGATCTATAGAAATTCATGCGCTGACGACTTACTGTCTGCCAATACTGCCGACATCCGATACAGCCCGGAAGAGCCGCAGGATGAGATAATCAAAGAACATATTTCTCCCACCAGGGAAAAGGTGGTTTGCTTGTATCGAACCCGGTTTTTCTTTGGCTGCCTGCTTTTGCTTTTGGCAGCCGGCTGCAAAGCGCAGGACTCACCTCTCAATCCAAAAGTCGACCGTCGCATTGAGATCCTTGTGCGCTCGCAGCTCAATGTTCCACAGGACTGGAAGGTTGACGTAGGGGCTCGCAGCAAGAGCGATATCGCGGGTTTCGACGCGGTCCCGATTACATTTACTTCGTCCGCCGATCCCGCCAAGAAGCAGACCCTGAACTTCCTCATCTCCAGAGACGGCAACACGCTCGCGCGCCTCTCCAAATGGGATATCAGCAAAGACCCGGCGGATCAGATTTCGACCGATGGTCGCCCCGTGCGAGGCAATCCCCAGGCGAAGGTCACCATCGTCAACTTCGACGATCTCGAGTGCCCCTACTGCGCGCGCATGCACGCCCAGCTCTTTCCTGACACGATGGATCGCTATAAAGACCAGATCAAGGTCGTCTACAAGGATTATCCGCTCATCGAGATTCACCCCTGGGCGCTCCGCGCTGCCATTAACGCCAATTGCCTCGCCGCGCAAAGCCCTGCGGCGTATTGGAACTTCGTGGACCACGTGCATACGCATGGCGACGACATAACCGGCCCCGATCGCGATCCTGCGAAGTCCGCCGCGGCACTCGACAAACTGGCGCGCGACGAAGGCCAGCGCAGCAAGCTCGATGCTGGAAAGCTGGATGCCTGCCTGACCAAGCAAGACGATTCGATCGTGCGCTCCTCGATCAAGGTGGGCGATGCGCTCGGTGTCGATGGCACGCCAACCCTCTTCATCAATGGCGAGCGGCTCTCCGGAGCGCTTCCCGAGTCACAGGTCTGGCTGGCGATTGACCGCGCCCTGAAGGCGGAAGGCATTACCCCGCCGCCGACTCCCAATCCATCCTCGCAACCCGGCGCCGCGACGAAAGCTCCGGGCAGCATGTAGTGGCAGCTTTTCAGCTATGAGTGTGAAGATTATCCTGAAAGAACTGGCGAGCGCGATTGGCGCGCTCCCAAGGAGACAAGTGTTGCAACTTTTACCAAGCGGTACCCGCAAGCCCCTTTACAATGCATTGAAATTTCCCCAGCAGATGGCCTTCATCGGAATGGCTGCATTGTGCTTGGTCGGCATCGCCGGCTGCCGCCGCACCCACGGGCCGGACGTCGTAGCCACGGTTAACGGCAAGCCCATCATGCGCACGGAAGTGGAGACGCTTTACCAGAACAACCTGGGCGAGTCACAGCAGCAGCCGCCCTCGAAAGAGCAGGCTGATATTGTCCGGCTGAATGTCATCCGCCAGCTGATCGACGAAGAAATATTGATGGAGCGTGCCGCCAAGCTGAACCTGACGGCAACCGACGAAGAGGTCGATAACCAGGTCAATGAGTACAAGGCGCCCTTCACACAGGAAGAATTTAACAAGCGCCTCGCCGACAAACACCTTACGCTCGACGACCTGAAGCGCCAGATTCGCCGCTCGAAGACAGAGGACAAGCTCCTCAATAAAGAGATCAACTCGAAAATCAATATCAGCGACGCCGATATTTCCGCCTATTACAACGCGCACAAAGCTGAGTTCAATCTGATCGAACCGATGTATCACCTCGCGCAGATCATGGTAACCGGGCAGCCGCTCCCACCGCAGCAGCAGAACATCAATTTACAGAACAGCAAGGCTACGAACGAGGCGGAAGCAAAAAAGAAGATCGAGACGCTGCACAATCGACTTGAGAGCGGGGAAGACTTCGGCCTTTTGGCGCAGAACTTTTCCGAGCGCCCGGACACGGCCTCGAATGGTGGCGATATGGGCTTTGTCTCCGAGTCGCAACTGCATAGCAGCCCTGACGTTTACAACGCCATCGCGAAGATCAACCCCGGTCAGGTCACCGAGGTGCTTCCCGTATACGATCCACAGAAGAGGCCCATCGGTTACGCGATCTTCAAACTCATCGACAAGCAGGCCGCCGGACAGCGCGAGTTGAACGATCCTCGGGTGCAACAGACAATTCGCGGTCAATTGCGCGATGCCCGTTCGCAACTGCTCAGGAATGCCTATCTCGAAATGTTGCGCGATGAAGCCCGCGTAGAAAACTTCTTCGCTGAAGAAGTTTTCAAGAACGGCGCGCAGTAAGAACCGTTCATCGTTCAAATGAAGAATACAAGTACCCCAGGTTCGCTCAGCTAACCTGGGGTTTTTACGATAAGGAAGATACTCTCAATGACGCGCTACGGCATCCTCGGCTTTGGCCACCACGCCATCAAACGGCTCGTGCCCGGGTTTGCCGGCGCACATGCTTCCACCCTGGCAGGACTCTGGCGCCGCGATCTGGCGAAAGCCGAGGCAAATGCGCACGAACATAACATCCCGCACGCATTCGCTACCGCCGAAGAGCTCTGCGCATCTCCCGAAATCGATGCCGTGTTTGTCGCCTCGCCCGACGCGCTGCATCTGCCGCACGTCCTGCTCGCGGCAAAGCACGGCAAACCCGTTCTGTGTGAAAAGCCGCTGGCCATGAGTGCAGCGGAGGCCGAACAAATGCTGTTCGCGACACGCGCAGCAGGCGCCGTCTTCGGTGTTGCGCAGAATATGCGTTACAACGGAAGCGTGCAGCTGATCCGTGAGTGGATTGCCGAAGGCCGCATCGGCCAGCCTTTGTTGGCGCATTCGCAGTTCTGCTACAACTCCGAGAAGAGTCCCCGCGCCTGGATCTACGATCCATCCCTCGCTCTCGGCGGTCCCATCGGGGACGTCGCGATCCATTGCCTCGACGCTTTGCGCTATGTGCTCGCCACAGACGTCACCGAGGTCAGCACCCTGGCACATAAGGACGCAACATCGGGCGCAGTCGAATCGCACGCCGTCATCAATGTCGCTTTTGGCAATGGCGCGATGGGAGCGGTTTCCGTCACCACGCGCGGCTCCTACCGTTCGCTCATGGAAGTGACAGGGGAAAGTGGTGTCATTCTCTGCGAGAACGGCCTCACCGTCGATCACCCGATCGATGTCGTTCTATACAGGCAGGACAAAGTCGCAGCACATCAGCGCGTCTCGAATGCCGATGCCTACAGCCGCATGCTGGACGGCTTTTCCGCAGCCATAGCAGGCCGGGCCGAGTATCTTGCTTCCGGCGAAGACGGTCTACATAATCAACGCGTGCTCGATGCCGCCTATCGGAGCTGGCACAGCGGAGCCAGGCAAAAACCCGCCTGATTTCTAAGCACCCTGATTTCTGAGTACACCGATTTCTGAGTACACCGATCAGCCCAAACAAATTCGTCCGCCAGGGAGTAGCGCAAGCTACATCCCTGGCGCGAATGTTAGAACGAGAAGGTGATCTGCCCAGTAAGCGCACGCGGTGTTACATAGTGCGTGCCGCTAAAGGTAGAGAGGAAGTTGTAGAGCGCGAATTTATTCGTAAAGTTAACAGCCGTGACGCGAGCGGCCCATTTATACCTGTCGCCATTGAAGAGATTGTCTTCACCAATCGAGGCATCGAAGAGATTTCTCGGCTGAATGCGCGGCGGATTCTTGTCATCGTTTTCAGTACCGGGAGCAGGGATGCTCACCAGACTAGAGGTGAGCCCGGCCGCATCGCACGACGTAAATCCTGACGTAATCGTGGCGCGCACCCCGTCACAGGCCAGTCCAGCCTGGGCCTGCTGATTGGCCGTAAGACCGCTCAGATCGATTCCCGGCTGTCCGTTGGGCAACGTAATCGATGTTGGACCGCAACCGCTGTTCGGATCGGTGACGTTGTAGCAAGGCACAGATCCAGCCACAAGACCACTGTCATACCGCCAGTTAAACGCAAGCCATGGACCGCGATGGAATGGCATCTCATATTGCAGATGTGTGGTCTGATTGAATCGTTCGTCGTGGTCGATGCGGAATGGAAACCCGCTCTGCCCTACCGTAGCTCCTGCTCCGGCGCTCTGTGGCGGGAAGAACCGGGCAGCAACCGAAGACATGACGACGAACGCCGAGAAGTTGTGATAGGCAGGCACATCCCCGCGCAGTACAAAACCGGGAATCTTTGAGTTATGCCAGTCAATCGGGAAAGTGATGGGAGTATTGCCCAGCACACTAAAGTCAAAGGCGTTGTGCGTGTATTTCCAGATGTAATCGCCGCTCACCACGGCTCTTTTGCCGAAGGCCTGCTGGAAGCCCGCATGGAACTCGTTGCGGTATCCCGGTTGCAGCGTTCCGGACACCCCCGGCGTACAGAGAAGCAGCGGCGCCAGTACCTGGTTTGCGCATCCCTCGCTGGACAGTACGAGGTTTTCATTGAACGGCGTTTCCAGGGTGCGCGCATAGGAAACGCGAAGGACGCTATTGGTCTGCTTGATGCTGTAGGCAGCGCCAAGACGAGGTTGCGCCTGACGGGCTATTGTCAAGCCGTTATACAAATCGCCGCGGATGCCCAGATTGAGAAGCCAGTTGCCAGCCTTGATCTGGTCCTCGATATACAGCGCCATCTCCTTTACGTCGGTGCGGCCGTGATACGAGTAAAGGCCGCCGCCGCGGGTAAGGTCGTACGGCAGCAGAACAGGATTGAACGGCGTCGCGGTCACATTTGGATTGGAACCATCGTTCGGCTGCAATCCGGCTACCGCGCACTGCGACGGATCGATGAACCCATTGACAGGACTCCCGCTGCTGTTCAGGCAAGGAGAATTGAAGGTTGGCGCAACGATGCCGAGAGTGTCGTTCTCCCTCAAGAAGGTCTGCTGGTAGACAGCGCCCCCTTTGAAATTGTGGATCCCCTTCACATACGAGTAATCCGAATGGACTCCTGCATTTGTCAGTGTGCGGTATTGTCCGATGGTCTGGTTCTGCAGGTTTGGCGGCCCCTTGTCCGCAAGCGGATTATGGCTCGGATAGTAGTTATAGCCGTCTCTCCGGATGTATGGAGCAAAATTGAAAATCGAATTTGAACCGATCACGCGCGTATACGTCGGCGAGATATCGAATGTCTCAATCTTGGAACGCTGATCGGTGTTGCCGACATTGTTGCCGAATTGGTCGAGCACATTCAGGTTGTCATAGGCATTCGGCGTCTGAAACCACGAACGGCTGTAGTTCAGGTTCATATGAAGGGCGTCGACCGGCGTAAATTGATAATCCGTACGGTTAAAGACATTCTGCTCGTTGCCCTTGGCGTGGAATACCTGGAACTGCGGCGGATCGAGAAAGCGTCCCGTATTCAGTCCGTCGATCTCGAAAAAATTACCCCAGGTATCGCCACCGTACCCGACATCGACCGAACCGGTCGCCGATCCAAAGCTCCCATACGAGCTCGTAATGCTTCCCGTGGGCGTCTTCTGGCCCTGCCCGGACCGTGTTGTCGCGTTGATAATGAGACTCGTCTTGCCGCCGTACTCCGCAGGCGGCGCGCCAGAAATTACTTCGAGCGACTGAATTGAGTTCAACGGAATCTGATTGGAAAAGACCTTGCTCTGTTGATCGGTAATGGCCTGGCCATCGACGGAAAATGAATTCGATGCGTGGTCGCCCAGTCCGTGAAAGAGGCCATTCGAGTCCGCAGCTACACCCGGAGTTGCCATCGTCACCAGCGAACTTACCGACGAGGACTGGCTCTGGAGGGGCAGCCTTCGGAACAGGCCGCGATCGATGTCCGTGTGCATCGTTGAATCGTTTTCGACCAGATCTCCGCCCCCCTCAACCACCACCGTGTTCGAAGCTTCTCCTACCGTCAGGCTGATGTTCGCGTTTACGGGGACCACCGAGACGACATCCACATCCTGCGAGGTGCTGCTGAACCCGGCCATCGTGACCGTGAGGTGATACGGATTGAAAGGCACGTTCGGAAACTGGAAGTGCCCAGCCTTGTCGGTTGTTACCTCGCGCGCATATTGGCTGACGGGGTTGTGAATCGAGACCGTAGCTCCG
>DATHQH010000190.1:0-2225 GCA_035482895.1 Alloacidobacterium sp. | reverse complement strand
CCGCATAGGATATTCAACAGGCGAAGGCAAAACGTGAGTGGCCTTACGTCCTGAATTCCCTTCCGGACGGGCTTTGTTCAGAAAACGGTACATCGAGAAGATCACCGAGATGCGGTGGCCACTACTCTGGATCGAACTTGTCGCGTGGGTCTTGGTCGGCTGCGCATATAGCTCTTGGCGTACGACTGTCGTCGGCTACATCGTGAGTGTGCCGGTGCTTCTCGCATTGCCTCTATGGGGTGAGTACCGACGAATGAAGCGGGAACGCCGCGATGTTCTCCTGCGCCTTAGAGTTCCAGATGACCAGATTTGACCGGCTGCAAAACCTCCGAAGGCGACTCATCACAAAGTGGCCAGTATCTAGATGTCCGACAAACCGACTAGAACGAAGCCGCTGGCGCGGCGGACACTGCCTGGGTAGTGGAGCAACCAGCAGCGGTGGCTGAGGTAAGGTTGGGTCACAAGGAAGGAGGTTCCTGTGACCCATCTACGCAAAAAGATGCTGGAAGAACTCCAGCGGCGCAACTACTCCGAGAGCACGATCCGCGGCTATCTGCAGGCGGTTCAGCAGTTCGCTGTACACTTTGGAAAATCCCCAGACAGGTTAGGGCCAGATGATCTCAGAAGCTACCAGGCCCATCTGCTCACCGAGCGCAAGCTGGCTGTTGGGAGCGTGGTGGCTCGCGTTGCGGCACTACGATTCTTCTTCGTTCGAACACTCAAGCGACGTGACTTCCGAGAGGAGTTGCCTTATCCGAAGGATCATCGTCGGTTGCCGACGGTTCTGAGCCTGGAGGAGGTTGCCCAGCTAATCGATGCCGCTGGCAACCTCATGCAGCGCGCTCTGTTGATGACGCTCTACGGCACCGGCATGCGGCGAACGGAAGTGTCGATGTTGAAGGTGCGCGATGTCGACAGCCGGCGCATGGTGATCCGCGTGGAGCGCGGCAAGGGCGGTGCCGGTCGAGATCTGCCACTCAGCCCAGCCCTGTTGGAAACGCTGCGTGCGTATTGGCGTTGGAAAAAACCTCACATCTATCTTTTCCCCAGCAGCGTAGGTCAACGCGGCCAGGATAGACCCATCTCGGACAAGACCGTCTGGTACGCCTGTAAAGAAGCCGCCGTCCATGCGCGCATCACCAAGCATGTAACGCCTCACACCTTACGCCATAGTTGGGCCACCCATTTGCTCGAGGCTGGAACGGACCTGCGTACCATCCAGGTTCTGCTCGGTCATGGGGACCTGGAGACCACAGCCAAGTACCTTCATCTGTCGCAGCGGCACTTACAGACAGTAGCCAACCCGCTGGAGAGTTTGCAACTCTCCAGCGTCAGCCAGGCAGGCCACAACTATCACCGGAAAAAAGATAATAGATGACTCGGCCTGCCGTGGAAGTGGCTGATATCCTTCGCGTTCGGGGTGACTGCTTCCGGGAACAGAACCGATCCTGGCTTGGTTACCAGCAGCTCAACGTGCTGCGGGCCATCACTGCATGTCGCACGGCTGCACTGGGAGGTCATCTGGACGCCTGCTCACGCTGCGACCACCAAGCCATCTCTTATAACTCCTGTCGCAACCGGCACTGTCCCAAGTGCCAGGCGCAAGCGCGCCAGCGCTGGCTCGCACGGCGCGAACAGGATCTGCTCAGCGTGCCCTACTTCCACGTCGTCTTTACCTTGCCACACCAGTTGAACCCGCTCTGTCAGCGTTATCCACGGCTACTTTATGATCTGCTCTTCCGCGCTAGCGCGCAGACCATGCTCGAAGTTGCGGCAGACCCCAAGCACCTTGGAGCCAAGATCGGATTCCTCAGCATTCTGCATACGTGGGGACAGAACCTGCGATTGCACCCTCATCTCCACTGCGTCGTTCCCGCCGGAGGTCTCGATCCAAGCTACTCCCGCTGGGTACATCCTAAATATTCCTTCTTCCTCCCCGTCAAGGTCCTCAGCCGCACCTTCCGTGGCAAGTTTCTCGATCTCCTTCAACGAGTGCCGCGTCAACATCTTCCGAGCCTCTCCTCTAACCTCGTGCACTCGTTGCTACTGCAAGACTGGGTCGTCTATGCCAAGCCTGCTTTTGGTGAACCCAAATGCGTGCTGCGCTATCTTGGCCGCTATACCCATCGCGTGGCCATCAGCAATCAGCGGCTGATTAGCTTCGATGGTCATAGCGTGACCTTCCGATGGAGAGACTATGCACACGGGAATAAGCAGCGCATCAT
>DATHQH010000189.1:0-7116 GCA_035482895.1 Alloacidobacterium sp. | reverse complement strand
CGCACTCCCGCTTGCCGATCGAGCACCGCCTCTACATCTTCCGGATGAATATTCAATCCCGAAGAGGTAACAATCACCTGGCTCTTCCGCCCCAGAAACTGAAGCTGTCCCTGATCGTCGCTGCGGGCAAGATCGCCTGTCGCCAGCCACTCGCCGGAAGACTGCGCCATCCTGCCCTGCTGCCATATCGATGTAGAAACCATATCGCCGCGTACCAGAATTTCACCGTCGTCGCTGATGCGAAGTTCGCGCCCCGGCAACGGCTTGCCGATTGTGCCTTTGCCGATCTTGAAAGGATGGTTCAGTGTAATCAGCGCAGTCGTCTCGGTCATTCCGTAACCTTGAATAAGCGCGAATCCAAGCGTATTCCAGAAGCTCTCAAGCTCGGGTGGCAGCGATGCGCCCCCGCAAACAAACGCCCAGAACTTGATCCCGAAAAGTCGATGCACTTTCCGAAATCGCCACCATCTGCGCCAGACAGATTCGCCGTGAGCCTTTTCTATCTCCTCATTCAGGTTCGGATACATTTCGATCAAATACGACCGCAACAGATCGAGCACACGCGGCACGGCAGCCAACACCGAAATCCGCTCGCGCCCAATGGTTTCCGCCAATCGTTGGGCCTGGAGGCGTGACTCGAAATGTACTTCAGCTCCGAGCAGCGCCGGTAGCCACAAGCCCATGAACTGCCCGAAGACGTGACTCAATGGAAGCGTGTGCAAAAAACGAAGCGGATGCACGAATCGTTCATAGCGCAGGTACTTCTGCATCTCCCGCTCGATCGGGGCAACACTGGCAAGCACATTGCGGTGCGTATGAACTACGCCCTTTGGCTCTGACGTTGTGCCGGAGGTAAAGAGAATTTGCAGCGGAGTATCGGGACCGACCGAAGGCTCTAAAACCCTCTCGTTCGAATCTGCGGGCGCCAGGCTCTCCAAATCATCGAGCACGATCTTCGGAGCGGAACCCGGCAGGGCGGCGATGAGTGCCTGATCACCCACAATCAGCTTCGGACGAGTCTCGTCGAAAACACGCCGCGCAAACTCCATGCCGCCATTCGCATCGAGCGGCACTACCAGAACGCCGTGCAGAACGCAGCCGAAGAAAGCGGCAATCCATTCCGCGCTATTCTGGCCCCAGAGCAGAACACGCTCGCCTGTCGCAATCTCGCGCCGTTTCAGTTCATGCGCAAAGCGCTCGGCGAGTACGGCAATCTCGCCATAGCTAGTGTTAACGCGCCGGTTTCCGGGATACGTAACAACGGCGGTGGCATTTCCATGACGGCGAAAGTCGTCGACCAGCGTGGCAAGGTTCGCGCGCATGCTAGCTCCGGGCGAAATCGATATATCCGCGTTCTGGATCCGTATGCACAAGCGTTACATTGATTTTGTCGCCGACATCCACGCCTTTCTGTCCTCGTATCAGCATGCCCTCCACATGCGGATTTCTCGTCCTTACGAAAGAGCCGTGCTCATTCACTCCAGTCACGATTGCCGCAAATGTCTGCCCAATGCGGCTCCGCATCACAACAGCCGCAATGCGCTTTCCCATCTCCCGTTCTACCTTGCGTGCCGCGTCCTCCTGTTTTGTGCATTGTTGTGCAATCGCAGCTAGCTCTTCATCGGAATATGGCGACTTCTGTTTTGCGAGCATGGCCTTAATCAACCGCTGTGTCACCAGGTCGGCATAGCGGCGATTCGGAGCCGTCGAATGCGTATAGTCCTGCACGGCAAGTCCAAAGTGTCCCGGTGAGGATTCGCCAGCGCGCTCCAGCACATATTCTCCGGAGCCGAGCAGCTTGATCACCGCGAGTGAGAGATCCGGAAAGTGCTCGGGATCGGTTGTCCGGCGCTCGCAAAGGAAATCCTGCAAAGCCTTGGGATCAGGTACTCCAGGAAGTTTGGTGCCAAACTGTGCAGCCAGCTCAACGATGCGGTCCCAACGCTTCGGTGTTTTTACCACTCTTCGAATCGAGGAGAAATGCGCCTGTTCCAAACTTTTGGCTACGATCTCATTTGCCGCGATCATAAAATCTTCAATCAAATTCGTGGCCACGCTTCTATGCTGTGTCTCGATATTGACCAACTGGCCGTCTATGACCAGCGGATGCGTCTCAATCGTCTCAAGGTTGAGTGCGCCACGGCGATAGCGTTCTTTCCTGAGTTGCTGTGCAACGCGATTCTGCAGCAACAGCTGTTTCTGCAACTCCGCCGAAGCCGCAACTTTCGCCGGCGCATTTTTCCCAGTCTGTAGCCATGCTCCGACAGACGGATACGCAAGCTGCGCGTGATTGACGACGATAGCCCGGTAAATATCGTGCCCGTTGACGCATCCTTCGCTATCCACTGAAAATTCATAGACCAGGCTCGATCTCTCCTGACCTTCCAGCAGGGAAGTGAGGCCAGTCGACAATGCTTCAGGCAGCATGGAGAAATTGTGCACCCCGGTATAAATGGTGGTTGTTTGCGCAGCCGCGTATTTATCGATTGCCGAACCAGCGGGAACATACGCATCCACATCCGCAATCGCAACCTGAATGCGGACCGTGCCGTCAGCCATCTCTTTTGCAACTTCAATCTGGTCAAGATCGCGCGACGTGTCGTTGTCGACAGAAGACCACAGCAGCTCGTGTAGATCGCGTGCGGTCGGCACGCCATTCGTTTGTGGAGGCTTTGCCTGCAGCGCGTGTACTTCGTCCTGTGCAGATTGGGGAAAATCAGGATGGAAACCACGTTCCAGCATGGACTCGCGTGCGGCAGATTGCAGATTGAAATTGTGTGGATCGCTCATAGGCTCCAGTTAACGGTACAAGCATGAGATGCGATTTCGCAAAGTGTTGAGAAGTGGGTGGCATCTGCGGCTGGATCATCCGACTCTTGGCAGCGCAAGACTTTCCTCGCAGCAAACACGATGCGACTCGAATTGCCTTAGACGTACGAACTTGCGGATTAGCACCTCAGCATCCATCGAGTCATTGTGAAAAATCAATCAATTCCTTCAAAGACATTTAGAAGATATTCAGAAGACATTGGTTTGACAATCCCCTGACACGCGACATGTTTTCCGAAGCTAGTGTGATCGTTGGGTCATTCCCCTCAAGAAAGATCCACTTCACAAAGACAGGACAGGTCGGACAAGTATGAAGAATCGTGTGTCCAACACCAGGCGTCCAGTTGACCGGCGTTCTTTTATGAAAACCGGTCTTCTGGCAGGAGGCGCAGCAGCAGTGGGCGCCGGTTTGTTAGCAAATGGAACTTCGGCTCGTGCGCAAGAACGGGAATCACGCGGTCGTCTCAATCAGGGCGATGCAGCAATCCTCCGGTTTCTGGCCGCCGCCGAACTCATCGAGTCGGACCTTTGGACGCAGTATGCGGAACTCGGTGGTATCGGCAATAATCCTCCCATTGAAGTAGACCCTAACCCGAACCCACCGTTGAACGCCTATCAGATGGCCCTTTCAAACCTCGATACCGATGGTCCGCAATACATAGCCAGCAACACACTGGATGAAGTCAGTCACGCGGCATTTCTCAATGCCTATCTCGCGTCCCGTGGAGCCGAACCAGTCAATCTAGACGAGTTCCGTACTCTGCCAGGCAGCACAGCTATGGGATCAACGGGCATCCCGCGCCTCACCAACCTCATGCATCTCAACGTCGATACCAGCTGGTTCGTTCGCTATCGCAGTACAACGAATCCAGACCTCGGCGCTACCTTCCCACAGGCTGTCACTATCACCAACCGGACCGCCATTCCCATCACCGACGCCGATTTCAACAATGTCAATCATATTCAGGTGATCGCGAATACAGCGGCCTTTCATTTCGGCATGATTGAGCAAGGCGGCTCGAGTCTGTACGCTGCCATGAGTCAAAAGGTCTCAGAGCCGGAAGTGCTTCAAATTACCCTCGGCATTGGCGGAGACGAGATTGCTCATTTCCTGGAGTGGGTTGATTTCGCCGGTAATGGAGTGCAACAGCCTGTTGCACCTGTAACGGATTCCGGACTGACATTTCCTGATTTCTTTAATAACCCACCGCTTAGTCCCGCAAGCTTGGTTCAGCCAAGCCTCATCTTCCCCGTCCCTTGCGAATTCATCAGCCCCGACTTTCCCCATGTCGCAATTATTCGTCCACTCACCGATAGATTTGCAGGCGCCGTGGCTGCGGTCGCAAGCCTCACCGCCGACGGACTCTTCACCGGCCAAAGCAGGCGGTTCTTCAACACGGTGCAAGCTCTGGCAGAAGAAGCCGATGCTGCCCGGCGCATTCTGATATAACCTTTGGACGCCAGTTCATCTGGCCTCCTGAATCCGGGGTCTTGCTTATCAGGAAGACCCCGTTCCCATGAGGAAGGTTCATCGCGAGCACATTTGTTGATCGGAGGTCACGGTGAGAACATAACCCAACTGCCGATCTTCCGGCCACTCGCGCAACTTGCTGTCGTTGCCATAAACCTCATCGGCGCCTAGGCAGTTTTGCCCTGACGCTCTTTCAGGTCGCGCAGCAAACTTTCAATCTGCTCCTCACGCTCCAGGTTGGCGAAGCGATCTTCTAGCGAATCGCCGCCCAACAACTCGTGAGTCGCCGCGTTTTCTGATTCGGTGCCCGCCACACGAAGCCGCAGCCGGTCGATGCCCGCGCCATTCTGAGCTGCATCAACTTTCTGCCGCACCTGGTTCGCCTTGCTGACCACGCGGGCGCGTCGATGCTGCGCAATCAGCATTTCGCAGCGGCTGCGGGTCTCCACCAGCTTTTGATCCAGCTTCCGCAGTGCAGAACGCAGGGAATCGGCCTCGTTAGACTGGTCTTCCAACTGTTGCGCAAAGCCTAACGCCATCTGTTCATGGCTCAAAGCCCGTTCCAGCGCGGCTCGCGCGAGATCGTCCTTGCCCTTGCTGACGGCAAGCTCGGCTTTCTTCCGCCACTCTTCGGCGGAGTGATCGTGCTCCGTCTTTTTCTTTTCCAGCAGATGCTGATCGGCAATGGCAATTGCCACCTGTGTCTTCACCTGCAGTAACTGATTCTCCATGTCGAGCACCAGCTGCTTCAGCATTTTTTCCGGATCTTCCGCTTTATCGATCAGGTCATTTACGTTAGCGCGCAGCAACGCTGCAACGCGTTCCAGGAGTGCCATATCTTCCTCCTTATGAAAAAAGTAAGTGGGCGGAGCCGCTTAGCTCCGCCCAGAGTTAGGTATTACTTGCCATCAACGGTTGCTGCGCCATTCGGCCGCGCCCGCATACTCTTCACGTTGCTCATCAGTTCATGCATGTCCATCCCCGAAAGCGCTTCAAACAATGCAGGCACCTGCGCGGCGATCTTCGTGATGTCTCCGGTCAGTTTGTTCACTCCGGCCGCAGAATCATTGCCAGTGGAAACGATGGTGATCTTGTCTACTTTCGACAGAGGTTCGGCCATCGCTCGCACTACATCAGCCATATTGGTGATCAGCCGATCGACAACCGCTGCCTGGTTCCAGTCCTGGTAAGCCTCAGCCTTTACATTCATCGCCTTGGCCTCTGCTTCGCCTTTCTGGAAGATGACGGCGGCTTCAGCCTCACCCTGCGCGCGAATCGCAGAAGCACGGCCCTCGGCCTCAATGGTCAGACGAGATTTTTCAGCGGAAGCAAGATTTTCAATCCGCTGGCGCTCAATCTCTGCCTGCTTCAGCACGGTCGCGATCAATTCTTTTTCGTGGCGCAGAATTTCTGCTTCCTGCACCTTGATCTGTTGCTCCTTCTCAACCTGTTGCACTTTCACCTGTTCGGCGACCACCTGCTGTTGCATCACGTTGGTCTGCAGCTCATATGCTTTGTCGGCCTGTGCCTCCTGCTTACGGCTCTGCTCGGTGAACTGCGCTTTTTGGATATCGAGATTGCGCTGCGCCTCTGCCTGTCTGGCCAGCGATGCAGTCTCTGCAATCACGCGATCCTGGTCTGCGGCAGCTTTGGCAATCGCCGCTTCGCGCAGCGCGTTCGCGCGGCGAATCGCGGTATCGCGTTCCGCTTCTGCGGCAGCAACGTCGGCATCGCGGCGAATGCGAACAATATCCGGCCGTCCCATGTTGGTGATGTACTCGTTCTTGTCGCGGACTTCTTTGATCGTGAACGAAACAACTTCGAGACCCATCTTGCTCATATCGTCTGCGCAGGTCCCACGCATGCGGTCGGCAACCATCTCCGGCTCTTTTACGATTTGCTCAACGGTAAGCTGTCCGATGATGCCGCGCAGATGGCCCTCCATCACCAGCCGTATCAGGCCTTCGCGCTGCGGAGGCGTCTTCGTCAGGAACTGCTCCGCAGCCGTAAGGATTGACTCCTGATCCGAACGCACCTTGATCTGCGCCACGGCTTCTACCGTCACGGCAACGCCCTGCTTCGTGTAGAGGTCCTGTTGCGGAGCTACGTCAAACGACATCAGCTCCAGTGAAAGCTCGCGGCAGTTCTCGATCATGGGAAAGATCACCGTGCCGTGGCCTTTGATCACGCGCGGCCCGCGAAATCCATAGACAATCAGCGCCTCATTCGGCCCTGCCTTGCGAAACATTCTTGCCAGCAGGCCTGCCAGAACGATGATGGCCAATAAACTAAGTCCAACAATAATAATGATTGTGTTCGTCATAGTGATCCCGGTCCTTTCCACTGGGAAAACTGTGTTAAAAGTCGATTGATTCGTCGCCTCTGGGAATGAACGCCGCTAGTCGGCAATTTCATCCCAGCGGCGCACCCAGGCGATGCCCTGCTCGTAGCGCATCACCACTACTTCCGTATCGCGCGCAATCGGCAATCCATTCTCGCTGCGTGCTGCAGCAAATCGACGGCCGCCATTCTGCGAGAACAGAATCTCGCCCGTGCCATGATCGCGAATTGCGCCGCTCACCCGGCCAACCATTCCGATCGTTGCCGTCTCCTCTGCCGTCAGCTCATGTTCGTGCGGCGCCAGCACATGCGCCATGAACCAGAACAACGCCGATGCTCCTGCAATTCCGGCAATCGTTGACAGCAGCAGCACGACCGGAACAATGAATCCGCCATACCGCTCCAGCAGATAACCGGAGCCGCCAAACCAGCAGAGGAAAATCACCAGCGTGAATCCATTGATCGGGCTGATCGAA
>DATHQH010000188.1:0-3219 GCA_035482895.1 Alloacidobacterium sp. | reverse complement strand
ACGCCCGCGTGGGCGCGGCCACCAAGCGTATGCGCGTCTGCACGTCCTGCCTGCGCAGCGGCAAAGTCGTCAAGGCGTAAAACCCTTTAGCCACAGAGGAAACAGAGTTCCACAGAGGATTTCATTCCTCAGTGCTTTTCTGTGCCCTCTGTGGTTGAAGATTCTTGTTTCACGCTGAGCAACTGAATGTCGAAGATGAGCGTAGCGTTGGGCTGGATGATGTCCTTAAAGCCGGTCTCGCCGTAAGCCAATTCCGGCGGGATGCGCAGCTGCCGCTTGCCGCCAACCTTCATTCCTGCGACGCCTTCGTCCCATCCCTTGATGACGTTGCCCTCGCCCAGGGCGAATTCGTAGGGCGAATTCGCATCGACGGAACTGTCAAACTTCTTGCCGGTGGTAAGCCATCCGGTGTAGTGCACTTTCACGTGGTCTCCGGCTTTTGCGAGAGGACCGAGGCCGATCTTGATATCCCAATACTGCAAGCCGGATTCGGTCGTGACGCCATCCCCAGTCACCTTGGTGGGAGCGTTCGTATTGGGACGACCCACCTGAACGGTCCTGTGACTGGCCGATTGCGCGAATGCTGTAGCGGCAAGAACGGCCACCACCACTAAATTCATCCTCATACTTGCCCCTCCGAATGCTGACTCATCCGAACAGATCGAACCACGGAGATCACAGGAACTTAGATTTTCCTCGGTCCTGCCCTGTGTGGATGAGGTTTGTTTATCCCACCGCGATTACGTCGATTTCTACCAGCACGTCTTTCGGCAAACGAACGACTTCGACGGTTGAGCGCGCGGGCGGCGCCGTGCTGAAGTACTTGCCATAAACGGCATTCATGGCGGCGAAGTCATCCATGTTCTTCAGGAAGACGGTCGAGCGCACGACTTTCCCCAGCCCGCTGCCGGCGGCTTCCAGAATTTCCGACAGATTGCGCAGCACGCGATCAGTCTGCGCGGCAACGTCTCCAGTGACAACTTGTTGCGTCGCAGGATCGATGGCAATCTGGCCGGAAGTGAAAATAAATCCGTTGGCCTTGATGGCCTGCGAGTAGGGGCCGATAGCTTGTGGGGCGTCTTTGGTGGAGATGACTTCGCGCATAAGAAGTTCTCAGTTCTCGGTTGTCAGCTCTCAGTTAAATCAGAACCACAGCGGGCACAGGGTAACACAGAGGGAAGGCAGAAGTGAGAAGTCAAAATGCAGAAGTTAAGACCTGGAATCCGCTTGCGGGATTCTCTGCATTTTGATGTTTTTTGACTTCTGCATTCTGACTTCTTACTTCTGCCTTCGCTAGATTTTCTGCAGCCTTTGCACTTCATGCACGCCAGGAATTTTTCTTAGCCCCGCAATGATCTGCTCAAGATGCTTCAAGTCAGCGATGTCGAGAACAACTTCGACGCTGGCCTGGCTGTTGGCGGTGTGGGCGGTGATGTTGCGGATGTTGCTTTTGGCGTCGCCGATCACTCCGGTAATGTTCTTCAACATGCCGAAGCGGTCGTCGCAGAAAACTGTCAGCTTCACCGGATAAGCGGTGGGAGTGCTTTCGTCGCGGGCCCATTCGACGTCGATGCGGCGCTCGGGCTCATACATCAGGTTGGTCACGTTCGGACAGTGGATCGAGTGCACAGCCACGCCCTTGCCTCGGGTGATGTAGCCGACAATGCTTTCTCCGCGAATCGGATTACAACATTGCGCGCGATAAACCAGCATGTCGCCCTGCCCGCGAACGGTGATGGCGTTGTGGTCGCCGAAGACGCGGCGCACGACGCTGGCGATTGCGCCCGGCTCTGAAGTCAGACCCTCAGACTCGATGTCGCCGGCAATGGAGTGCGTCGCACCGGCGGGCAGCAAGCGTGCCAACACCTGCCGCGCGGAATATTTTCCGTAGCCGATGCCGGACATCAGGTCGTCCGCTTTGCCCAGGCCGTATCCGGAAGCAACTTTCTGCAAGTCCTCGTCTTTGATTTCCTTCAGCGCGATGCGATACTTGCGCGCCTCCTTTTCGATCAGCTTGCGTCCGATTTCGATGGCGCGCTCGCGCTGGTGAACATTGAGCCAGTGTTTGATCTTATTTCGCGAGCGCGAAGACTTGACTAGTCCCAACCAGTCTCGGCTGGGCTTGTGGCCGGGCTGCGTAAGAATCTCGACGATGTCGCCGGAGTGCAACTTGTGTCGCAGCGGCACCATGCGCCCATTGACTTTGGCTCCGACGCAGGTGTGGCCGACTTCGGTGTGCACGCTGTAGGCGAAGTCGACCGGCGTGGCGTCGCGGGGCAGCACTACGACTTTCCCTTTCGGCGTGAACGTATAGACCTCTTCGGGATAAAGATCGACCTTCAGCGTGGAAAGAAATTCGTTGGGATCGCTGACGTCCCGCTGCCACTCGACCACCTGCCGCAGCCACGCCAGGCGCTGCTCGTCCTGCGCCGAGACCGGACCGTCTTTATATTTCCAGTGCGCGGCGATTCCCTCTTCCGCCATCTTGTGCATCTCTTCGGTGCGGATCTGGATTTCAAACGGCGTGCCATCTTCCGTGATCACCGAAGTGTGCAACGACTGGTAAAAATTCGGCCGGGGCATGGCAATGAAATCCTTGATGCGCCCTGGCACCGGCCGCCACAGGTTGTGAATGATGCCGAGCACCGCATAACAGTCCTGCAGCGAACGCGTGATCACGCGCATGGCACACAGGTCGTAAACCTGGTCGACGGAAATGCGCTGGCGTTGCAGTTTTTTGTGAATGCTGTAAAGGCGCTTGATGCGGCTCTCGACGCGCGCCTGGATGCCGGCCTCTTTCAGCTTGTCAGCGATGGTGATCTGCATTTTGGCGATGAACGCCTCGCCTTGCTTGCGCCGGGCATTGACCGCTTTTTCCACCTGCTCGTATCCCAAGGGATCGAGGAAGCGGAAGCCCAGATCTTCCAGTTCGCCGCGAATCTTGCCCATGCCCAGCCGGTGTGCGATAGGCGCATAAATCTCCAGCGTCTCTTCGGCGATTTTGTGCTGGCGGTCCGGTTGCAGATGTTCGAGCGTGCGCATGTTATGCAGGCGGTCCGCGAGCTTGATGAGAATCACGCGGATGTCGTCGACCATGGCCAGCATCATCTTGCGCAGGTTCTCGGCTTGCTGCTCTTCGCGCGTGGCGAAATCAATTTTGCTGATCTTGGTAACGCCCTCGACGATGTGCGCGACCTGCTCGCCGAATTCCTTGCGGAT
>DATHQH010000187.1:0-14844 GCA_035482895.1 Alloacidobacterium sp. | reverse complement strand
ACCTTGAAACCGGCCTCTCGAAAGGACGCGATCCGCGCAGCATGACCAAAGGCATTGACATCGTCAAAGAGCAAGGACCTGCCTTCCGACGTGCCCTCAAATATCACTTGAAGATTGCCTACGGGGTAGATGACGCCGATGTGGATGAGTCGGTTTCCAAAGAGTTTGGTGCGCTGGTACGTGGCGGCATGACTCCGTTGCAGGCTCTCCAGGCCGCAACCATCAATGGCGCAACATTGCTTTCGCTCGACAAGGATATGGGGACCATCGAACCAGGCAAATACGCTGATCTGGTTGCTGTCTCTGGCGACCCGCTCACCGATATTACTGTAATGGAGCACGTCTCGTGGGTGATGAAGGGCGGATCCGTCGTCAAGCCTCTGGAGAAATAGATGAGAAGTTCTGCGAATTACACTTCGCCGCAGATATGATGATCTCGTTTCTATTTTGTAGATGGAGGACTCTGTGATGGCCTTCTCGCGTCGTCAGTTCATTGGGGCAACAGCAGCAAGTCTGCTTGCCGCTTCTTCTCTCGACCTCCTGTCAACGTCTTCGCTGCGCGCGCAAACCATACTCACTCCGGACGAGGCGTTGAAGGAGTTAATGGACGGCAATGAGCGTTTTGCCACAGGTCGCATGATCAGCCACGAACACGATCTGAAAATTTTAAAAGAGCGGACCGTAGAGAAGCAGGAACCCTTTGCTGCTGTACTGGCTTGCGCCGATTCTCGCGTCCCGGTTGAGCTTATATTCGACGAGACCATCGGCCAGATTTTCGTTACGCGCGTCGCTGGCAACGTGATCACGCCGGAGATTATCGCGAGTCTGGAATATGGCGCGGCTGTTCTGGGAACGAAGATCATTCTCGTTCTGGGGCACGCAAACTGCGGTGCGGTGAAAGCGGCAATTCAGGGGAAAGACGTCCCCGGCCAGATCAGCGCCCTGTTTCCCCATATCCAACCAGCGATCGATCAGGCGGGACCTGACCTCGCAGCGGTTACGAAAGCAAATGCCGAAATTCAGGCCAGACTGCTGCGAGAATCTTCTCCAGTCATTGCTCCGATGGTGAAGGAAAACAAGCTGAAAGTCGTCGCCGGAGTTTATACACTCGCGACGGGCAGAGTAACCATCTCCTAGGACTTCAGGACCGGCCTAAAGCCTTTCCGGTGCCGGTCCGTACTGCTTCAAAAGCGCATCGGTGTTCTCCGCTTTTTTTGACCGCCAGGTTTCTTCCGACCATTTCTGCACTTCCGACGATGCATCCGTTTCCCGTTCCTGGTAAACGGAGCTCACCACGCGGTCGGTTGGTTCCTCGACCCAGGTATTGCCTTTTCCTTCTACCCGCGAGGCTCCACGCTCCCAGCCACGCGGCGTCAAGTGCCATTCTGTCCATTCCTTGCGATTTGCCATAGCGATTTATTGTCGCGCATTTTGCACCTTTTGGGCAGCTTCGCAGACAATCAAACTATGATTCTCGAAACATTTCCGGTCGGACTGCTCCAGTGCAACTGTACGATTCTTGGCGATAAGACCACCCACGAAGCCATGGTGATCGACCCGGGTGACAATATCCCACAGATTTTGGCGCGCCTTGAAAAGCATGCCCTTAAGCTCAAGCAAATCGTTGTCACCCATGCCCACATTGATCACGTAGGCGGAGCCCTAAAGCTCAAGCGGCAGACCGAGGCACCCATTCTCCTCAACCAGCAAGACTTGCCATTGCTGGAAATGATGGAGGTCCAGGCCGGTTGGCTCGGCGTGCAAACGCCCGAAACTGCACCGCCGGATGCAAGTGCTGAGGACCATCTCATTGTGGGTCTGGCGAATTACCCCGCCCAGGTTTTACATACACCTGGCCACACCCCTGGGAGCATCTGTCTGCACTTCGCGCCACAACAACTGCTCATCGCAGGTGACACCCTCTTCGCTGGATCTATTGGACGCACTGACCTGCCCGGCGGCGATTTCAAGAAAATCATGCGTTCGATCCACGGCCGTCTGCTTCCGCTACCTGAGGAGACGCGCGTCATTCCCGGACACGGTCCCGCTACAACCATCGGAGAAGAACGCCAATCGAATCCGTTTCTTCAGCCTTGATATCGCCTTTAATTGCAGAAGCTCAGAATCACCTCAATACCTCGGTGAAACTCCTCTTCCGGCGTAAGCAGACTGACGACTAACCATCCATCGCTAGGAAAACCGAAGAAATACCCTGGATGAACGGACACTCCTTTTGACTGGATGAGCTCAATCGCGAGGTCCTCATCCGTTCGCACCGCCGGGACACGCAATACCGCATACCAGCCGGCATCTGCATCAAGGCGAGTCACCATGGTCTGGCCAGATAGGATTTCATCCAGCCCTTGCAGATTTCCTGCGACACGCTTTTGAATCTGCCCCTGTATCTGTCGCCGATGCTTGAGCCAATGCGGAAGCGCGCACTGCACCGGAGTGTTCATCGACAAGAACGTATCCGCGATCACTTCAAGCCGCTGCAGTGCTGACTCCAAATCAGGTTTCGGACCAAATGCAGCAATCCATGCTGCTTTCATCTGCGGCAATCCGGCAATCTTGCTCATCCCGCTTAAGACAAATGTCAGTGCCGGATGCGGTCCAACCGCAAAGCTGCTGCCTCCATTCATCTGAGCCAGTGGATAATCAAGAAACACCTCGTCCACGATCAGCGCTAATCCATGCTCGCAGCAGAGCTGCTCGATCAGCTCGCGCTCTTTCAGTTTTGTGAAATGTCCGGTTGGATTATTCGGATGCACCAGCGCAATCGCGCGCGTCCTTGGGGTAATGCGCTGACGCACCGCTTCCAGATCCAAGTGCCAGCCATGGTCGTAGAAAAGTGCATAAGAAATCAGTCGCACGTCATCGAGCGTGGCCAGAAAATCAAAGAGTGGATAACTCGGTTGCGCAATCAGAACCTCGTCGCCGGGATCGCAGAGCAGGCGAAACACATAGCTGTATGCCTCGCTCGTGCTGGTGGTGAGGAAAATATGCGCCGGGTCAACTTCGGCACGATGTTCCTGATAGTAGTCACGTACAGCCTCACGCGCGCGTAACAGGCCTTGAGGATTCGGATCATAGGCGAGTGCTTCGAGTGCGGCGAGCGGAGGCAGAATTGCCGCCTCATCATAAACAAAGCCGCATTGCGTTGGATTCGACGCGGTGAGATCGAGCAATGTCTGTCGCGCTTCTTTCCGTTCCCGCAAAGCGCGTGCCAGATCTGTCTCTGTTGTTTCCCAGGCCGTGCGTGCAGAGAAGCGTTGTCGAATACTCATGCATGCATCTTTTCACAGCCGTAGAGTGTCTTCACTACGAGTTCACGCATAATAGAAAGAGAGGAATTTTCATGGCGATTCGCGCTGTCATCTTCGATTACGGAATGGTGTTGAGCCATCCGCAGGAGCCAGCCGCTCTTGAAAACCTGCTTGCCATTACTGGTCTGGACCGCGATACATTTGACAATCACTACTGGGCGCATCGCCACGCCTACGACATGGGCAAGCTGAATGGCCGCTCCTACTGGCAGCAATTTGCCGCCGATGCAGCCATCGAGCTGACCGCAACCGACATCGAACGCCTTATCGAAAACGATGTGCTCATGTGGTGCACGATCAACGAGCCGATGCTTGCCTGGGCGCAGGCGCTTGCAGAATCAGGCTTTCGTATTGGCATTCTTTCCAATATGGGTGAAGATACGCTCAGCTATATGCGCCAGGAGTTCGCATGGCTCGGCGATTTCCATCATCACACCTGGTCATGCGAACTTGGCATTGCCAAGCCCGATCCCGGCATCTACATTTACACCTGCGAAAAACTCGGCGTCGCTCCATCCGAGGCGCTCTTTCTCGACGATAAGATCGAAAATGTCGAGGCAGCACAACGCGTCGGGCTGCATGCCATTCAGTTCACGAATATAACGCAGTTGCAGCAAGACCTCGCATCCTCCAACCTGCTAAGCCACGTTCCGCTTCAAGGAGTGGAGTCTGTGCGTACTTACCCCGCAAATTAAGATTGACGATCTTCCCAATACTGTTTTAGTCTAGGCCTATCAGAAAATAGCCTATGACGCCTCGCAAACATACAGAACCCCGCGATCTTTTTCCTGGCGCACTGGAGATGATGATTCTCCAGTCTGTACGCCGTCAGCCTATGCACGGATATGCGCTGGTGCAGCACATCAAGCAGAGCTCGAACGAGTTGCTGCAGGTAGAGGAAGGCTCACTTTACCCCGCGCTGCAACGCCTGCTGAAAGATGGTCTGCTCAAAGCAGAGTGGCAGCTCTCCGCCACCAATCGCCGCGTCCGCACCTATACGATCACGCCTGCAGGTACGAAACATCTGGAGCGTGAAGTCTCGCGCTTCGAAGAAATGCTCGAAGGCATCCACCTCGTCCTTATGCCCGCTGAGTCATGACTTGGAAGGAGAACTGTATGCGCTGGTTACAACAAATCTTCACCCGCCGACAGAGATACGACGACCTTTCTGAAGAAATCCGCCAGCATCTCGACGAGAAGATCGAGGCACTTATGGCCGAAGGCATGGGCGGCGAAGAAGCCGAGCATACCGCAAGGCGCGAATTCGGCAATGTCACACTGTTGGAAGAGCGCAGCCGCGAGACATGGCAATGGCGTGGACTTAGCTCTTTGTGGCCGGATGTAAGGTTTGGTCTACGCCAGATCGTGCGATACCGTGCATTCACGATCATGGCGGTATCAACATTGGCTCTGGGGATCGGCGCAAACACTGCCATCTTTACGCTGATCGATTCGATCATGCTGCGGCCGCTGCCCTATCCGCAACAGGAGCGGCTGGCGCGCATCTCGGGTAATTTTCCCAAGGGCTGGGTGCGCGCGTATCAGGAACAGGCTCAGTCCTTCGCGTCTCTGTCAGGCTATGGGCCGGACACCGAATCGAACGTAGAAGGCACGGATGCTGCCGAGCGGGTCTTCGGATCGGCGGTTACGGTGAACACATTCGATACGCTGGGCGTTCACCCTGCATTGGGCAGCTTTTTCTCTCCTGAAAATGCGATTGCAGGACGAGACCTAGTGGCGGTGCTGAGTTATGGGTACTGGCAGCAGCGCTTCGCAGGCGATCCACAGGTGATTGGTCAGACGGTTCGAATCGATGGCATTTCACGGAAGATCATTGGCGTGATGCCGAAAGGAATTCGGTTTCCTTATGCCGACACGCAGTTCATCCTTCCTGTTTCGTTTAAGGGTGGAGATGCGACGGACGCCTGGGGACATCCTTTTGACAAGCGGGTTTTTGGACGCCTTAAAGACGGGATTACGCCAGCCGCGGCACAGGCGGAGTGGCGACGGCTGCATCCGCTGCTGCTGCCGCTCTTTCCGTGGGTGATGCCGAGAGACTGGGAGACGGATACAACGGTGACTCCGCTGCTGGATTCGATTGTGGGCGACACGGGGCCGCGACTTCTTCTGCTGCTGGGCGCGGTTGGCTTGATCCTTCTGATCGCGTGCGCGAATGTTGCGAATCTGATGCTGGCGCGGGCGGCTTCGCGCGAGCGCGAGATGGCGATTCGCGGCGCGCTGGGAGCTTCGGGCTGGCGGATTATCCGGCAATTACTGGTGGAGAGTGTTCTGCTGGGGCTGCTGGCAGGGATCGCAGGACTATCGGCTGCGGCGATCTGTTTGCGTGCTCTGACGCAGTTGCTTCCGGCGGACACTCCGCGCATCGCGGATGTGGGCTTGCATTGGGATGTGTTTGTGTTTGCCGCGGTCGCGTCGGTGCTTACGGGCGTGCTCTTCGGGCTGGTTCCGGCAATCAGGATGGCGTCGCCGCATCTGCAGAAGTCGCTGCGGGCGGGCGGAATCAGCGTCGCGGGAAAGGGATCGCAGTTCCGGCTTTCGATGCTGCTGGTGGTGGGGCAGATTGGCTTGTCGGTGGTGGTGATTACGGCGGCGGGGCTGATGCTGCACAGTCTCTACAGTTTGTCGCAGGTGAATCCGGGATTTCGCACGAACAGGATTGTTACGGCGGAGGTTTCACTGGACGCTTCCGCATGCCGGCAGGCGGGATATTGTCACGCGTTTTTTCAGCAACTGGAACAGAAAGCGCGCACGATTGCCGGGGTAGATAATGTTGCGCTGGTCGATACGCTGCCGATGACGGGGTGGGACCTGAACTACATCTACGATGCCGAGGGGCATCCGCGCGAAGCGGGGCAGGTGGCGAAGCAGGCGGCAGGGCGGACGGTTTCTACGGGATATTTCGAGACGGTCGGACTGAAGCTGCTGCGCGGACGTCTGCTGACGGATTCGGATCAATCAGGCGCGAGCCGCGCGGCGGTGATCAATCAGAAGATGGCGGAGTCCCTGTGGCCGGGGCAGGACCCGATGGGAAAGCACATTGAGGGAGTGGCGGATGAGCCGTCTCCGGGACTGCTGAATCCTAATGTCGCGTCGGTTGTGGTGGGGGTGGTGAGCAACACGCATCACGATAACCTCGCGAGCGGTTTTGACGAAGAAGTTTACCTGCCGATGACACAACAGAATGAGCAGCCGCAGATGATGGTTCTGCTGCATTCCCACATTGCGACAACGCAGGCGGCGAGTGGATTGCGCCGGGCAGTGGCAGAGATCGATCCGCAGGTTCCTGTAACGCATGTGCGAACTCTGGATGACGTGGTTGCGGCATCGGCTTCGACGTCGCGGTCGCTGGCGATTCTGCTGCTCGGCTTTGGCGCACTGGCTGTTGGTGTGGGTTCTGTGGGTGTCTATAGCCTTATCGCCTACGTTGTCAGCTGGCGTACGAGAGAGATCGGCATCCGTCTCGCGCTTGGCGCACCCCGCTGGCAGATCGTTCGGGCGGTGGTAAAACAGAGTCTTCTGCTGGCAGTTGCGGGTTCCGTCGCGGGACTTGCCGGTGCCGTTGTTTCTGCGAGCCTGCTGCGTCGCTTTCTCTTCGAGGTGCGTCCTTTCGATCCTCTGACATTTTGCGCCGTGCCGATCCTGATGATCTGTCTTGCCCTGCTTGCTGCATGGATTCCCGCACGACGCGCTGCATCTATCGACCCGATGCAGGCACTAAGAGCAGAGTAGCGAGTCAGCGCTTCGAATTCGCCGGCTCGCTTTCAGGAATCGGTACTTGCTCGACGATCTCCACAGCGAAGCCCTGCAGAGCGGGCACATGCGTCGGTGTGTTCGAGAGCAGCCGCACTTTATGGATGCCTAAATCCGCCAATATCTGGCCGCCGAGTCCTACCTGCCGGAGTGTGCGCTGATGGCGATCATCGTGTCCTTCGCGCGTACGCGCCTCACGGTGCAGAATGATGCGGTTTGGCGCAATGGAGCGGTCAATATCGAATCCACGGCTCGTGTTGTGCAGGTAGATCAACGCTCCGCGCTCTGCATCGGCAATGGCTTTCAGCGATCGCTGCATAATGCTGTGACAATCGCACATCGTAGTGCCAAACACATCGCCTGCGAGGCAGTGTGAATGCACGCGCACCAGCACCGGGTCGCCGTCCGAGCTTACATCACCCCGAACGAGCGCAACATGGCTTTCGCCGCCATTCACTTCGCTCTCATATGCGATCATGCGGAAGTCGCCATACGGCGTCGGCACTTCGCTCTCGGCCACGCGCACAATATAGCGTTCGTTCTGCAACCGGTAGCGGATCAGCTCCGCAACCGTCAGTATCTTCATGTGGTGCTGGCTGCAGAACTCGACGAGGTCCGGCACTCGCGCCATGGTGCCGTCGTCCTTCATAATCTCGCAGATCACACCTGCCGGAATCATTCCAGCCATCCGGGCCAGATCGACCGAAGCTTCCGTCTGCCCCGCGCGCACCAAGACGCCTCCCTTGCGCGCACGCAAGGGGAAGATGTGTCCGGGACGAGCAAGATCGTTCGCTGTCGATGTCGGGTCGATCGCGACTTTGATCGTGTGTGCGCGGTCGTGCGCCGAGATGCCCGTTGTTACGCCCTCTCGCGCTTCGATCGTCTCGGTAAACGCCGTACCAAAACGCGAGGAGTTCTGCTGCGTCATCGGACCGAGGCGGAGATAGTCGGCGCGCTCTTCGGTAAGCGAGAGACAGATGAGCCCGCGGCCATGCTTCGCCATGAAGTTGATCGCCTCAGGGGTGACGCACTCGGCAGCGAGGGTAAGATCGCCTTCGTTCTCGCGGTCCTCGTCATCGACGACGATGAGCATACGACCGGCTTTGATTTCCTCCAAAGCTCCTGGGACATCGGTAAACGAAGATTTTGCGATCATGCGTATATTGTCTGCCAGTTGCCATGTTCCGGCTAGTGGGAGTAGATACCCCCTCCCCCTGCGGCTGGCTCTTCCCTTTGTTTGTTATCAATTACTTAGGAGGGGATCATCCCCCGATATCCCATTGATTTTAAACAGTTTAGCCTCATTTTAGTGTTTTCAATCACTTAGCTGGGGGTCCGTTTCCATCCAATGAAAAAAGTCCGCCTTTTCAGCGGACTTCACGGGGATATCTATTTCCCTATATCCATTGTAGCAATTTCAGTGAAATTGTACGTCACGGCGAGATTGCCAATAAGTGTCTTGTTTACAGTCTGTTACGCGGGTCGAGATGGATGATGGGGCTTGACAAAGCCGTCCGGCCCGAAAAGCAGATGATTTACCTGAACTGTGATCGCGTGGATTCGGAGTCCGATCTTATTTGCGGCTGTTGTCGTTCTTTGCGTCGAAGACCAGATGCTTTTGGAAGAATGGCAGAACTTCCGTGTAGACGCGACCGTCATCACTCCAATTTCGCTCGCCCCACGTCCCGTTGTATTCTTCCGCTTCGTGAACAATCCCGAATTCATTCAGCTTGTGAGTAAAAGCCTGGTTTGAATACACGTGATCCTGATTCAGATCACTGCGCCCCCAGTCGAACTTGAACCCCCGCAAGGATTTGAGGTTGTCGGCATATTGCGGAATCATCGTTTCCAGAAAGAAGTTGTTACGCAGACGTTCGGTAAGCTTGCTATCGATCACAAGCTGATCGCCGTCCTTGTGGGCTGCAAGATCGATGAACAGCGGCGGCTTGTTCGGATTGGGCAAATGTGCCTGGAAGATGGTGGTAAAAATCTGTGAATAACCGTCCCTCTTTACATCCTCGAGGGATTTGGCATTCGCCAGAAGATCCCAATTGGGTAACGAATCCATGATTTTAATGCCGGACCCGGTCCCCACCGGATGCAGAGCATACACAGAGCTGAAAACCTCCGGATGCCGCATGCCGAAACGAATCGCGCAATATCCTCCCATGAATTCGCCGCCTATTCCTCGTGAGTCCCGGCTGGGCAGCGTCTTGAAGTTCGCGTCGATGTCAGGCACCAGTTCCTGGATCACGAAGTCCTCCCAGTTACCGGTCGCCGAGGAATTGACGCACCAGGAACTTCCCAATGGGGTGTTCATATCAACCGCTACGAGGATGAACTTGTCGATCACTCCAGCCGCGATCGCCCGATCAAAGACGCCTTGAGCATCTTTGTGGTCGAAAAGGTCGCGGTAGCTTACGAAAGAGTCCGGGAAAAAGTAGATCACCGGATATCGCTTCCCGGAAGATTCGTCGTAGCCAGCAGGCAAATAGACAACCATCTTCCGCACCGGGTCGGTGCCGATTTTGTTGTGTCCAATGTTCTCCGACCGTAGTTCACGGCTTACGAGCTGGCTTTTTGACGAATCGGCATGGGACGGGATTGCGCTTAAAGCGGTAAGAACAATGACGGCTTTTAGACAAAGTGCTCTATGCATGCGTCTTGCGATCATCTTGCCTTAACTCCTCTTTGCTTATTCCGTTCGCCTAGTCTCGCGGTCAGATTTCCATGCGATCACTGCCAGATACCAGGCCGGCCATATCAGCAACCCGTTCCCAAACCACAAAACCCTGCTGCTTCCCATGAAGACCATCAGAGCCGTGACGGCGAGCGCCAGAGACATGGCCACACTCTGCCTGATCCGGATACGCCGCACACCCTGGCAGACTCCCACAATTGCTGGTAGCAGAAAGAGCACCAGGCTGAGTCTCGACAAAGACGGTATGCGGAACCTCGCAAGGCAAAAGAGGCATGGAGAGAAGCACAGAGCAATGCTTGCCCAGAGAGTGCGTCGCGATAATGCTCCCACCACAACGCCACTGCTCCACGACCATGCAAGCAGAAGAAAAGTCTGGCACGCGAGCACGAGAAACCCTTCGAAAATCCTGGGACCGCGGAGGTGTTGATATCCCAGGCTTACGGACACGGACATACCCATGAGGAGAAAGCTGCCCGGCAAGGCCAATCCGAAGCCTGCCAGCCACGGCTGCCAGTTTTTCCAACGGCCCATCTCACGACGGAAGACTAAACCGAGTACGTCCAGCAGGGCTTTCGCAGCATTTTCGCCGGTTTCTACGAAATCGCCCAGCACCACCTCGCGCTCGTCACGGTCCAGCAATTGCGCAACAACCTCTACGAACGGCCAGCCGATGCTTGTCATGAAGCGTTCCCAGCCCGATTCGCTACCCACGATGCGCCACGGCTTACGCGAATTACCGCGTCGTAGAATCTCTTCGCGGCCTGCACACCTTTCGGCGTAACGCGCACCATGCGCTTGGCGCGGCCACCTCGCTGCGGCGTGGCGTCGCCCATCCACGTTTCCAAGAAACCTTTTGTCTCCAGACGTTCGATGGTCGTATAAAGCGCTCCAATGGAGCACTTTCGTCCGGTTGTCGCCTCAATCTCTTCCCGAATTGCAACACCGTAGGCCTTTTCGCCGAGTCCGGCAGCCACGGTGATCAACACGTATTCAAATTCGCCAAGCATAATTAGAACTACATTGTGATAGTAATCATGCTGCGTGTCAAAAGAATTTGTATTTGATTTTTCCCAGGCTGCGAAGCCACTCCTTGCTGCGAAGCAACTCCTTTTAGCTCTGCGCGCCCTTTTCAAGCCGAGCGAGATGTTTTCGTCCCCACCCGCAGATCTCTTCCAGTACTGGAACCAGCGTCAGGCCATATTCCGAGATGGAGTAGCGCACGCATGGCGGGATACTCCTCTCTTCATGTCTCAAGATAATTCCGTCCAGTACCAGTTCCTGCAGATGCCGGATCAACATCCGTTCTGTGATTCCGGGAATGCTGCGGCGCAGTTCGCTGGTTCGCATCGGGCTATCCAATAGCCGCCATAGGATCGTTCCCTTCCACCGTCCATCGATTACCGACAGCATGGCGTCGATCGGGCAGGGCGAAATCTCTTTCTTCGAAACGGGCATCCGCACACCTCTATTTGCTCAATATGCCAGCGGATTAACTGACAAATTAGTCAGTACATCTGTTTGAGTCAGTTTAGCGGAGATATGAGTCAGAAGTATGAGCAATTTCACGAGGAGTCTAAACTCACATGCACTTTCTGAATGTACTGACGATTCTTTGCACAGGTTTGATGGCGGGCAATGAGCTTGCCGTCTCTCTCTTCGTCAATCCCGTCATCTGGCAACTCGAGGAACAGGCGCAGGCCAAGGCTTTGCGCCTTTTTGCGCGCTCTCTCGGGAAGGCGATGCCCTTCTGGTATATTGCCGGGCTCATTCTTCTGGGTGTGGAGGCCTATCTTCACCGCCATGATCCGGCTGCAACTCTGCTGCTGGTTGCTGTGGCCATCTGGGCCGCCACAATTCCGTATACCCTGTTCACGCTATTGCCCATCAACAACCGCATCGCAGCCCTGACGGCTACTGCATTGCCCGCCGGATGGCGGCAGGAGCATAAGAAGTGGGACACGCTTCACCGCTGGCGCATTCTAATGCTGGCTTTGGCGGTAGCCTGCTTTAGTTATGGGATTCTGGGACTGTGCTGAGTTTGTGATACAGAAACGCCGCCCGATTGGGCGGCGTTCTTACTTCCTAAACTCGTGTCTAGCTTACAAAGTCGATTCGATCTCGAAGCCCCAGGCTTCGAGCAGCGCCTCGGGAATGTACTTAGAGTTGCGGTTGCGGCGAGCCCACTCGCGCAAGCGCGTGGAACGAATATATTGATCTGGAGTAAGCTTATATTCCTTCACGACCTGTTCGAAGGAAGTTACAGTAGGCACGACCGGACCGATGGGCTCCGGCTTGCCCCAGTTTGGATTGCCACGACGTTTTGCCATTTTTATTTATTACCCCTAGCAAGTAAGGTGACGTGCAAGAATTCCGGCGGGAACGGGGGAACGCTAACTAGCAGCAGGCTCCGCCGGTAAGTCACAAACTCTTTAATTTTAGGTATTTTTTATCCAAAAATCAATAGAAAAATGACGTGCGATGAAACGAAATACACTGCAAAAACACTATTTTCAATCGATTTTGTATGAAGTACCTGTCTGCACACTTATTAGACGATCCCGACGTGCTATTTGATTCCGAAAACTGTAACATTCCTGCAATATATGAGCGCGATTCACTCACATTTGTAGCGACCGCCCTTGACAAACGTATGGCGACTTCCCTACATTAGCAATCGAAGAGTGAAAGTGCTAAAGCCTGAGGAAGTAACCCTTCCGGCCCACCTGATCTCCTCAAATAATTTGTTGCAGTCAGAAATTTTCTAAATCTCAGCATTCAAAACCGCGAGGCTGGCCCTCGCGCGAAGGAGAAGCACCGCAATGGCAACTGCTACTGTAGCCACTACCTTTACTCCGTTGCATGACCGCATCCTGGTCCGCCGCGTAGATGAGGGCGAAACCGTCCGTGGCGGAATCATCATCCCCGACTCAGCCAAGGAAAAGCCGCAGGAAGGCGAAGTGATCGCTGTCGGCAAAGGCAAGTCAAACGACGAAGGCAAGACTTTCCCGCTCGATGTAAAGTCCGGCGACCGCATCCTTTTCGGCAAGTATTCCGGCACCGAAATCAAGATCGATGGCGAAGAGTTCCTCATCATGCGTGAGGAAGAAGTCCTCGGCATCCTCAAGAAGTAGGACTGGCCGTCCAGGCGTACGCGCCTGCGGCGCACAAAACCAGGTTACCCTTCGCTAACGCTCAGCGGAACCTGGGGCACCCTGATGTAAGGAGAATTAGAAATGGCAAAGCAAATTCTGCACGGAGAAGATTCCCGCCAGGCAATTCTGCGCGGCGTGAATACTCTGGCTGACGCAGTGAAGGTGACGCTCGGTCCCAAGGGCCGCAATGTCGTCATCGAGAAGAAGTTTGGTTCGCCCACCATCACCAAGGACGGCGTGACCGTAGCCAAGGAAATCGAGCTGAAGGACGCGCTCGAAAACATGGGCGCACAGATGGTGCGCGAAGTTGCTTCAAAGACCTCGGACGTTGCCGGTGACGGCACCACTACCGCAACCGTGCTCGCCCAGGCGATCTATCGCGAAGGCGTGAAGACGGTTGCCGCAGGTGCGAACCCGATGGCGCTGAAGCGCGGCATCGACAAGGCTGTCGAGGCCATCGTCGGCAAGCGCGATGAGAACGGTGTCGTCACAGGCGGCGCTCTTTCCAAGTTCTCGAAGCCGGTTTCCGGCGACATGATCGCCCAGGTCGGCACCATCTCTGCCAACTCTGACTCGACCATCGGCAACATCATTGCCGAGGCGATGAAGAAAGTCGGCAAGGACGGCGTCATCACGGTTGAAGAGTCGAAGACTCTCGAGACTCTGCTGGAAGTCGTGGAAGGCATGCAGTTTGACCGCGGCTACCTGAGCCCCTACTTCGTCACCGATCCGGACCGCATGGAAGCAGTGCTTGAAGAGCCCTACATCCTGATCTACGAGAAGAAGATCAGCTCGATGAAGGATCTGCTTCCGTTGCTCGAGCAGGTTGCCCGCAACGGCAAGCCGCTCCTCATCATCGCGGAAGACGTGGACGGCGAAGCGCTCGCGACCCTCGTGGTCAACAAGCTTCGCGGCACGCTGAACGTGGCAGCCGTCAAGGCTCCTGGCTTCGGTGACCGTCGCAAGGCCATGCTGGGCGATATCGCGATCCTGACCGGCGGCAATGCCATCACGGAAGATCTTGGCATCAAGCTGGAGAACGTGAAGCTCGAAGACCTAGGCCGCGCCAAGCGCATCACCATTGACAAGGACAACACCACGATCGTCGAAGGCCGTGGCGAGTCCAAGGCAATTGAAGGCCGCGTGAAGGAAATTCGCAACCAGGTCGAAAAGACCACCTCCGACTACGACCGCGAGAAGCTCCAGGAGCGTCTTGCCAAGCTGGTCGGCGGCGTCGCCGTCATCAAGGTCGGTGCAGCTACCGAAACCGAGATGAAGGAGAAGAAGGCTCGCGTGGAAGACGCGATGCACGCAACCCGCGCTGCCGTGGAAGAAGGCATCGTCCCGGGTGGCGGTGTAGCGCTGGTTCGCTCCGCGAAGGATGTGGAAGAGCTGATCAAGACCCTGCAGGGCGACGAGAAGATCGGTGCACAGATCGTTCGCCGCGCCATCGAAGAGCCGCTGCGCCAGATCGTCGGCAATGCCGGTGAAGAGGGTGCTGTGGTTGTAGGCAAGATCCACGAATCCAAGGACTCAAACTACGGTTACAATGCCGGGACCAATGAGTACGAGGACCTGGTGAAGGCTGGCGTCATCGACCCGACGAAGGTAACCCGCACTGCTCTGCAGAATGCGGCTTCCATCGCCGGCCTGATGCTGACCACCGAAGCCATGGTCTCCGAAATTCCGGAGCCGAAGGCTGCTGCTCCAGCGGGCGGCCACGGCGGCGGTATGGAAGGCATGTACTAGAACTGGCCGTCCAGGCACACGCGGCTTCGCCGCAACAGAAAGCCCCGCTTCGCGCGGGGCTTTCTGTTTTTGAAATGCTGCTTTCTGACGATCGGCAAGTTTGGATCGCAGCCTTCTTCGATCGTGCGGCTTGATCTCTTTTCAT
>DATHQH010000186.1:0-8158 GCA_035482895.1 Alloacidobacterium sp. | reverse complement strand
ATCCTCGATACTAAGGGGGACAACCACCCATTTATGCTCTACCGGAAATATGGCGTGCCGATCGCCCTTTCGACAGACGACGAAGGCGTCTCCCGTATTGACCTGACGCATGAATATGTGCGTGCTGCAGTTACATATCCTTTGAGCTACCTTGACTTCAAGCTGATGGCTCGCACCGGCATCGAACATAGCTTCCTTCCCGGAGTAAGCCTCTGGCAGTCATCGACTCCGGAAAAGCTCGATGAACCCGTTCCGCAATGCCGCGGGCAGATTGGCCGCGATAAGCCCACCGGCGCGTGCGCAGCCTTGGTTGGCTCCAGTGAAAAAGCGCAGCAGCAGTGGGAACTTGAACGTAGATTTCACACTTTTGAGGCAAGCTTTTAGAGCGTGAGAATTGTTCTTTCGACCTTCGGTACTTACGGCGACGTAAATCCCCTGATCGCGCTGGCTCTGGAATTGAAGAGACGCGGTCATCATCCGGTGCTGGCAATACCGGAGATGTTCCGCGTCAAGGTTGAGCCTCTCGGCATCGGCTTTTTTGCCGTGCGGCCCGATCAGGACCAAAGCGACAAGCGTCTGGTCGCCATGATTTATGACAAATACAAGGGCACCGAGTACGGGCTCCGTGAATTTCTTTTTCCGGTGCTCCGCCAAAGTTATGAGGACTTGCTGGCGGCCGTAGAAGCCGAGGGCGGTGCCGATCTTCTCATGACGGGCGAGTTGGCTTACGCAGGACCGATTGTTGCGGAAAAAACAGGTATCCCGTGGGCCTCGTATGTGCTGGCTCCCTTTTCCTTTTTTTCGGCTTACGATTCCCCGGTCCTGCCGCCTTACCCTGTACTGGCCCGGGCGCAGATTGTCGTTCCCAGAATCGGACATGGCGTGAAGCGCTTTGCCCGCTATGTGACACGCAGCTGGCCGGAGCCTGTTTACGAATTGCGACGCGAATTGGGATTGGGCCGGGGAGAGAATCCCCTCTTCGATGCCAAACACTCCAAACATCTGGTCCTGGCTCTGTTTTCCCGCGTCATGGGTAATCCGCAGCCGGATTGGCCGGCGAGTACCAAAGTCACAGGATTTGTCTTCTACGACGGCGATGCTGGTAAGGCCGACCTGTCGGGAGGACTCGAGGAATTTCTCGACGCCGGGCCGCCTCCGGTGGTCTTTACCCTCGGCTCGGCCGCAGTGCTCGATGCCGGCGACTTCTATGAACAAAGCCTGAAGACGTCTAAAGCCCTGAATCTTCGTGCCGTTCTTCTGGTGGGAAACGATCCTGAAAATATTCCGAAACAGCCCATACCGGCGAACATCTGCATCGCGAAATATGCGCCCTATTCCAAGCTATTTTCCCGGGCGTCGGCCATTGTTCACCAGGGCGGCATCGGCACCACCGCGCAGGCCCTGCGCGCAGGTAAACCCATGCTGGTTATGCCTTACAGTCACGATCAGCCAGATAATGCCCGCCGCGTGCGCAGACTAGGCGTCGCGAAAGTGGTGCAGCGGAAGAACTACATCTCTGAGCGCGTAGTGAAGATGATTCAGGGGCTATTGAGCAACCCCTGCTACGCAGAACGCGGCACAGCCGTCCAGCAAACCATAGCGTCTGAAGACGGATCGAAAACGGCATGCGATGCGCTGGAAGCCGCCATGCGTCGCTAACGCTTTTTTCCGACGAACGTCAAAAACTATAAAAGAAATATAAGAGGCGAGCCCGGAAGCCCGCCTCTTATAGTCAAACTGTTGATTCTACGTCTTAGAGCGGCTGAACGTCCGCAGCCTGCCAACCCTTAGGGCCCTTAACGACGTTGAACTGGACGGCCTGACCTTCTTGCAAACTCTTGAAACCATTTGAGCTAATGGCAGAGTAATGCACGAAGACATCTTCCCCATTCTGGCGGGAGATGAAGCCGAACCCCTTCGCGTCGTTAAACCATTTCACTGTTCCTTGTTCCATGTGATGCTATTTCCTAAAGTTGAATTGCGCTGAAACAAATCGGAGCCACTACTGGCAGAATCTTGCTGCTGGGCGAGTACTGCTCTTGCCCGGTTCAGTTCTAACGCCACTTTAGTCTACCAGATTCGGCCGAGGTAACCAGAAAAATTGGTTACCTTCCGCCCTGAGGCTGATCCGCCTGCTTGCTTTTCAATTCCGGCGGCGTGCCACCCGGCAGATAAGTCTTATACTGCGTGTCTACAATTCCCAGATTGCGCGCGAATCCCAGTTTCGCCTGATTGTATTGGCGGACGCTGTTCACATATTGCGATTGCGCCTGCGCCAGGGTCGATTGCGCCTGCACGACGGGCAGATTATCGTCCACCCCGGCCTGAAAACGATCGGTGGACTGCTGTAGCGCCGTGGTCGATAAATCCACATTGCTTCGCGCCACCTTCACCAGATCAGCCGCTGTCTGCAAATCAAGAAGACTGTCACGCAACTGCTGATCGATCTTGCTCCTCAGGTCGGCTAGCTGCGAACGGAAACTCTCCAACTGTGCTTCGGCCACATCGCGGTCGCCGCGAAATTTCGCTTCCTGAAAGATGGGAACTTCTAGCGTTCCCGCTGCCTCGAATGTGCCGTGGTAAGGACCCCCGGTAATCCCTGTGATTCCATAGTTGCCTTTGAAGTTTAGGGTGGGGAAGCGTTCGTGTTTTGCTGCTTTCCGCTCCAGCTGGCCCACCTGGATCTGTTGCAGAAGCGACTGATAATCCTGCCGGCTGCCATAGGCTTCGCGTCTGGCATCTTCGATCGTCATCGCTGTCAGGTCGGCAAACGGAACTGCGTCGGTCAGCTGAATTTGCTGCTTGGGATCCATGCCGATTTGGCGCTTGAGCGTGATTTTGTCCTTCTCTACAGTGTTTTCCGCATCGATAACAGCCAGTTGCTGGGTCTGGAACTGTACGCGCGCCCGCAGCTCATCCAGATTGGCCGCGGTACCCGCCTTATGCTCTTCCACCGCCTGATAGAGCAACGTTTCGTCAGTCTTGAGCAGTGAATTTGCGAAATCGAGCTGCGCCTCGTCGGCAAGAACCTGAAGATAGGTTGTGCCCACGTTTAAAACAACCAACCCGCGTGACGACTGCGCGCTGTAGTATGCGACTTTCGCGCCCGACTTCATTGCGCGGTAGAGATCCCATCCCGCCCAATTGAATAGTGTCTGAGATAGATTGGCGTGCCCCTGCGTGAGATCCACCTTCACAATGAAAGGAAAATTTGCGGCTTCCGAGGGGGGAATGAGCGAGCTGAAGGACGACAACAATCCGGGACGAAAGCCCTGCGCGGCCAGATCAAACTGCTCGATGCCGGTCGAACCGGTAACATCGATATTCGGCAGGAATAGATTCAGGGTCTGTGATGCCTGCGCTTGCGCGGTATGCTGATTTTCGCGCGCCTGAATCAGAGCCAGGTTGTTCTCGATCCCCAACTGCATGGCTTCATCGAGAGAAAGTTGCTTCACACCCGGTACGGCAGCGACAACCTGCACGCTTCCGGCATAGGGATTAGTAGCAGAGTTATTCGAATTGCTTTGTGCCAAGGCATGCGCTGTCACGAGACAGCCCACCATCGCGGACGCAATCAGCCTGTTTATGCCTATCTGCAATTCAACTTCCTTGGATTCAACCTGTTGACTATGTCCTTTTTAGATTACCGAATGCTACGAAGGTTGCCGAAATACTTCGCATTTCTGGGCAATTTCTGTAATTTGCGCGCTTAATCTACCGAATGCACAGCGCTCGTGGCAAAAATAACACGGCCGCCTCCATAAATATTTCATTTTCATTTAGTTATGACTCGAGCAAACATGAGTACAGGACCAGAGAGCAACAGCGATGTCCACTACGAACATCGTATCCATCAAGGGAAATGACGCAGAACATGGAAACGCAACGACAACTCAAATTGGCAGTAGTCGGCACACGCAGCAGTGTCGAGGAAGGCCCTGAGTTTGTCGAGATGCGGTCCGGCGGAAAATTCGCGCCGGATCCGGATTTGGAACAAATAACCAGTGCTTTACGGGAAAACCAGAAACTGATCGCCATCGGACGGCTGACTGCGTCGATTGCACACGAGATAAATAATCCTCTCGAATCGATCGCGAATCTTTTGTTCCTGCTAGACAAGGAAGTGGGCTTATCGCCACAAGCCAAGTCATATCTTGACCTTGCGCAGCGGGAGTTGGGCCGCGTCGTCCAGATCAGCAAACAGACATTGAATTTCTATCGCGAGATTCCCACTCCTGTTCCGGTTCATATCGACCAGTTGCTGGAAGAAGTGCTCGTGCTCTATCGCAGGCGGATCGAGGAAAAACGACTGCAAATTCGCCGCCAGTACGGCTCGCAGCAAACCGTAACCGTGTTTCCCGGTGAGATGCGGCAGGTGCTTTCCAATTTGATCGTCAACGCCATTGAAGCCATGCCGGATGAGGGCACACTCTGGCTCCGGTTGAGGTCTGCCGTCCAGTGGCCGGAGGGGAAAGTGCGCGGATTGCGAATAACGATTGCCGATAACGGCATCGGCATTGACCCTGAAACCCGCAAGAATCTTGGGCTGCCCTTTGTCACGACAAAAGGGCATGAGGGAACAGGTCTGGGGCTGTGGGTGGCTCTATCCATCCTTCGCCGGCATGGAGGACAGCTCAGGACTTACTCTTCAACCGATCCAACCCGACACGGTACTGTCTTCAACATGTTTCTGCCGGCAAATCTACGTCCGCAGGCAGTACTGCTTGAACACTCAAAGACGGGAACAGAACTAAAATCGGGCGAATCCTCATTGGAACGGGCTGGTTAGCAAAGGCCCACGCATTTCCTGATTCCAGTCCGATCATCAGTTGCAATGAAAATTCTCTTCGTACGACGTGTCTCTCGATAGGTTTCTATTCGTCCTCTTCAGTTGGCGGTTTCTTCGCGTTGGCGATGATTTTGTCGGCCAACAACTGCGGCACCACGTCATAGTGATCCATTTCCATATGGAAGGCTCCCCGGCCCTGTGTCATAGCCGTCAGGCTTTGTCCGTAGGTCAGCATCTCTGCCATAGGGACCTCTGCGCGAATGATGGTGCCTGCATTACGGCTATCCATGCCCTGGACGCGGCCCCGGCGCTGGTTCAGATCTCCCATGAGCGTACCGGCACATTCTTCCGGCGCTTCAATCTCGACGCGCATGACCGGCTCCAGCAACACGGGTTTCGCCTGTTCCATACATTTGCGAAAAGCAAGACGGCCTGCCATCTTGAAAGACAATTCGTTTGAGTCGACATCGTGATAGCTGCCGTCAAACACCGTGACCCTGAAATCGACCACGGGATAGCCGGCGAGAAATCCACGTACCGCCGATTCCTGAATGCCTTTTTCAACCGCGGGAACGTACTGTCGGGGAATCGCTCCGCCGAAAATATCGTTCACGAACTCGAAGCCGGCGCCGCGCTGCAGCGGTTCAATCTTGATTTTGCAGTCACCGTACTGGCCATGGCCTCCGGTCTGTTTCTTATGCCGTCCCTGCGCTTCGGCTCGTCCGCGAATCGTCTCTCGATAAGGAACCTTCGGCGCTTTCAGCGTCACTTCGGTGTGATAGCGCTTGCGCAGCTTGGATACCAACGACTCAATGTGCGGCTGCCCGGCTCCGGCAATGAGAAATTCATTCGTCTGGGGATCGCGGAAGAAGCGCACCAGAAGATCTTCTTCCATCAATTTGTGCACGGCGGGTGCAAGCTTGTCTTCGTCCGCGCGCGTCTTCGGCTCAATGGCATAGGTCATGGCCGCGTCCGGTGTCGCTACGGGCTCAAAGAAGATTTCGTGCCCCTTGTCGCCCAGCGTATCTCCCGTAAATGTTTCCCGCAGCTTCGCCACGGCGCCTATGTCGCCTGCGTGCAGCTCATTGACAGGCACGGCGGTATGCCCTTGCATCACCGAGAGATGGGAAAACTTCTCCGTCCCCTTGCGTGAGTAATTGCAGACGCCTGCATCGTTTTTCAACGATCCCGAAAAGACCTTGAAGAACGAGATGCGCCCGGCAAACGGATCGGTCATCGTCTTGAACGCGTATAAAGCGAGCGGCTCTTTATCATCGACGCGGCGCATCACGATCTCCGGCTGGCTCTCGCTCACTGCGCCATTTCCATGCGCCGCCACGGTCTGCAGGACGGCTCTTGCAGCCACCGCCTCCCGCTCGACGGGCGCAGGCGCATACACTTTCAGAAAATCGAGCAGGTGGTCGGTGGCGACGTTCGTTCCCCCGCTCGCAAAGAGCACCGGAAAGATGCGGTCTTCACGAATGGCTTCATGCAATGCCGTGATGAGATGCTGCTCCGGAATCGTTCCCTCGGCGAAGAACTCCTCCATCAACTCGTCTTTGCCTTCGGCTACCAGTTCGACCAGCGTTTCGTGAGTAGACTTGGCTTCGTCGGCCAGGCTGGCCGGAATATCTCCAATCCTTCCGTGCCCATCGCCATTGGGTGTGTAAAAGAATGCTTCCATCGTCACCAGATCCACGACGCCCTGAAAGCCCCCCTCGTCCACGATCGGCAATTGCACCGGAATGAGATGCCTGCCATAGCGCTCGCGCATGGTTTCGAGCGTCTTTTCTCGCTCGGCACGAGGATGGTCCATCTGGTTGATGACGACAACGCGTGGCAGATTAAACTCGTCCGCATACTTCCATACGCGGTCTGTCACTGCTTCCGGACCGTTCACGGCGTTCACCACCACCAGAGCGGCTTCCGTGGGCATCATAGCGGCCCGCGCCTCATGCACGAACATATGGAAGCCTGGAGTATCAATGAAGTTGACTTTCACCCCATTCCATTCGGCAAAGGCGATGGCATTGAGCATGGTGGTGCGCCGCGCGATCTCTTCTTCGTCATAGGCGGTCGTGGCGCTGCCATCTTCCACGCGCCCCAGCTTTGGCGTCATTTTGGCGGCATGCAGCAACGCGGAGACGAGTGTTGTCTTTCCGCTGTGCGCATGCCCCACTACAGCTACGTTGCGAATCTCATTTCCAAGATAGGTCTTCATAGTGAAACTCCCTTTTCATGCGAACTAAGTCAGGCCAGCGAAAGGCAAGCTCCGAGAGGAGACTTCCATGCTGTAGGCAGGGATATTGCCAAAGGGTCGCAGGAGAATTCTGACCCGTCAGCCGTGCCACGAATCTGCCGTCCTCGTTATTCATCACAAGAATCAGCAGGCGCCCGGAAAAGCGGGGCGTCTTCAGAGATTGACGATGCTATCACAGGGAGTGTTTAAGCGGTAGCTGGGACACTTGATTGGGTTGTGTGTCAGTTGAATTCATACCCCTCCAACCCCAATCCGATTAGGACCAATCGTGGAGGCTGGTTTTTACAGCAACCTGGCCAACAGGAGACTCCAAAATCCCCGAGTTGGCCCACCAGGCCTATGGATGGGCCAACGGATTTTGCGGAGGATCATTGAGCTTTTGGAAGTCGGGATGTACCGTCTGGTAGATGTGCATCGCGCTTTGGTACTCGCGCATTGCGTCATCCGGCTGCTTCATTTGCGCATAGAGCGACGCCAGCATCTCGTGCGTCAAGATCGCCTCGGGATCGATCTGCTCTGCAAGCTTGTATTCGACAAGAGCCGCATCAAGTTGTTTCTGGCCCAGGAGATGTTCGGCTACCACAAAATGGCTGAGGGCGGAGACCTCATTTACCTGAAAACTCCCGTCGTATTCCAATATCTCTCCCTGTAGCACAGCCGACGGGCGAAGATTCACAAACTGGTTATAAGGGTTCATGTCGTCAGGCCCCCAATCGAATCCCGTCATCTCATTTGAGCCGATGAACACTGGCCCCTCAATCTTTTCCGGGACCACACCTTGCGGGTGTCGAAGAAGCCACGAGAAAAGTGTGGGCATTGGCGAACACGGGATGCGATAGTAGGCGGGGTCATTGGGGCCGTCAAAGGCAAACCAACAATGCGTAATATGGCGGCTATTGATATAACTTTGCATGGCCTTCAGACCGCCTTCCCAGCCGACATTCGCGTCCGACACAACTCTATAGCTACGCGAGGGGCCGCCAAAGGCCTCATTCGAATAGGGCAGATAGTTGGGAAAAGCCCACAGGGAAGAGACGATGTGAAGTGCAAGAAAAATGGTCACAACGTAAGCCCAGCGCCGCGATTGCCGGCTCAACATCCACGCAGCA